>NZ_SJSA01000001.1:1947396-2271962 GCF_004766125.1 Duncaniella freteri
TTTGAAGATCTGAAACGTAAGTATGCAGACAATCCTGCTGTCATATTATGTGACAGTATGCCGTCTATTGAGTTTTGGTTTCTCTTGCATTACCTGAACACAAATCGCTATTTCGCCACGTCTGACGATGTGATTAATGCCTTACACCGCTATATGCCCAATTTCAGCAAGCATCAATCATTCCTCTCCAAAGAATCATGGGTTTCGGAGTTGCTTGCAGACAATCGTCTTGATACAGCAATAGTCAATGCCAATACTATCGGTACGGAGGGAGAATCTTACAGTAGATTGCCTGATTTATTTGAGATTGTTGATATAAAGTAAATCTTATTGTGCTGTAATGGAAAACAAAGCAGAAATAGAAAAGTACATACATGACTTCATCTTAAATCGCCCTCATGTGTTTATTTTGGGCGCGGGTGCGACTATTGCGGCAATTCCGAATGGTGATAAAAACGGATTAAGATGTTCCGTTATGAATAATTTCCTTGAAGAATTGGATTTATTGGACATCTTGTCAGGTGTAAAATTAAACACTAAGAGTCGCAATTTGGAAGATATTTACTCTGAATTGGATACCATACCAGAATATACATCAATAAAATACGAGTTGGAGAATAGAATAATACAAAAATTCTCTCAATATGTATTGCCGGAACAACCTACTATCTATGACTATTTAATTTTGTCTTTAAGGTCAAAAGATTATATATTTACTTTTAATTGGGATGACCTGCTAATCCAAGCATATAACAGAGTTTGTCGTATTACTAATGATTTACCGCAATTAGTGTTCCTGCATGGAAATATAGGAGTTGGCATCTGTAATGAATGCCATGCTATACAGTCATATAGAAATATACGTTGCTATAAATGTGGTGCTACATCTCTGCATCTGCCTAAACTTTTGTTTCCAGTAAAAAAGAAAAATTACAATTCCGATCCATACATTAGCACCGCTTGGAATGGGCTACTGGAGATAATCAAAAATGCCAGTATATTGACTATTTTTGGTTATAGTGCACCCAAAACTGATATTGAAGCGATTGAGGCAATGAAAACCGCATTTTCCTCCACATTTAGACGTTATGACCAGATTGAAATTATTGATGTAAAGCCCGAATCAGAATTGCTTGACACATGGAGCGATTTTATCCAACCAACAAATTTCCATGTGTCAACATACACAACATTATTTGATAGCATTATTGGGGAGTTCCCAAGAAGAAGTGTTGAGGGTTATTATAAACGAAATTTTTGTGATTGGTGGGGACAATCAACTCTAACACTAAAAAAATGCGCAGATTTCAAGGGATTGAAAGAATTAATACGTCCTGTTATATATAATGAGATACAAGGGAATTATGATGTAATCTGAAGTTACATTCGATAAAGTAATGGAATATTAGAAGTTGCGATTAATAAAGGTGTACTCCAATGCCCCAAAGCATAAAATTCCTTTGGGGACACTTATTATGACGCAATAGCGCAAAACCCCATTTTACGACAATGTTGATATGCTCCTTGATTTCGGCAATAAATCCAATTTATTGCCGAAATTAAGTTACACAGACATATCTGATTACCAATAATTGTATATAACTTACGATTAAATTCTTCGTAGGTACAAATTTCTGCGATTATAACGGTGATTTATACAAAAAACAGAGTTTAGATCCTATTTTCCACTGCGGAAACGGATAGAGGCGTGGCGGCTCACGGTGTTGGCGTCGGTTGTGCCGTCAGATGGTGACGGTGATCCGGTGGGTCACTGACACCATCCGACCGTACCCCGACTATGGGAGGAGGCTACACACCGGTTTGCCTCAACGCCTTGTGAGGATGCGCCGGTGACGTCGCTTCCCTCACAAGACACCAATCGGCAAATCAGTGTGCCATACGCCTTCTCCTTATAATGAATCTGAGCCGTCACGCCACTATCCGTTTGTTCAAGCCCACGGGAGCAAGAAAGCGTATGACGCCGATCATTACGCCATGCTCCATGTACGGCAGCATACGCATACTTGCTCTTTCCGGGGCCATTGCTTTTATCTCAACGGTTTCCATTTTTCTTATGTCTGTCGTCCAGTGTCACCCTGCGGGGCTTTGCCGCCTCTATTTTTCATGCAGAGTATAATCTCCATTCAAAGTTTATTCGCTCGTAGTTGATTAACACGACGGTACGGGGTATTCTTTGGCATTCGCGCAAAAAAATCTCCACAGTTCCCGGTGGTCGGTAGTATTTTTTTGTGCAAGTGCCGAACACCCCTTTGCTCCCGTCGTGCCGCAGGGTCAACGAGCGAACAAACTTCAAACAGCGATTATACGCATTAAAAAAAATATCGCCTTATGACACTGAACGACAGACATATTAAAAATACGAGCTTCACACCTTCTCCAGCTCATACCGCATTAAAAAAGGCGGCTAAGGTGGTGGGGATAGCAGTCGGGGCGGTTGTCGGGATTATTCTTTGGGCGATACTCAGACCGATATTCCGAGGTGTGGGGTGGATAATCTCAATCCTCACCGCAATAGGGATTATCTACTTGGTAATGACACTCTAAATATTTACGACTATGGCAACCACAAGAGAAAACAAAGGCACACGAGCCTTTAACAAAACTATCAAGGCGTATCTTGAAGAACGAGCCGAGAATGACGCGCTGTTTGCAGTCAAGTTTGCAAATCCCTCGAAATCAGTCGAGGAGTGCGTGACCTACATACTAAACTCCGTGCAGAAAAGCGGTTGCAACGGGTTCGAGGACGATGAAATATTCGGAATGGCAACCCACTATTATGACGAGGAAGAAATTGAGGTCGGCAAACCAATCAACTGCCAAGTGGTGGTCAACCATACGGTAGAACTCACTGAGGAAGAAAAGGAACAGGCACGGCAGGACGCCATCGCAAAACTCCGTGACGAGGAAATGGCGAAAATGCGCAAGCCAATCCAGCCCAAGAAAACTACCGACAACAGAACCCAAGTTGAGCAACCAAGTCTATTCGACTTCTAAAAGATACGACTATGAAACCCAAGACAGCACTACAAAAGCAAGTGGCAAAGGCATCTGCCACCCTGCGCCCACTATCATACTCGCAGAAAGAATGGGCATACAACCATTGCTTTGAACACATCGCCTACCGCACCAAGAGCGGAACGATTACCTGCTCAGACTGCGGACACGTCTGGAAAAGCGGAAAGGGAACGCTTTGCGACACCATTGCAGGGTGCAAATGCCCCAACTGCGGAAAGGAACTGCAAGTGAAAGATACTCTCAAACGTAAGTACGGGCAGACATCATATTTCAGCGTGATTACTACCCACAACGGATTTCAGGTTATCCGAGTGGCGCAGATTAAGAGCGAAAGTCTAAAAGGCAAGCCTGCTAAATATTACTGCAACGAGGTCGTTCAACGCTGGATTTCTGCAAACGGCAAAGTTACCGATATGGCTTTATTGCGAGGATTTAATTTCTGCTACTGCGATGTTTGGTCTTTATTCAGCGATATGGAGATAAGACCTCACAACAGTCTTTATGACGATGTGTGCGTTTGGAGCAAGGTATATCCGAAAATGTCAGTTTTGCCACAACTCCGTCGCAACGGCTTCAAGGGCGATTTCTACGGAGTAACACCCGTCAGTCTTTTCAAAGGTCTGCTGTCCGACCCTAAGATAGAAACGCTGATGAAAGAGGGCAATATTGAGGAAATGAGATACTTTCTCTCAAATCCCGATACTGCCGATGAACTTTGGGCATCATACATCATCGCAAGACGCCACCACTACTGCATCAACAATCTCCGAATGTGGTGCGACTATCTGAAAATGCTGAAAAATCTCGGTCAAGACCTGCGCAATCCAAAAAACATCTGCCCCGATGATTTCATCAAGGCACACGATGAGGTAAACCGAAGGATAGACGCCAAGAGGGAAAAGGAACGTGCCGAATTGGAGCGTAGATATGAGCGGGAAAGGCGTGAGCGAGAACAGCAAAGACTATTGCGAGAGAAACAGAAAGAGCAGGATTTCATCAACCAAAAATCCAAATTCTTCGGGCTGGTAATATCCGACAACGAGATAACGGTCAAGGTGCTTGAAAGCATAGAGGAATACTATGAGGAAGGTAAAACGCAGAATATATGCGTATTCGGTTCAAGCTATTATACCAAAGCCAACTCCCTTATTCTCTCGGCGAGGATAGACGGCAGAATAATTGAAACGGTAGAGGTTGACCTCCACACCTTCCAAGTCGTTCAGTGTCACGGCAAGAATAACAAGGATACCGATTACCACGAAAGGATTGTCAACCTTGTCAATGCCAACGCCAAGAAAATCCGAGAGAGAATGATGACAGCCTAAATCTTCAACCCCAACCTGCGCCAGCAATGGCGCAGGTCACAATACCAACCGATTATGAAAGTGACATTTGAACACCCGACCATCATATTTGATGACAGGATAGCCGAAATCATCATAGAATTTGTAAACCATATTCTCTATGCCGACAGCGAGAAAACGCTACGGCAGATAGTAGTCGATTTTGCTGACAAGTACGACCTTGACCGATACTTCGTGTATGGCTACGGCAGTCACCACCTTTGGCTAAAACAAAGGAAGATAACCAACCCCGATATAACATTTGAATATCGGATACTGATTGTAGAATACTAAACCGCAAAACTATGGCAACAAAACTCACCGCCAACGGAGTAAGCACAACTACTATTCCCGGCACAGAACAATACGAGGTGTTTTACACCGGCTACCGCTCACGGCGAAAGAAACACTACCAATATGATTACCGCCACACCGATGGAGAATTATTCTCCTGCGTGGCAGGCACACTCAAAGAGTGCAGACAACGCCGTGATGAATGGCTTAACAAGAAAATCAAAAACTCAAAATAAAATCGTTATGGACAACCAAGTAGCAAAAATCATACTCCAACAAATCGGAGGGCGCAGGTTTGTGGCAATGACAGGAAGTCACGATTTCATAAATCTCGGCAACGGACTGAGAATGAGCCTTAGCCGTAACAAGACATCGGCTAACCGCCTTGAAATCATATACGATAGTGGCGCAGACCTCTACAATGTCAGATTTTATCGTCAGAGCATCAACCACAAGACGTTTGAGGTCAAGACAAAGGACATCAAGAAGATAGATGGAGTCTATTGCGATATGTTGGAGGACATCTTCACTGATGTGACGGGGTTATACACCCGATTTTAACCGAACATTTGCCAAGTCGTAATATAGAGAAGGTGGGCGACCTCGTGATGAAGTTGCTCACCTTGATTTTTCCAAAAATTTCGGCCGCCAAAAGGCGGCGTTTGTTCATATCGTAATTATTGCGTAATTTTGCTGAAAATATAAAGATGAATAGTAAAGGATATAAACGATTCACTGACAGATTGAGATATTTTCGTGAGGACAATGAGGTCGCGGAAATAATCGTAGCAAATAAGGAGCTCTTGAAAGGAGAGGCTTCAATTTTTGCTAACATTACCGATGTAAATCATCCGATTCTGTCAAAGCGACAAAATAATGCAAACAGTAGAAAATTAGTAGTTCAACATCTACGTAAGACCATATATGTTGCTTTTGTAAAAGACATGTATGAAGAGGTAACTGAATACATACGATATATCCTTAAAGAAGCGGCAATAAACGGTGCAGATCCAAATAGATTAGTTGGGGAACATAATGTTAATATGAAAGCTAATGAAATTTTGTCTAAATCCAACAAAAGAGAGATAATCTCAACTATAATGGAACAAATTTTTCAGCAGCTCGAAAATGAAAGAAGCACAATTACCCTTATTTCAAAAATAAAGAATAAATTAGGCTTAAATATTCCTCAAGCTTCAATTGACAATGATTCGGTAAAATTTTAGGTTGTTCATCCTAGGCTAAGCCGCTAACTGAGTCAACCGATGATTTATTTTCTGAATTATTTTTAGATGCGGAGATTTTCCGCAAGTCGAAATAATTGTTGAGGCGAGATAAGATTCAAACATAAGCCGTTTGAACTGCGCTACCGAAAGATCCGGATAATCCTTCCTTATGACCTCTTTGCAGACATTGAGGGCAGTGAAGGAAAGATTGAACGCAAAGTCAAGCCGCTCCCTGTCGCGGGTCTGCTGTGACTGAAGTCCGGTAAACTGCTTGGCATCGCGTATACCGAACTCAATCTGAAAGCGGGTGCGGTAGAAACCGATGATCTTTTCAGGCCTCATATTGGTGTCGGTAGAGAAGTAAAGAAGAGGCTCTGCGTTTTCAACCGGACAGACCACGATACGGATGTCGCGTTTCAATGCCCTCGAATGCACGACCGCCGTGTGACATCGGTTTTTGTTTCCTTTGGAATCCTCATATATGAATGAAGTGAACACGGACATGTCAAGGTTGGAGAAATCCACTTTCTCTCCATACTTTTTCTTTCTGCCGCGTCTTCGCGGGGCGGAGGAATCCGGTATGGCCAGATACCTCAGATATGAGTTGGCACGTAATCTCCCGACAAATCGAAATCCCATGCCAATCACTTCATTCACAAATTCATATTTGGAAAAGAAGGCATCGGCAACCAGAATATCCGTCAGTGAGAGCAGCTCTGTCGCCTTTGACCTGACAAGTGCCACATACCAGCCAAGCATTGACATTTGTTTCTCAGATTCAAGAGTCCTGAAGTTCGGTGACTGGACAGCACCGAGCATCACGCATGTATGTTTACTCAGACTTATTGCCCCGATCGCCATTATCTCCAGACCGCGTTTCACACGTTGTGCCACCCCTGACCAGAAACGGCCTATGCCATACGTCAGTCTGCCTGACTTTGAAATGAACGACGGATCGATTGCCACTGCCATGTCATCGGCCGGCTCAAAACAATCCTGCGCCATACCTATGTTGACTTTCATCCAGTCTACGGATGTCTTGAAATTGGAAGCAAAGGTCTTGGCTGTACGACCGCCATAGCGCGACAGCCGGGTAAAATTGACTTTGCCCGGAATCAACGCCACAGTGCGTATTGTTAAAATCAGCCAGTTGAGGAACCTTTTGCTCATCTTGGTTGTAGTATTTTCAAATACCGACTTACACCGAAAGGTGAAGTCTTTGAGAATCGCCAATACGTTCATGGTATAAGATTTTTATAATGAACGCTTTGGCGATTCATTTGTATTTGACAATTCGAGATATTAACTTAAGTTTCAACTACTTCGGTAATTTTTACCGAATCATTGAATTGACGCAGCTCTTCCATATTTAGAAGTTAGACATGTATTTGTTCATTCTGATGGTAAGCCGTGCGAGGAATTCAAGAGAAAATATCCTGAAATAAAATTGGATCAGAGTCAGAGAATTCTTCTTAACTCAACATTTGCTAAAGACGCGTATAAAAAAATCAATAAATTGATTTTGGAAATTGATAACGAAATGATGAGTAGGAATTATTTTTCAGCGTCTGAACAATGTAAAGCATAAGGAACAATTCACATTGTATTACAATAGAGAATGAGAAAGCCCGCTTGTCGAATAAAGCGGGCTTTCTCAGTTAAAATACATATAAGACGGCGATTTCTATCAAACGGCGTTGGTGGAGTTGCTTGTGGAATTTGCCTTTGTAGCGGCAGTGGGCAGTGTAGGCTTTGAAAATATTGCGGTTGCCGGATTTCAGTTTTTTCAGCACGGTGGATTTGTTTACCACACCGGGGCCGCAGTTGTAGGCTAATACGCCTAACAACAGAGCGTCTTTGCCGTATGCCTTGTAGAGCGACACAAATTTTCGGAGGTCTTTACGCAACAGGGCGTCAGCTTGTTTCTCGGAGAGCTGTACACCTCGCCGGTATGGTTCTCCCGGCAACACTCTATGACCATATCCGACATATGGATAATCCTTTGGGTGGTGGAGCGTTTCAAATTTCTTGATGATAATCACAGCTCTCTCGAATGGCGGCAGATTCATTATGTTTATCTTCCGCCCGGCGGCGTTGCCCACCATGACGGTGAGCAACGCAAGGAACATCAGCAGAATTTTCCTCATCTGATAGCCGGATTTACGGGTGTCACAATCGGGCTGACAATCTTGCCACTGTCATCGTCGCCGCTGTCTTTGCTGTTGAACTCAAAGGTCTGTTCCCACGGGGTTGAACCGAAGTTATCTTCCACGACCACGAGGAATTTGTGGGCTTCGTCACTTTTGGCGGTATAATTCAGTCTGAACGTTTTACTTTCAAGAAGCACACGGTCGTTGTTGACCAGCACCGGGCCGTCAACGAGTTTGAGCGAGCCTTCGCCGTCATACTGGAAGTAGCGGATGGTATAGAGGGTGTTGGCATAGTTGCCTTCGGGCTTTATCTCGAAGCGTAGTTCGACGGTCTGCCCTTTGACGATCTTGTCAGCGTATGGCATCACCTCCACTGTGAAGGGATAGGACTGCTGCACATCGAGGTCGTCGGAGCAGGATGTGAGGCTGCATACGGCAGAGATTACAAGGGAGAGAATGGCGATAACGCCAAATGATTTTTTATTTGTCTTTTTCATTTTTGTGTCTGTTTAGAATTTTAGTTTTGTTGATTTCTTGGGGTTGAGCGATTGTAGGTAATCGTTCAGATCCTTGTGGTCTGGATAGAGTGCGGATTTGTCGCTCACCCTGTCGCCGAACTCGCGGCGCAGTCTGGCTACTGCGGCACGCCCGGCGGTATCGTTGTCAAGATAGCACAGTATCAGCGGGTATTCCGCCAGAGTCGGGATTGCTTTGCCGACATTCGCCACGGAGTTAAGCACAACACTGTCGTTGCCGTCATTGAGTCCGAGGCGTTCCGCCGAAAGAAAGTCGATAAAGCCCTCGAAGACGTTGCACAGGGCGTTGCCGTTGGCAATATGGGTGATATGCTTTGGCGGATAACTGCCTTTGAAGAAGCTGCTTCGCAACTCAAATCCGTGTGCGCTGTTCTCAAAACAGATGGCATAATAGTTTTTGCCATGCAATTTATAATCCACCTGCACACAATATCGTTGTGCGATGTAGGCAGGTATGCCACGGTTTGCGAGGTAACACAGTAATGCCGGCGATACCAATTTAGAGATTTTCACGTCCTCAAAGGTCGGCTGCTCAATGAATGGCTCCGGCTTGTAAGGCTGTGATACCGGCATCCGCATCTTTTCGGCGATGTACTCCGCCTGTCTGATGAAGTCGGTCGAGTCGCACAGTTCTCCGGCAAGGGTGAAGATGTCGCCTCCGGCTCCGCTTCCAAAATCGAACCATACATTTTTCCGAGGATTGACATGAAACGATGGCTTTCTCTCGTTGCGGTATGGGGCATAAAACCACAGACCTTTGCTGTCGCGCCCCGTCGGCTTGTATCCGAGGTGGTGCAGAAAATCCACAAGGGATATTCCCTTGATAGCATCTATATCCATAGGCTAAAACCGCATTTTGCGTTTGGGTTTGGGCGGCTGTTGCTTAGGCTGTTCCGGTCTGCTGACGGTCGTAGCCTCCACATAACCCTCAGCTTCATCGCCGTTGATGGTCACTTCGTAAGTCTTGAACTCCTTAAAATCCTTCATCTGTGTGGCGATGTAGAGGTTCAACTCGGAGCGGTTGCAGCTCCCGGTCAGCTCGTAAGCGAGATCATAAATGCCGCCGTAGTATTTTTCGGGTTCTTTGCTGTCATACCAGCCATTCTTTTCGGTGTCCACCACCATAGTAGCGTTGCCGCCGACAGAATACGGAGCGTTGTATATCAGGCGGTTGCCGTCCTTTTTTATCGGCTCATAGCCGATCGCCTTCATAAAATCCTCCAATGGAAGATTATTTATATCAAGGTCTATCACAATCAATCCCATAGGTTTATTCTATTATGAATTTGACACCGACACCATATTGCATATGGAATATCTGAACATCGCTACCGAAAGTGAAACGCTCCTTGATATTTGCGGTCAGGGCGATTTTATCCGAGAGATATAAATCAGCCTGTAATGTCAGCGCACCGCCATAGATGAAGTTATCGCCGTCATGGAGCGTCGAGCCGTCTGACAAAACCGACTTTCCCCAATTCACTGTTTCGTAACCACCGAGAGCCGACACGCCGCCGTAGAGGTGGAAGGTCTGCGAATAGTCGCTCAACAGATGGAGATTGTAGCCGACCTCGCCTGTGTACTGTGTCACGGGGATACGACCTTTCACGCCGTAAGGCTTGTAGGTCTGGAGATACTCTCCGCCGAAGCTCCAAGTATTGGCACTACCCTTATAAACTGAATAGAACACTCCGAAAGAATAACCGCAGTTGCGGGAGTTGCCGGTATAAAAACCGTCTGCCATGTCAGCCTTGATTTCTACCGCAGACATTCCGGGAAGGCATCGCTGGGCCATTGCCCGCCCTCCGAAGAGGGTGAGCATGGCAGCGATTATCATTATCGCTTTTCTCATGGTTACTGTATGCTTAATTCGTCAATTACGTTGGCTCTCACAATATCCTCGTTTTCGACCACGAAAGACTGATGGCGACCGCCTTCCTTTTCGGCAATTTCGATAACAAGCTGCTTGTCATCGGGGATTGTGAATTTCTCCAGAGCGAAGACAGTTCTTTCGGAGGATTTTCCATGTACCACCGTCACATAGTTCTGTGCGCGGAGCGGTTCGAGTACCTGCTCCTGCATGGCAGTCCGTTTGATAACCTTCTTATCCACAATCTTGAAGCTGACATAATCGACATCGAAAGGAATGTTTGATGTGTTTTTCAGTTCGGTGTGGAAATAGAGAAGCCCATTGTTGGCATAGATGGATTTCAGAAGGAACTGCACCCCGAAACGCTTTGAACCTATATGCTTTATCTCGCGCTTGTTCTGCTTGTAGATTGACTTCATAATCAGCTTGACAAGCATCGGTGACTCCGATCCGAGGCGTTCAAGATAGATTTCCTGCGCATTGTTGGGACGGTTCACGGCCTCGCCGTCATGCAGAAAATCGGTCATCTCGATATTGAGCAACAGCGGCTCTTTGGCGAATTTCACGTTAAATGAATAATATGATCCGTCCTCTGTGATTACCGACAGGTTTGTCTCCTGCTTGAATGACTTGAAGGCTGATTTGACACGCAGCACATTCTTCGCACCGTCTGCTAATCCGGCGACAAGGTTCTCGTTGCCCAAGTCGCAATAGACTATTTCCGAGGGAAATATGATGTGCGTAGTCTTTTCAAAGCATACCTCCAGAGCGTGAGGCGGAATCATTCGGTCGAAGCCGACCTTGCGGGTCAGACCGTCGAACTTGTCCCCGTCGGTGTAGTTGCCGCCGTACACGTTGATTTCGTGTTCGGCTACCTGAGTGGCTACCTGTTCCGTACCAAACGGCACGTTGACATCGGTGTTTCTTACCGACTTTGTTCGGGCAAAAGCCGTGCTTGCCATGCCGATAACGGCAATAAGCGAAAGTAAAAAGAGTTTGTAATTCATTGAATTGTGGATTTAATGGTGAATAATCATATATCTTCCGGCTGGTGAAGCATCACACGGTAGCCGGCTTTGAGGTGGACTTTGACGGTTCGCAGCTTCTTGGTGAGATACTGGCTGACACCGTTTATAAGCCCGCGCCCGACGTCGGATGCTATCTGCGCCCCTGTATTGGTAGAAATGTTGATCGAGCTACCCATCGTACTGCCCATATTGGCACCTATCTCATGCAGCGCGTCACTCTCCATTGACTGCGGTATATTGATACCCTCCTGCCCGTCAGAGTCATAAACCTGCAACTCAACATCGTAAATCGAGCCTTCGCACTCGATGGAGGTGATTTCAATCTCCAGCCTTTCGCCCTGCACTCTTGCAGAGCCGACAACGGTGGTGTTACGCGGTATCAGGCGGTTGCCGACCCACATCGGTTCGGTGGTTCTCAGCCTGACACTCTCGCCGTCAACCACGCTCTGGTTATCGGCGACCACTGCGGCGATGGTATTCTTGGCTACCGTCCTCATTGTACCCACCGAGGTATTGAAGCCCCTGACGGTTGATGTCTGACCGAGCGAGGATACCACACTTCTGTTGACCTGCGCCACCGGCTGCACATCCCGTTTGCCTTTTTCTTCGGTGGGTTGTGGCGGCGAATAGTTGCCGCCGTTGCCCATATACTGTGCCGCCAACTGATATGAGCGTTCCATCAGTTCCATCTCATCGGGCTGTGCCGCCTGTTGCTGTGCCAGAGCGTTCTGAGCCTCCAACTCTGCAATACGCTCATTTAGAGCCTCCATTTCAACATTGTCGGCTGAGGTGTCCTCCACAAAAAAGTCATTGAGCGACGCCTGAACCTCCTGATACGCCTGCGCGGAGTTCTCAACGGCGGACTGATGCTCAACGGTATCGGTTGTAAGTGCGGTCAGAGTATCAAGGGCGACCACCGCACGCTGTTGCGCCTCCTTCTCTTTGGCGGCATCAGCGGCGGCATATTCCTCCGCTTTGGTCTTGATGCCGCCGTTCTCACCCTCAGGTATTTCGGTGTTGAAGGCATTGCCGACCTTGCTGTCATTCTTGTTGAGGCTTGTGTACAGCAGCCACAGTATCACTATGCCGCACACGACAGCCGCCGGGAACACGACTAAGTATTTCATCATCTTCTGCCGTTCAGCCTGCGATTTGGGCTGGAAGAAGCCGTTAATCTTCGCTTTCCACTCTTGCATCGTCATAGTCTGGAAGATTTTGAGGTTCATGAACGGGAGATTTGGTAACGATGTCGATCGGCATTATATGCTCAATCGCCACAGATTTTTGCGCTTTGCCCAGACCTATCCTGTAACAGGCGTGACCAAACACGAAGAAGGCGGTAAGCACGAACACAGCCAGCATCAGCGACACGACAGTAAGCCGTTGCTTCGGTGGCATTGACTCACACGCTTCTTTGAGGCGCGTTGTGAGCCTCCCTTTCGGGTTGCGCCACATATTATTATATATGACGGAGAATATTAATTTAATCTTTGACATAATTGAATTATCGTTTTACGGTTGAAATATCCTTGTTCTCCAGTATCGTGAAGCCCTCGATGATGAAGCCGTTGGGGTTGTCATCGGAGCGTGAGGCGTTGGAGAGGCGGCACTTCGTCACCAGCGTGCGCTCTGTCACATTGCTTTCGCGGATAATCATTTGTCGGGCATAGGTTTTAGCGATGTAGGGATAGTTGTTGAAATCGCACACCACACTGTCCACTTGCAGCACTTGGTTGATGTTGCCGGCTATGATACGGTTGTAGTAGCCCTTCTCCGAGAAATCGGTGTAGTAGTTGTATGCCGACTTGTCCGACAGGATAAGGGCGCGGTTGATGTTATGCTCGATTGCCGATTTGTCGGGCGACAGAGTGAAGAACAGTTCATGGAAGCGTCGCACATGTTCACGGGCTTCCGCCGGGCGGTTCTGCTCCATGTCCTGCGACAAGGCGAGCATAAGGCTCTTGCCGTTGTCAAGAACATAGATTTTTTCCCTCTGCCGTTCGGCAAAATTGAACACGCAGATCAGAGCCACCGACACTACCACGGCACACATCGCCACAAACACAATACCGAACAGCCGTATCTGGCGGAACGAGGTTTCGATGTTTTTAAGTGATTTGAATTGCATTTGAATGTCGTTTGAATATTATTTAAGCAATTTGCCTGCGTTGCCCGCGACATTTCCGGCGACTGCACCTCCGACACTTGCCGCTCCTGAGCCGACCTGCATCGCTGTGGTGTTGACAGCACGGTTATAGTTTCCGGCACCTCCGGCTTGTATTATCCAGCCTGCCACAGTGGGAATCGTGAAGTATCCGATAATGCCGATTATCATAAAAATGACATAGCAAGTATTTGAGCTGTCGAGGTTTGCGTTGGGGTTGTTTGTCAGTTCCGAAATGTCGTTCTGCAACATCAGCACTTGGATTTTAGCCAGTATCGTGGAGAACAGGTCAGCCACCGGCAGCCATAGATAAGTCTGGATATACCTCTGTATCCACTGGGTCAGCGTTGACTGGAAGCCATCCCACACGGAAAGGGCGAAGGCGACCGGGCCGAGGATTGAAAGCACTATCAGGAAGAAGGTGCGGATTGTGTCGATTGTAAGCGATGCGGCTTGGAACAGCATTTCAAGAAGTTCTCTGAAAAAGTTTTGAATAGCTTTCTTGACCTTATACATTCCTCGCTCGATATACATTCCGGCGGCTGTTCCTATTTCGGTCACACCTAACTCGTCAATCTGCCTGTCAAACTCGGCATCATCGACAAGATAGGCTGTTGAAGGGTCATTCATCATCGCCTCATATTCCAGCCGGTCTTTCTCCTCGCGGTATTTTTGCATATCGAGCGTCTGCCCTTCAAGCATAGAGGCTGTGCCCTGCACAATCGGCGACATCACAGAGTTGATTGTGCCGAGTACCACCGACGGGAAAAACATTATACAGAAGCCTATCACAAATGGACGCAGCAGCGGGAATACATCAATCGGCTCTGCGGCGGCAAGCGACCGCCATATACGATAGGCAACGAAGAACAACGCGCCTAATCCGGCTATCGCCTGAGCCACACCCGCCATATCCTCGCAGAGAGGCATCATTTCGTCATAGAGCGAGCGCAGGATTGTGTGCAGGTTGTTGAAATCTATTGATAACGCTATCATATTTTTTAATTATGATTATTACAATTACCAGTATTTTTCAGAGCCGTCACCATAGAGAGCCACCACACGCTGTGTGTCAGCCTTCTTCTTGGCGCGCAGATATGACACGCTGATATTCTTGTTTGTGTAGTAGGCGGTAAGGTTCTTCAGCCTTTTCATCTCCTTGTAGCAGTCATCAACCACATCCATACGGTCTTTGTCAGTCATACTCAGCGTGGTGATATTGACTACCTGCTTCAAGTCACCGAGTACGCCGTTGGCTTCTTCGAGGATACGGGTGTAGCCGGAGGCGATTGCCGAGAGTTCTGCCGATGTGAAGTTCGGATCGGTCAGCATCTTCTGGAAATTATTGACGTAATAGCCGGAGATATTGCCGAGCATCAGGATTGTCTGCTGCACCTTGCGGGCATCGCGTACAAGGTTGTTGACCGATTGCAGTGCGTCATAATATTTCTTAGCCTGCTGGTAAATTTTCACGGTTTCCTGAAAATTTTTGACCATGTGCGTAGCCGTCTGCGACTCCTGCACGAGTGATTTGGAGTTGTTTACGATGGACTGGGCGATGTTTGACGGGTCTATGACCGTCCATTGGGCGGAAGCCCTGCCCGTGCCGAGCATCAGACACAGGGCAATCAGTGGGATTAAAAACTTGAGTTGCTTCATTTGATTGCGGATTAAAAGTGGTGGATTTATCGTATTCTGTGAGCCATGCCGACGATTGTACGGGCAATGACTGCCAATAGATGAAGGGTGACTGTCAGGAGGAGGACGAGGCAGAAAGATACTCCTGAAATAATGCTTATTAAGACGGATTTCACTTTCATACATTATTCTCTCTCCTTTCATTGGCTAACTGTTTTATTGCCGCTTCGATGTCACCGCCGAGCTGACGGGCGCGGTCAAGGACTTGGATTTTCTCCGTTTCCTCGGTAGTGTAACACAGGTATTCCTCCGGTGATACCTCCGTGGCATAGACTGCGGACTGCGTTCCGCCCAGCCCAATCCAGACTTCTTTGTAGAGCCGATTGGGGCTGTTTGCCATATTGATACTGAGTATCTGCGCTTTCTCCTTGTCGGTCAGACCGAGCAGCTCCTGTATCTGGTCAAAGCGGTTCATATATTTCCGCTGGTCGAGCAGGATTTTACAGTCTGAGTTGTTGATGATTGTTTCCTTGACAATCGACGACGAGATAATATCGTCCACTTCCTGAGTGACAACAACCGCCTCGCCGAAATATTTGCGCACAGTCTTGAACATATAGCGCATATACTCAGCCATATTCGCCGTTGAGAGAGCCTTCCAAGCCTCCTCGCAGATAAGGAGTTTTCGCACGCCTTTCAACCGGCGCATCTTGTTGATGAAGGCTTCCATGATGATAATTGTCACCACAGGGAACAGGTCTTTGTTGTCGCGTATCGCGTCTATCTCGAACACGACAAAACGCTTGTTCAGCAGGTCGATATTCTCTTTGGAGTTCAGCAGGAAGTCAAACCGACCGCCGTGGTAATACTGTCGCAAGGTTGTCAGGAAGTTGTCGATGTCGAAATCCTGTTTGTATATGGGGATAGGACGCTGTGCCATTTCAGCGCGGTAATCGTCGCGCATAAACTCAAAAAAAGCGTCGAAGCATGGCACTATATTCTTATCCTTAGCCATTTTTTCAAGGAACATCGACAACGCCGAGCCAAGCTCACCGGATTCGGTCTTTGTCACGCGGTCATCTTCCGACTTCCACAGCGTCAGCAGCAGGGTCTTGATCGAGTCTTTCTTCTCCACATCGAACACCCCGTCATCTGTGAAAAACGGATTGAAAGAAATCGGCTTTTCCTCGGTGTAGGTATAATAGATACCGTCCTCGCCGTGGGTCTTGTTATGGATCAGATTGCACAGCCCTTCGTATGAATTGCCGGTATCAATCAGGAGGATATGCGCGCCCTGCTCATAATATTGGCGCACCAGATGGTTGGTGAAGAAAGACTTTCCGCTACCCGACGGGCCCAGTATGAACTTGTTGCGGTTGGTGGTGATTAATCCGTACCAACATTTATTTATTTAATACTGAATATCAGTTAATTATAGTATAAAACACATCAATATTAATATTTTTAAAGCATACAATTTGCATACAAATAGAGTGATTATAAGAAAACAGAAAAGGATATTTGTTGTTAAGGGGTAAATGTGGTAGGAGATGTTTTTATATCTGTTTTCTCTCGTTTTTCAGTGAAAAATAGACATGATACTGGCAAAAAGAGAAAGAAACTCTGTTTTTCTTTTTTCGCCAGCATATATAATTTGCTGTCTAAATAAGTTTAGTTCGTTTTGGATATACAGACAAAGAAACGTACTAAACCTTTGAACTTAAAAATATAACAAACATGTTATGTTACATACTTTTTTGAATATTTAAACAATGTAGTTAAGTACTATCAAGCATATTTCAGGCATTTTTTATACATTTGCACCAATGACAAGTAAATGATGACTGAATTTAATTCATATATGAGCAATATAGACATAGATTTTTTTAAAGAATTGTGTCTAAAACATGGAGAGTTACGACATTATAAAAAGAATGAGTTTATTCTCCATGAAGATGATGCATGTTCTTTCTTCGGGTTTATCTTGTCAGGTGTAGTCAAATACAGTTGTACCAACCGGACAGAAAACAAGCCGTATAATGTCGGTTTTTCCTTTCCAAATGAATTTATAGGCGATTACCCCACTTGCTTATATGGCATGAAATCAGAATTGAATATACAGGCAATAATCCCGTGCGAGATTTACATCTGTTCTTCTGCATTCTTACAGCAAAAATTCGAGGAGAACAAAGAAAGCCAACGGATAGCCCGTATCGCAGCCGAACAGATGTTTTTCCAATCATATTCACGTTATTTGGATTTATTCAGATTCACACCGGAAGAGCGTTACCTCCAACTTTTAAAAAAATGCCCTGCAATCCTTCAAATGGTATCACTAAAAGAAATAGCATCCTACCTTAAAATTACACCCGTACACATGAGCCGAATCAGACGCAAGCAAAGTCTTGACAACAAAAAATAAACATAGGTTTAGAAATTTACATTCATAACAATATTCCAAGAGTATCTTAATCTGCCAAAGGATTCTTTTTTTTATCTTTGTCTTATCTTTGGTTGGTTCAACGAAGAAACAAAATAAAGATTGAATGAGTTAAACAAAAAATAAAAAAGAGAATATGAAAACAAAAGAAATTCTTGGAATACTTATGCTATTCCTCTGTACATTCTGTTTTATAAACTGCGATGATGATAATGAACAGACAAATGAATTAACCCCCGAAGCACTTTATCAGACTTCATGGCGTGGAACAGGGCATTGTGAGGCTTGGACAGTACAAAATATGGGGGTCGGTATGCAATTTGTAGATACTCAGAAAGGGAAAGTAAATTGGGAAGGTTACGATGAAATTGATATTACTTATACAATAGAAGGGAAATATATCACATTTAATAGCAATGCTTTATATTTGGGTGGAGCCCCTTGGATTATCAAAAGCTATACCCAAAAACATATAACCATTATACAGAATGAAATTAGTCCAGATAAAGAGAAAGTAGCTACGATTGAATTAGAGAAAATAGATTAAACTGAATCATGGAACATTAAGTTGCATAAATGTATGCTATAACAGAACAAAGAGAACCGTGAGATTCGCAAATTGAACAAAGAAAGGATGAAAGAACATATAAATACCTTGTAAACAAAGGGGAAAATGCAGATTCATCTAATATTCCTTTATGTGCTATTATTGAGCTGGTCTATGGGCTGAAATACAAGGAAAAGAGATTCACCTTGTTCTCTTACATAGGATTGGTTATTGGGATAGGATGACAATTTATATGCTACTGCTAATAAGGTCAATGTAAATCAAAGTAATATGAAACTGAAGTATATATTGAATGCTATACTATTTGTTTTGGCATTATCTTTTTTGTCTATGTGTATATTTAAGACTACAGAGTTAAGTTTAAAATGTATGCAATTTGCTGTATCTATCTCTTGTATAGGAGCAATGTTTTCTACAAAAAGCAATAGATACATATTTGCATCTATTGCTTTAATCATTATAGGAATATCTTTTTTACTTTAGATGTCCATAATAACGATAATGATTTGATTGTTGCTAATGTCTTTATAATAGTATCTGTCAAGCATATTTACTTTAGCAAACGCCTCCCCCTCAGGTGCAGTTCCTATTCACTATTAAATCATTGCCTAATCATCATCCAAACAATCCAGCGGATTGGGGATTTTTGCTTTTCAAATTAGACTATCCACAAATATAGAAAAAGTGCAGTACACCACGAAGATGCACTGCACTTTTCTCCACATATTGTGCGGGCTTTAACATTTACAGTTTGTATCCTTTGTTTTCCCAGTTTATGGCTTACCCAGTCGGTTGGCTTCCTTTTTCAACCGCTCGGCTTGTTCATTGAGCAGCCTTGCACGTTCCAACGCTTCCGCCTGCTTCCTGCTGCGGAATTCAAAATCCGTCACCGAATCAGTCAGGTTTTGGATGAAAGCGTTATCCCGTTCCCTACTAAAATTCGTTTCCAGCAAATCAAGGCAGCCCCCGTCCGCTTCCCCTTTCATCAGAATGTAGCGGTATTTCATATCGTTGTCCTGCAACTGCTGCATTCGTCCAGCCAAACGGACATTCAGGAACAAAGAAACGAAACAGACAACCAGCCCTGCCAAAAAAACAAAAAGTTTCGGATGTAACAAACCGCTTATCCTCCGGGACAACGATGCAGGTTCGGTTTCCGCTTTTTCAGTTGTGCGCTCCTTACGGTAAGAATCCAACGCATCCAGCATTTCTTTCAGACAACGGTAGGTAGCCGTTACAAATTTCCTCACTTCTCCGATGGATTGCTGCTGCTCCTGTTCCGCATTCCTTATGTCGGCAAGTTGGCTTTGGATAGCCTGCAATTCCTTTTCGGGAACAGCCGGGCTACTGTGGAGTTCCGATAATGCCTGCTCGATTGCTCCCAACCGTTCGAGAGTTTCCTCCCGGCTGGCTGGCGTTACCTGTGCTTCCTGCTTCCCTTTCAGTTCCGTAACCATAGAGAGAAGCCCCTCTAAAATCAAATAGTCTTCCATGTCTTTACAGTTTAAGTCGTTTTTTCTTCTTCTTTCTCAAATTAAAATTAGGTTCTTCATCCACTGGGGGAGAAGAAGCGGAAAACAGACCGAGCGAACCAGTTATCAACGGACTGTCAGCCTTGCCCGGTACAGGTGCTTGTTCCCGAACGGGCGCGAAAGTTATTTGCCGTTGGCTTCCGGCAACATTCATTCCTGCATACCCGAAACATTTGTCCAGTTTGGAAAAACTGAAACTCCGGTCTATCTCCGAACCCTTGAACGTGTATTCACCTTTGGAAAAGGATATGCCCTGTATCTCGTCGGTCTGTCCCTTTCGTTTGAACCGGACGGTAATACCCTTTTCTGCTAACCGCTCCTGTAACTGCTGCCAGTTACGGGATTTGCCGATTTCGTTCTTCACAGCCGTGTAAATCTCGTATTTCGACTTGTCCGGCTCTTTCAGTCGGTGCTGCTTTACCTGTTCTTTTCCACCAGCGAAATAAAGCCCGTGTTTGGCTTTCAGCTTCATGCATACCTGTTCGTTACGGTACATATCGTTCCTGTCCGAAATGGTCTTGCCGTTATTGTCTATGCGGTTGAACACGATATGCACGTGCGGATGTTCCCGGTCTTGATGACGCACGATGATATACTGCGTATTGGTGATTTTCATTTCACGCATATACTCCTGCGCAAGCTGTACCATCTTCCCGTCTGTCAATTTGGGCGCATCCACTGTCGAATAACTTAACGCAATATGTCCGACAGGCTTCTTCAAATCGGGATTCATCCCGGTCTGCATACAGAAGCTGCGGATTATATCACCCCGGCTTTCAGTCAGAACCCCGTCCGCATGAAGCAAAACCGCCTGCTCCTTGCCGAGCACATAGTTCACACAGCCCTTAAAACCGCTTCCCTTTTTTATTTTTCCAATCATCCGACAAATGGTTTATGATTCCAATAATCCTGTTTTTGAGCTTCACCAGTTCCACCGCCACCAGTGCGAAACCTCCGGCATTCGCCCGGTGCGCCAACTGGTTGATGTTGTTGGCTTCCCCTGCCAGTTTGCGGATGGTGTCCGCATCCTGCCTGTTCAGCCGGGGTATGACCTCTGCCGAAACAACCGCCTGCCTTACATACTCACTGACACGCAACCCGGCTTCCCCGGCTCGCTTCCTGATGGCGTAATACTGCAACTCGGTCAGTTTCGTACTGACAACCCGTTGCTGCTTCTCTATCCGTTTCTTTGCCGGACGTCCCCCCGGCTTATCCTTTATATTCGTCATGGTTTTTTACGTTTGAATGGTGTCTTAAAAATTGCGACCAACGGGAGAAATTTTCTTTGCGGTGAGCAAAGCAAGGTAGTTTCGGTTTACCGAAACATAACCTTGCTCTCCAAATAAACCGCCAGCCGTTGATAGTCCTGCCGGATTAAATGCCCCTGCCTCTCTTTTGTCTTGGGGCGGCACGTTGTCCGGTTTCCTGCTTCGTTTCCTGCACTTGGCTGGCTTCGTTTTTCTGTTCCTGCTTCCTGCCGCACAGGTAATCGTTCAAGTCCGAATATCCCCTGTAATTGTGTGAGAAGTCACGTACACGGTAGGAGTATTCCAACTCGATATCCCGTGTCGCTTCATATCCAGCCTTGTCATTGTCAAGCATACAGTGGATGCGTTCATACAGGGACATCACGTTAAGGGCTTTCGACACATTGGCGGTAGAGTTAAGAATGACATAATCCTGCCTGTCAAGGTCGGGCATGGTCGGACAGTTCCTCATGCGGAGCGTAAGGAAAGAGAGGTAGTCCATGAAACCCTCGAACACCAGACATTTCTCTCTCGGCTCTCCCTGCTGCCGTATATGGGTGATGTCTTTCGGGGCGATGCAGCCTTTGAAAAAAGAGTTGCGCACCTCATAACCTCCTGTCATGTTCGGGAAACCGATAGCGAAGAACGGTCTGCCGTTATTGGTAAAATGGAGTTCCTTACATTCTCTTTTTGCCAGTTCGATATTGATACCCCGTCCCTGCAAGTAACGGAGCAATGCCGGATGGGTAAGGTCACGGACTTCCAAATGCTGGAAACTCGGTTCTTTCCTACGCTGGGGAAAAGAAAAACTGACCGGACGGATGTGCGGTGTCTGTTCCGCTATCCGGTTTAAAAGGTATGGCAAGCTGTCTGAACAATAGAGTTCCTTTGCCAGTGCGATGAGGTTGCCGCCCTTGCCTGCGCCAAAGTCATACCAAAGGTTGCGGTCAGTGTTCACCTTGAAAGACGGTTCGTGTTCCTCCCTTAACGGTGATTTGTACCATAAACCGTTACCCTGCTGTTTGACAGGAGAGTAACCTAAACTGTGCAGATAGTCTGCGATGGGTATTTGTTTCACATCTTCGATGTTCATAACATTTTCTTTTTGGGGATAAAAAAATAGTTGAAAAGTGCACCAGTCCTGTTTAGTCCGTTATATATACACCCGTACCATACTAAACCTGCCTGTTCCGATATTGGGAAATAGTAAGTCCGTTCCTCTTGTATATACACCCGGACTAAACCAAACTGACTTTTAATAATGGAAATCGGGATTATAGCGGTAGCCCTTGCCCTCTTTCACAATCATGCGCTTGTTCACAAGAAACTTGTTAAGCGACACAAGAACATTGCGTCCACGCTCGTAACCGATACTCGCATAACCCTGTTTCAATGCCGCTATGACATTGGAATAGCCTTGTACCACCTGCTTGCCGAAACCGTTCTCCAACGCTTCCCGATGTTGCTGTTCAGTCAGTTCCGTAAGCGAAAAGTTCCTGTCCTGCTTAGGTTGTTGGAATACATAATCATCCACGATTTCGGGTAAAGCGTTGTCATTGATACGGAATGCGAACGGGTCAAATTCCCGGTCACGTATGTGCATCGCCTTTACCTCGCTTATGTTGCCGTCCTGCTGGCTTTTCGTGATTTGCAGGACGGTTTCAGCCTTGTTGTTCAGTTCCGTACCGATATGCCCCTTGTGTTGTCATCCCCCTTGTTCAAATGCAGCACGGTGTGGATATGCAGGTTATACCCACTTGACCAGCGCATCAAAAGGTTGATTAGGTCGGTTGATTCGCTGGGGCTGTTGATGTCGTACATCAAGTCACGGATTCCGTCAATGATGAGCAACCCCACATCGGGCATATTTTCAAGCATATAGCCGATAATCTGTTTCCGCTTGTCGGGGGTCTGCTCTCTTAGCACGATGAAAACAAAATCGTCCCTGTCCTTGTCGGTAGGCAGTCCGGCAAGTCGCAAAATACGCTCCATGACCTTATGGCAATGGTATTTGCTCTGCTCGGTATCTACATAGAGGATTTTCCGTTTGTTCGGTGGCAGGTATGCCGAATACTTCAGTACCTCGTCATTCTTCAACGCTGCCGCAACAATGGCGGAAATATTGAATGTCTTTTTGCTCTTGGCTTTGCCTGTGGATGCGCTGAAATTACCCAGCGTGCCAATGGTAGAGCCGTTCACCCAGAGTATTTCGGGCGGCACTTCGTAAGTGTCCGTCACCTTTAAATGAATGGTTTTCCAAAGGGCTGCGAAATCCTCTTTCTGCATGGTAACACCCTGCCCGGCTTCTTCTTTCCTCTTATTTTCCATAGTTACGGATTTTCCGGTTTGCGCTCTTGGCGATGGCGAGTGCCGCCTCGTCCTTGTCGTTCACCCTTTTTGCAAGGTTTTCCGCCCACGTGAGAAGCTCTTTCCGTGAGAAAAGCAATTTGTTCCCGTATTTGCGGAACGGCACTTCCTTTTTTGCGGTCAGCTTGTAGAGCCGTGCCTTTGAAATCAGAAAACCGTGTCGTTCCAGCACCTCTACCGCCACATCGGGCGTGAGGTTGTCGGGTTCGTTCCTCGGCTGGGTGAATCCTGCCAATGACTGGGAAACGGTTTCGCTCACGATAGCCCGGAGTTCTTCGGGCGTTGTCAGAATAATGTTCGTCATATTTTCTTCCTTTTTTAGTTATTACTTGGCTACCGTCATAGCCGTTGCAACCGGTTGATGCCGCAAAGGAAGAATAAAAGAAACCGATTATTCAATTACTAATCACTTGACACAGACCGGACAACTTGGGACAATGCAGGACATCCGGCAAGATTGGAGCGGGATAAAAAAAGGGACAAACGATGTATTGGTGATTTTGTCCTTCCAACACACCGTTTGTCCTATGTATGTTAAGTGATTATGCGAATGCCGCTATTTCACATCCTTTAACCTTTCAAGTTGGGAAACGACTTCTTTTATTACGAAATATTTGTTTCCCGACAGCCCTATGTTCGAACGGGATATGAAACCGAGTTCCTCCCACCGGGCTACGGTCTGCCTGCTCACGCCCGCCATTTTCGCCAATGTCTTTTGGTCTATCAGTTCCCTGCCCTCGAATACGGGGTACTTGTATTTACGGGTGGCATGGCTGAACCTTATTTTCTCTATCGCCTTGTCCACGTCTTTAACAGTAGGGGGAATATATGATTTCACTTGCAGTACGGCTTCTTCTATTTCGTAGCCTGCGTATTCGGGATTCTGCGCCAGTTCCCCGTAAATGGCACTGAAACATTCAAGGTGTCTAATCTTCACCGTCTTGGTTTTCTTGTTCGGCATGGCTCAATCGAATTTGGTTAATAACTGCGCATTCCTTATCCGCTCCTCCTGCTCGAAACTGGCGAGGTAGTTCTCCGTGATGGCAAGGCTTGAATGCCCCAAACTCTCGGATATGTAAGCGATGTTCGTTCCGCTGCGTTTTAAGACAGTCGCATAGGAATGCCGGGCGGAATAGGTCGTGAAACGTGGGACACCGACAGCTTGGGCTATTTTAGCCAAAGCGATGTTGCAACGGTGCGTTACCCGTCTGACAATATTGGAAATGACAAATTCGTCCTCCGTTTCTCTGGCGTACTTGAACAGGAAAGTATCGGGTTTCCCATCGTCAGGGTTTCCCCACCGTTTTATAATATCCCGCATTTCGGGAGTGAGTACCGCCCTTATTTCCCGTATATGGTTGGACGTGTGCGATGTCTTGGAGCGTACAAAGCAGATTTCACCGTCCACGATGTTCCCATACCGCAAGAAAAGCATATCCCTGAAATTGATACCGTTGCACAGGTAGGAGAAAAACCAAAAATCCCGGTACTTCTCAACGGTCTTGCTGCCCTTGTTGATAGAATATTCCATTGGTACGGGGGAATTAGAGGAAGAACGAGCGCAGAATTGTGGCGGCTACCACAAGGAATATACAGGCACCGAACCAAGAGGCGGCAGTCTTCGATGTGTCGGGATCGCCGGAGCTGAACTTTCCATAGACCTTGACACCGCCGATAAGACCTACCACCGCGCCGATGGCGTAGATCAGTTTTGTCGCGGGGTCGAAATAGGAGGTCATCATTGAGGTAGCCTCGTTGATACCCGCCAGACCGTTGCCGGCGGCGTAGAGGTTGGCTGCACACAGAATGAGCGTGAGCATCATCGCCATAGGGCGACGCATACCGGGAGCGTTCATGAACGCCACGATACTGTCATAGAGTTTTTTGAGGGATTTTGTCATAAATTTTATTTTTAGGATGGATTGTGGATTTGGATAGTGGTGGGTCAGTGGAGGATGTTGAAGTCGATTGCATCAATGTCGGTGGTGTCAATGTCGGCATGGAACACGATTTTCTTTTTCGGCTTCGTTTCTTCCGCTTTTTCGGGCGGAGCGTCATGCTTCTCAGGAATTTCGGGGAGCTGGCACTCAATCATAAGTATGCGCTTGCGCACCAACGGATCGAGCTTGATTTTCTCGATAATCTGTGTGCCTTGTATGTCGGGCAGCACACGGCGGGCGGTTTCCTTGTCATCGGGATTGTCGGAATTACCCTTCAGAACGTTTACCGCTGTACTGATTTCGTTGAAGTCACTGCCTCCGGCTCTGGGTTCCTCCGCCGGGATTTCATCGCCTGTCAGTTCGCTTGCGGAGTGTGTGGCAAAAACTTCATCGAGTTTCTCCACCGGGATTTGTGCTGAGGACTTTTCCTCCGGTTCATCGGGAAAACCGGCATCCGAGGGTTTGCCGTACTCCTTGATGATAAGCGGTAATACCTCTTTGGCTGCTTCTTTCGCAGCCTCGCGGAACACCTCCTTGAACTCGTTGATGTCAAAAGTGCTTTTGCCGACAATACTGTCATTTTCGGCTTCCTCCTCTGTGTCGGCAGCCTTAGCGGGTTCCGGCGATGGCGTTTCCTTTACCGGCTTTGCTGTGTCGGGCTTTGTCAGCACCCTGCGGATAAGCCACAGGTTACTCGCCAGCAGAGCTATTATAAGTACAGTTTCCATCAGAACAGGTCTTTATGGTTACGTTCATGGACACTGCGCATCACCGCATTGTTGCGGGCAATATGCTCAAGTATGATTTCCGAGGCATACGAGCCGATTGACACTCCGGGTCTGTCAAGACCCTTTACCATGCGCGACAGGGCGGCATGAACTTCGGGATAGATATACACCTTCCTGTTGGACATCAAGATGTGCGGCGAGAGAAAACGCTCAATATAGCGTTCTTCCGCGCCATCAGGGATTTCAGCCACCTCGATAGTGGTGACTACTCGTGATTGGGATTTTTTCATGATTGTTGTGAATGTGTGGGGTTATAAAATAGGGTCGATAATATCTGCGAATTCCTCAAAATGCGCTGCAAGCACATTGTTGATATAGGCTTTGATGGAGCAGACCTTCCCTTTCTTCTTGTGGAATAGTATCCGGCGTATCTTCCAGATAAATTCAGGATCGATTTCCGACACTTGGAATTTATCTTCCGGCCACATATAACGCATATTGCGCACGAAGCGTTCCATATACAGCCGTTCCCTTTCGGAATTTTTAGCCTGTACAGTGGTATTTCCGGGGCTTGCACCGTCACCTTCGCCTGCCACCGGCTGTGGGTTAGCCTGTTCTTGCTGTTTGGACGCGCTTTTTCTTTTCAGCGATGACAGACCGGATGGCTCATCACGAAATGTCCTGATAAATTCCTCCGGATCGATTTGCGGCTCATAAACCTTTGACATAGGCTCACTGGTTTAATATGCCGAGCAGTTCATCGGCAAGTTCCGGAAGCCTTGTGCCTTTGAGCAGCGTTTTGTCAGGCGGAACAAGCGTAGAACGGAACACAGCGCGGTTAAGGGTCTTTGACCCCTCGCGGCGATACTTCTTGGTGTCGGGTATCTTGGTTTTCATGGTCTGAAGCCCGTATTCCTCAAACACAGCCTCATATTGGTCATAGAGGTCAGTCTTCTCGCGGGCGTCCACGAGGTTCCAGAGCATATACATCTGTTTGACCGATGTGCGCCCGGTCGTGAGCCACTCCTGTATTTTCAGGGCGAAGGCGAGCGAGCTTTCAAGTATTACCTTGTCGGCGGCGACAGGGACAATCACCATGTCCAGACAGTTAAGGATAGAAACAACACCGGGATTGTTGACTGTGCCGGGAAGGTCGAAAAATACGATGTCTATCTCATCCTCGCAGTCATCGATAATCTCACGGACTTTGCGCATGGCATTCTCCGGCTGAGCCGACAAAACCGGATATGGAGCCAGCTTTGTCAGACGCATATTGTCGGAAAACATCTTTTTGAACACGGGGCTGCACTCTATCAGCTCCTTGTCACGTTCACGCATATCCTCAATGCTGTACTGGGGAAAGTCGCAGTCAACGACAAGGACTTTCAGCCCCCTGACATAGTAGAGGTAACTCGCCGCAAGAACGGTCAGAGTCGTTTTGCCCGCTCCACCTTTCTGGGTGGAGAAAGCGACAAATTTAGGATCTGTCATAAATAAAATTTGAAAATGGATGTAGTGGTGACTGCATAGCAGTGGCCGTCAGCTTCATTTCGACACGTCGCAGACCGGTCTTGTCTATACTCCGTGGGGGGGACAGGCAGCGGCATTGGCTATGCTTTTGAGTTGGGGTACGGCTATCTCCGTCGCTCATGGGCGACCTTCCTCCGCCGTCAGGAGGGCATCGGCTATGTAAGCCGGAAGGTGATAGTCATGTCAGTCATTTTCTTTTTTTAATTTTGGGTGTTGGATTTAGTGGCGGAACATTGTTCCTTTCTAACTATGGCCGCACGGCTATATGTCCGTAGAACCATAGATAGGTAGTTTGCTTCTAATATTCCTTGTCAGGAGGTTTGCCCGCTTTATTATAAGATACATACTTTGCCGTTCAGTAACCAATCTCCGTACATCATAAATAAAATAGATTGTTCGGAAGGACATTGTATAAATACCTTTATTGCGGTCTTGCCAAGAGGCGAGGAATGTTATTGGCAGGTCAGCTTTCAATCTTGCAGTTCAGGAGGGAAGTTCATTATATAACAAGTAGGTTGACTTCCCTGAAGGCGAGCTTTCGAGCTAATCTCTACACAAAGAAACAAAATAAATTCCATTTTGTCAAGCCCTTAAAATTGCCAACTCATTGGCTCATAGAGGTTGAGGTGCCGGATTTCCTCACTTTTCCCCGGATTTCCCGAAAACGGGGCTGAAATTTTAACATTTTGCCATGCGATTTTTTTACTCACGGCATCACCGGACTTTCCAACGGTGCCCCCACGGCAATCCCTGCCGTCATAAAGTTTCAAATTTTCTCTCTTGCAGTTAGGAATTGCACCGGATTTTTTGTAACTTTATGGAAGCATCGACGTGTGTATCTACACTCCGCAGGTATGGAACACCGTTTTTTCACCGCCAAATGGTATGACCGGCACCACAGGCACCGAAAATATGGATTTCATATTAGGAAGGATGTCCACATAGACATAGCAAGGTGTCCGAATAGTAACTATTCGGGTTTCGGGTAACTCCGGTTCCCACGAAACAACCTTGCAATGCAGGATATTCTCCAAAGTCGAATATCCCATGACTTGACCTGCGGTTTGTCTGTACACAGCGATGCACTCACCACAAAATCCATACATAATATGACTGAAAAACCGAAAACCGGGCGACCCTTGTCGCCCAACCGATGCACCCACTGCGTCATGGTACGCTTCGATGACCTCGAATGGGATAGCCTGACCCGCATGATGGAGAAGGCTGATGAATCCGTAAAAGCCACGTTCATAAAAAAACTTATCTTCGGAAAGCCTTTCAAGGTGCTGACCACGGATAAGTCCCTTGCAGTATATTGCGCCAAACTCTCGGAGTTTTTCGCCCAGTACCGTACAATCGGGGTAAATTATGACCTCGTTGTGAAGGAGCTTCGCGCAAATTTCACTGAGAAGAAAGCTATGACACATCTCTACAAGCTGGAGAAAGCCACCATAGATCTGGCAAAAGTCACAGCCGATGTAAAGGCGTTATCCATGCAGTTTGATGAACAATGGTCGCTAAAATCTCGATAGGATCATCGCTCTACGGGGCGTTGTCATACAACGGCATGAAGATGAACCGTGACGAGGGCCGTGTGCTTGGTGCCAACAAGATTATACTTCCGGCAGACGGACATATTGACATTGCCCGAATGGTGGAGAATTTCAACCTGTTCATGCCGAAAACGGGCAGGACAAAAAAGCCCGTGCTGCATATCTCCCTAAATCCGCACCCCGACGATAAGTTGACTGAGCAGCAGTATGAAATCCTTGCACGCGAGTATCTGGACAAACTCGGCTTCGGTGAGCAGCCCTACATAATTTACAAGCACATGGACATCGACCGCCACCATATCCATATAGTGACAGTCAATGTCAACGAGCAGGGCAAGAGGCTCAATCAGGACTTTCTATTTCGTCGCAGCAAGAAAATTACCACCGAGCTGGAGGAAAAATATAATCTCCACAAGGCGCAACGAGAAAAAATCTCGCCCGATACTCCGATTAGAAAGATTGACCCGTCAGGCGACATCAAGCGTCAGGTTGCCAACACCGTCAAAATGGTCGGTATGCGCTATAAATTCCAGACCATCGGGGAATATAACGCCATACTCTCACTGTATAATGTGAAGTGCGATCCTGCCGACGGCAAAGTGAACGGACGCGAGTACCACGGTCTTGTGTATTTCGCCACCGACGACAACGGTAAGACTATCGCAACACCTTTCAAGGCATCGCGCCTCGGCAAGTTCGCAAGTCGCACCGCTATTGACGGCAGGTTTGAAAGGGCTAAGGATAAGATTGATGTTGCACCGACCAAGCGCAAAGTCGCCGATGTGATTGCTCACTCTACCGATAATGCTGATTTCATCGCCAAGCTGAAAGAGCATAACATTGATGTGGTTCTCCGTTACACAGAGGAAGGACGCATATATGGCGTCACTTTCATCGACCACAACACCATGACGGTATTGAATGGTTCTCGGTTGGGCAAAGAGTTTTCGGCAAACGCTATCAACGAGCGGTTCAACAATCCGGCAAACGCACCTACCGATACTCCCGATGTTGCGACACCTATTGTTGTTCCGCCGATAGAGCCGACACCCGACGACACCGGTTCTAACAATCAATCGCAGACCGGCACGGCACAGGATACCCAAACTTCGGACGGTCAGCAACAATCTACCGTCACCCAATCCGTTTCCGACTTCGGCGACTACGACCTTCCAATTCCGGGGCTTGACCTGTTCCAACAGGGGCAGTCGTTCAATCCCGACGAGGAGGAATTCCGCCGACGTATGCAGCGCAAAAAGAAGAAAGGGCGTCGCCCGAAATTCTAACAATTCACTTTTCAAAAATTACTATTATGAGCCAACAAGAGGACGACCTCAGAGCGTTGGCAAAGATTATGGACTTCCTTCGGGCGGTCAGTATAGTTCTGGTTGTCGCCAACCTGTACTGGTTCACCCGCGTGGAAACAGTCGAGAGCGGCTGGTTCTATTCGACCGTCCATAAGATCTGCGCCAACTTCAACCGCACCTGCGGGCTTTTCAGCACCACTTTCAATGCCAAACTGTTCGCGCTCCTGCTGCTTGGGCTATCATGCTTCGGCACCAGAGGAGTAAGGAGCGAGAACATCACATGGCGGCATATCGGCGTAACAATCGCCACAGGCAGCATACTGTTCCTTCTGAACTGGTGGACACTCGACATCGGTATGCGCTACACCTATATAATAAGCACCGTCGCTGGCTACATCTGTCTGCTGATGGGCGGAATATGGGCCGGTCGTATGCTGAAAAACAATATGATGGACGACCGCTTCAACGACGAGAACGAGAGCTTCATGCAGGAAACAAAACTTATGGACAACCAATACTCCATAAACCTGCCGACCAGATTCTACTATCAGAAGAAATGGCACAAGGGCTGGATTAACGTCGTCAACCCTTTCAGAGCCACCATCGTGTTGGGTACACCCGGTTCGGGCAAGTCGTATGCCGTCATAAACTCCTTTATCAAACAGATGATAGAGAAAGGTTACAGCGGCTATATCTATGACTTCAAGAGTGTGTGACGTGAAAAGTTGCATCAGTGGCTGTCAGCCATTCACTCAGAGGAGTGAAAAGAGTTGACCTATTGTTTCGCCAATAGTAGCCTACGGCAGGTGCGTCTTATGATGTACCAAGCTGCTCGGACAAGGTAACCCTCCCGAAAGGGTCGAGAATGAACCGTGAGGGGACTTCAAGAACCGCAAGCATTATGTGGTTGGGGAGCTTGGCTTGACGGCATGGCTAACGCAAGTGAACTGTCAGAACCATCGTTAAGTCGAACAAGCTTACGAATGCTTACAAGCTTGAACCAAAACGGTGTGTGGCCGGATAACCCTGTGGATTTTGGGGTTACGCGAACAACAGAGCCACCGGTGGAGAGGCAGAGCCTAAACCGTCATCGGCACTGATGCAGAACACGGTAAGCCTATATATCTCCATGAGCAATCATGGTAGGCCGAACGCAAGGGAGGCACAATGGTATGTAGGTAAAGGAAATTCGGAAAAAGCGAACGCCGCTCTGTAACGGAGCGGATACGGATTGACCTCATTGCCATGTATGGCAGAGAGCCACATCATCCGACATGAAAGTGTGCAGACTTCCGATATGGTAACATTTTACAAGATAACTTTTAGAACTTATGAAAGGAGAAAAGCAAATGGACGAGCCTAAAAACTCGTGTGCATCTTCTGACCACAAGGAATCAACTTGGGAAAACATTGATTGGAACAAGTGTGAGAAAGCGGTCAGTAAGCTACAAGCGCGTATTGTAAAAGCTCAGAAAGAGGGTAAGTTCGGCAAGGTGAAGGCTTTGCAATGGACTCTTACCCACTCGTTTTACGCCAAGGCATTGGCAGTAAAACGTGTCACTTCAAATGATGGCAAAAAGACTTCGGGCGTTGACAAGGTATTGTGGTCAACTCCGAAATCGAAATACAAAGCCATCTTCACACTCAGAAGAAGAGGCTACAAGCCTCAGCCTTTGAGACGAGTGTTCATAAAGAAGCACAATGGCAAACAGAGACCGTTGGGCATCCCCACAATGAAAGACAGAGCGATGCAGGCACTCCACCTACTCGCTTTGGAACCAGTATCGGAAACAACTGCCGACAACTATTCCTTTGGCTTCAGAAAGGAAAGAGGCACTGCCGACGCAATGGCGCGTTGCCATACTCTTCTTGCAAAGGGGTACTCGCCACAATGGATTCTGGAGGGTGACATCAAAGGGTGCTTTGACCACATCAGCCACGACTGGCTGATGAAGCACATCCCAATGGATAAAACCATACTTGGGAAATGGCTCAAATGTGGTTATATCTTTGAAAACGAAGTCTTCCCGACAGACGAGGGTACACCGCAAGGTGGTATCATATCGCCAACGCTTGCCAATATGGCACTCGATGGATTACAGAAACTACTCGAAGACAACTTTCCTTGGGAACCAAAGAAAGGTTCCACGGGCTGGTACTGTCCGAAAGTAAGGCTTGTAAGGTTTGCAGATGATTTCATTATCACGGGCGAATCAAAGGAGCTGCTGGAACAGAAAGTCAAACCGTTGGTAGCATCGTTTCTTGCAGAAAGGGGTCTTACCCTGTCCCAAGAGAAAACGCTGATAACACATATTGAAGATGGTTTCGATTTCCTCGGCTTCAACGTCCGCAAATTCAATGGTACTCTGCTGACAAGACCAGCCAAAGACCGTGTAAAGAGGATGTTGGATAAGGTAAAGCAAGAGATACACCGCTCGCGTGGAACTTCCCAACATGAACTTATCATGCGTCTCAATCCTATTCTCAAAGGATGGGCAAACTATTATCAATATAGTGCGGCCTCGGAAACGTTCCGAAAAGCGGACCATCTAATCTTCAAGAAACTGTGGCGATGGGGAATCCGTAGGCACGGAAACAAAAACCGTACATGGATTAAACAACGCTATTTCCACAAGATTGGAAATCGGGACTGGGTATTTGCTACGACAAAAATTGACTCAAAGGGAGAAGAATACTTCGTACCGTTGACAATATTGTTCAATACAAAAATCCAGACATATCCGCAACTGAAATGCGACCTCAATCCATTTGACCCCGAATGGACGGAGTACCGTGAAAAACGGCGCACCGTCAAAATGAAGATGTCGATGAGTGGTAAAAGGACGCTTTTCAATATTTGGAAAAGACAGAACCAAAGATGTCCAATCTGTGGTGAGCCGATAACGGTTGAAACACCGTGGCATACAATGATGTCAACCGTAAACGGTAAGAATTCATTGTCTATTGTCCACGAAAGCTGTTATTTGAGTGTGACACATAAAAAGAAGTGTAAGAATGAGCGTGTTTCGGAGTAAGTCTGAAATATTGTTGCTTGAGCCGTGTGATGGGAAACTATCACGCACGGTTCTTAGGGGGGAAAGCGCCCGCAAGGGCGCCGACCTACCCGCCCCGGATCTAAGCATGATAGCCTACAATCATCTGCTCAATCACAAGGAGGGCTATGGCAAGGTCAAGCCGAAATTCTATATGATAAATTTCGATGACCCGGAGCGGAGCCACCGTTGCAATCCTATTCACCCCGATTTCATGAGCGACATAGCCGACGCATACGAAAGCGCGTACACTATAATGCTCAACCTCAATAAGTCGTGGGTGAGCAAGCAGGGCGATTTCTTTGTGGAGTCACCGATTGTACTGTTCGCCGCGATAATATGGTATCTCCGCATTTACAAGGGAGGAAAGTATTGCACCTTCCCCCATGCCATCGAATTGCTCAACCGCCGTTATGAAGACTTGTTTCCCATTCTTACCAGCTACCCGGAGCTGGAAAACTACCTTTCGCCCTTCATGGACGCATGGCAGGGAGGCGCAGCAGAGCAGTTGATGGGGCAAATCGCATCGGCGAAAATCCCGCTTTCGCGTATGATTTCGCCTCAGTTATACTGGGTTATGACCGGCGATGATTTCACACTCGACATCAACAATCCGAAAGAGCCGAAGATACTGTGTGTAGGCAACAATCCCGACCGCCAGAATATCTATGGCGCGGCACTGGGTCTGTATAATTCCCGTATCGTCAAAATTATCAACAAGAAAGGTATGCTGAAAAGTGGTGTGCTGATTGATGAACTTCCGACGATATATTTCAAGGGGCTTGACCAGCTTATTGCCACCGCCCGAAGCAACAAGGTTGCAGTGTGCCTCGGCTTTCAGGATTTCTCGCAGCTCAAACGCGACTACGGCGACAAGGAAGCGGCGGTAGTGATGAACACCGTCGGCAATATCTTCTCCGGGCAGGTCGTTGGAGAAACCGCCAAGACACTCTCCGAGCGTTTCGGCAAGGTTCTCCAGAAGCGGCAGTCAATTTCAATCAACCGTCAGGACGTGAGCCACTCTTTCAACACGCAGATGGACAGCCTCATTCCTCCGAGCAAGATTTCAACTCTCACGCAGGGAATGTTCGTCGGGGCGGTCTGTGACAATATCAACGAGCGCATAGACCAGAAGATATTTCATGCCGAGATAGTGATTGACAGCGCGAAGGTCAAGGCTGAAACAGACCGCTACAAACCTATCCCGATACTCACAGACTTCCACGACGACACTCCCGAAAAGTCGCGCATGAAGGCTATAATCCAACGCAACTATGAACAGGTGAAAGCCGACGTGATACAGATAATATCCGACGAGAAACAGCGTATCATGGCAGACCCGGAACTCCGGCACCTGTTCATGCCAAAGTAAATTACAACCACCACTAAACTATCCACAATCATGTTAGAATCAGACCGAAGCCTTACAGACTTCAATTTCTATTATTCCTATCTGTTGAACTATCTCCAGTCCAACAGGTATCAGGTTGACCCTGAACACCCGCAGATAATCACCAACTCCATCGCGGCACTTGAAACATTCGAGGACGCACGCCGTTACGGCGCGGAAGTGGAGGATGCTGAGGAGCTGGCAATTCAGACACTTTTCACCAATATAGGAGAGTCGGAGTATGACATCGTTTCCGGACTCATACTTGACAACTTCGGTGACACTATCGACCTTGACAGCGAGGTTGCGGTGGAATACTGGACAACTCAGGTGATGACCGACATTCCCGACCTGTTTGACGGGTTTGACCGTCAGGCTATAGGCGTGGACGCTCTCGAAATGGAGCAGAAAGAGACAGAAATTGTAGGCAAAATCGTAATATATCTTACCGACAATGGCTTACAATAAGTTGCAGACAATGCGCGACAATATCAATGCCATACGCTGTGCGTTTCAGATTGGTGTTGAAAAGCGCGCTCCCGACCCCATAGAGAGGGTTGTACTCGGCAGGTACTCCGGCTTCGGCGGGTTGAAATGTATCCTAAACGATGCCAACGAGCTTGCCGATGCCGCCAAGTGGAGCAAGTCGGATATAGAGCTGTTCGCGCCGACGGTGGAACTGCGCCGTATGATTCATGATTACAGCCACAATGACAGGGAGTTTGCGGAGTATATGGATTCTCTGAAAGCCTCGGTGCTGACAGCATTCTATACGCCTCAGCCTGTTGTTGACTCCATTTCCGATGCGCTGAAAGACGCCGGGGTCGATGTCAAAAGATTTCTTGAACCGTCTGCGGGACAGGGTGCTTTTATAGACTCTTTCCTGCGGAATGACAGATACCCCGGTACCGAAGTGCTTGCCTATGAGAAGGATTTGCTCACCGGTAAAATCCTGTCAGCCCTGCACCCGTCAATCCTGACCCGCATAGAGGGCTTCGAGAAGATAGAGCGTGATTTCAACGGTTACTTTGACGTGGCAGCATCCAATGTTCCTTTCGGTGATTTTGCTGTGGCAGACCCGGCGTATGCTGTGAGCAATGAGATAGCCTTCCGTCAATCAACAAAGACGATACACAATTACTTCTTTCTCAAGGCACTCGATCAAGTGCGTGAGGGTGGATTGGTTGCCTTCATCGCATCGCAAGGTGTTATGAACGCCGCCTCTCCCTTCGTGAGGATGGAGCTTGTGAAACGCGCCAATCTTGTGACCGCGTTGCGACTGCCCAATAACACTTTCAGCGACAATGCCGGAACTGATGTAGGAAGTGACCTTATTATATTGCAAAAGCATTCAACAAAGAAGGCACTCTCTGCTGATGAAGAATTTTTCATTCAGTCGGTTATTGACCGTGGTACGAAAGTTCCGGGCAACAAGTTCTTTCAGGCGTTTCCGCAGAATGTAATCTGTACCGATGCAAAGGTGGGCACTGACCAATATGGCAAACCAGCTATCGTGTACCACCATGATGGCGGCATCGATGGCATTGCCGAGGACTTGCGAAAGGCACTTGACGAGTCGTTGCATCTACGCCTTAATATAGAACTGTATAATTCCAACGGTATCAAACCGCCTACGCCTGACCCGGTTACTCCAACTCCTGCGCCTAAACAGGAGGTTAAGGCGGAAAAGAAGTCAAGCCTCACCAATACACCTATGATGCAACAGTATCAGGAGATGAAAAAGAAACATCCCGATGCTGTATTGCTATTCAGAGTGGGCGATTTCTATGAGATTTTTGGCGAGGATGCGGTAAAAGCGTCGGCGATTTTAGGTATTACACTGACTCGCAGAGCCAACGGCAGTGACAAATATATTGAGCTTGCCGGATTTCCGCATCATGCGCTCGACACCTACCTGCCCAAGCTCGTAAGAGCCGGACAACGTGTGGCAATATGTGAGCAGCTCGAAGACCCGAAGCTGACAAAGACAGCCAAGCAAAAAGCTGTCGAGATTGTCACGCCCAATGCCGAAACTCAGAAGGTTGAGCAATCCGATAATGTGCCTTCGGATTCCATTCCGCAACAGACGAAGGAAATCGAAACCGACGGCGGCCCGGATTACTCCGACAATCCCGACCCGCGTCTGTTTGCCTATAACCTTTTCGGAGAACTGGAGCCGAGGGACGCGCCAAAACACCAGCGTCTCGCCGTGCCAAAGAAAGAGAAGGAGGAAAAGCCGGTCGAAAAGCCGAAACCGTGGGCTGATGCCAAACCGTTGCCGACAAATAAATTCCGACCGCTTACTGAAAAGGAGCTGGAATTTTACGGTTCTCTGAACTGGGACGATAATCCGCCTATCAACGGGTTCTACGAGGCTATGATGTCAATCGCATACGCCCAGCTTGCGGAGCGTGAGCGTCAGGCGGCTGAAAAAGAAGCCGACAAGGATTATAAATCCGAAACTATCGTCGAGGGTGGCACTGTAATCGAGAAAACCGAAGGCTACTTCATTCCCGGCAGACAGCCAAGAGTGGCGGCACAGCAGCCGGAGAAAACCGAGGTCGATATGTCGCCCCGTCCTTTCTCGGAGGATATTCAGTTCTTTCACCACAACGGCAGTATGGTGGTGCAGGACGGTCTTGTGGGCTTCCTCTCGGAAGTACGCAAGAACAGCGCGACATTCAATCCGTTGGAGTTGAAACCGGAACAGGCGAAACGCGCCATGCTCTATGTCACTCTGTCGGAAACGTATCAGCAACTCTACAACTATGAAGCTGAGACACATGAACCGTCGGAACATCTGCGCGAACACCTCAATCAGTATTATGATGAGTTTGTGGAGAAATATGGCAACCTCAATGAGAAAAAGAATGTAAGATTTATTCTCATGGATGCCAATGGCAGGGACGCATTGGCACTGGAGCGGGGCGAGAACGGTCGGTTTGTCAAGGCTGATATTTTCGACCATCCGGTCTCATTCGCCGTTGACGAGGTTACTTCGGTTGATACCCCGCTGGAGGCACTGACCGCATCGCTCAATAAATACGGTGTCGTCAACCTTGAATATATGTCATCGCTTGTGGATATGGATGAGGATTCATTGGTAGATAACCTCGAAGGTCACATATATTATAATCCGCTTGTCAGCAGCTATGAGGTCAGAGACCGTTTCATTGCCGGAAATGTAGTGGCAAAAGCCGATAATGTCAGGGCATGGATTAACCATGAGGAAGAACGGATAAAGGACTTCCCCGGATATGACGGTGTAGAACCATTTATCGCCATGTCGAAAGATTCGCTCAAAGCGTTGGAGGATTCCCGACCCCGCCGCATAGAGTTTGACGAGCTGGACTTCAACTTCGGTGAGCGATGGATACCGACCGGCATCTACTCCGCCTATATGTCGTACCTCTACCATACCGATGTTAAGATTGCATATTCTGCCTCTATGGATGAATACTCGGCAGAGGCGAGTCGCAAGAATGTGACCATCTGGGAGGAATTCTGCGTAAGGGGTCACTATCGCACCTACGACGGCATGAACCTGTTGAAGCACGCTCTGCACAATACTGTCCCCGACATAAAGAAATCAATCGGCAAGGACGATAACGGCAACGACATAAAAGTGCCGGACAGCGAGGCTATCCAACTTGCCAATACAAAGATTGAGGAGATACGCAACGGATTCAGCGAATGGCTTGAAGCCCAGTCGCCTGAGTTCAAGGAGCGTCTTGTTGATTTGTATAATGACAAGTTCAACTGTTTCGTGCGTCCCCGCTACGATGGCTCACACCAGACATTCCCGGATTTGAACATGAAACTTCTCGGTGACCGTTATGGAATCAGCTCGATTTATCAGTCGCAGAAGGACTGTATATGGATGCTTAAACAGAATGGAGGTGGAGTGTGCGACTTCGAGGTGGGCTGTGGTAAAACGTTGATAATGTGTATTGCAGCGCATGAAATGAAGCGTCTTGGACTGGCACACAAGCCTATGATTATCGGGCTGAAAGCCAATGTCGCCGAGATTGCCATGACGTACCAGACGGCATATCCCAATGCCCGGATTCTGTTTGCCGATGAAAAGAGTTTTAAGGCAGACAACCGCGTCAACTTCTTCAACCGGATCAAGAACAACGACTATGATTGCGTGATAATGTCGCACGACCAGTTCTGCAAGATACCGCAGTCACCTGAGATGCAGCAGCAAATCCTTCAGGCGGAACTTGATACGGTTGAGGAAAACCTCGAAGTGCTGAAACAGCAGGGCCACGATGTTAGTCGTGGTATGCTCAAAGGCTTAATCAAACGTAAGGAGAACCTTACAGCCAAGATAGCTACCATTCAGTACCAGATGGATCAGAACAAGGACGCGGTCGTTGACTTCAAGCAGATGGGAATCGACCACATCTTTGTGGACGAATCACATTATCAGAACTTTTATGAGTTTCCTATTAAATTACTCAATTATTTAGTAATCATTTGTTTTGATCCGTAAACAGTTCTGATTATATTCCGTCATAATTGTAGAATAACTTTTAAACAAGATGCGATTATGGACATATTTAATCTGAATGAAAAAGTCGAGGGGCTTGTTTCTTATTTACAAGAAACCGGTTATTCAGCCATGTACATAGGCTATGTGAAGAAAATGGCTGAGTGGCTATCGGAAAATGCTAACCATTATAAATGGCAGAGTTTCTCCGACGTTGAACCGACATTAAAAGAATTGTGGTCCAACAAGTATACCTACAGGAACAAGGTACGCCTGTTGCGTGTAATCTGCCAATACATTGAGAATGGATTATTACCCGATGGTTGCAAACACTACAGCAAGCCTCACCACTATGAGTTGCTCGGCGCAGAATACAAGGATGTAACGGACATGGCTTTCAACATGGTAGACAGACGTTGCAAATTTTCAATAAATGTGAAGTATGCGCTATCTTCGTTCTTCTTCCGGCTACAGGAAATGGGAGTGTACTCATTCGAATCAATAACAGAAGATGCGGTATTAGAAGTGTTTTCCAAAGACATAAAACCGAAAATGGGCCATTCGCTCAAATATTCGGTGGAATATGGGCTGAAAGCCTGTTTGCCTCACTATGGCAAATCCGTTGAACGTATAATCGCATACCTGCCGTCCATACCCAATATGCGGAAAAACATTCAATACCTTACGGAGCAAGAACTGACTGCTATCAGGCATACTTTAGAACACGATAGCACAATATCTCTACAGGACAAAGCCATCATAACCTTGGCCATGTACACGGGATTGCGTGGATGTGACATCTCTGCACTCACGCTTGACAGCTTCGATTGGGAACACGACCTGATAAAAATCACTCAGGCAAAGACGGGACAGCCCCTGACATTGCCACTCCGTGCCGTGGTAGGAAACGCTGTATTTGATTACCTGCTCAAAGAACGTCCCCGAAGCCCGGAACCATATGTTTTTCTCACAGTACAGGTGCCATACAGAAGGCTTCATACAAGCAATCTCGATGCTATATGCTCAAAAGTCATGTGCAAAGCAGGAATAAGACAAGGTGAAAATGAGAGAAAGAGTCTGCATCTGTTCCGCCACAATGTGGCAACGGCCCTGTTACAGGGCGGTGTGCAGCAACCTGTCATAAGTGCCACCCTCGGTCATGCGTCCCCGGATTCTCTCGACCGCTACCTTAGTGCGGAATTCAAGAGGCTGAAGGAATGTTCATTGAGCATAGAATACTTTCCCGTAGGAAAGGGGGTGTTTGACGTATGAAAACTATTTCATTCCTATCCAACGCTATAGAAGGGTATGTAAAATACCGCAAGGCTTCCGGGCGTAACAGCCATAGCTATGTCAAGAACGTAATACTGTTCGATCATTTTTGCGCAAGGGAATATCCGGGACAAACTGAGCTTACCCAAGAAATCGTGGACAGATGGTGCAGGCAACGTCCGACTGAATGCACAAACTCCTGCGTGTCACGTGTCTATCCTGTCTTAGACTTCATCAAGTACATGAACAAGCGTGGAATGACGAAAATTGACTTGCCGCAAGTGCCAAGGTCTGTGCCGAGGACTTATACGCCGCATCCTTTTACACACTATGAATTGAAACGCTTCTTTGACGCTTGCGACAACATAAAGCCAAGGCGTGGCAGACTCGCGGCCATCCAGCGCATGACACTGCCGGTGTTCTTCCGTTTACTGTACAGTTCAGGAATAAGGACAACCGAGGCCATCCTGCTGGAACGCGATGACGTAAACCTTGAAAATGGCGTGGTATCCATCAAACGTGGCAAAGGGTATGACCAGCATTATGTAGTCCTCCATGACACAATGTTGCCCCTGATGCGTACTTATGACGGAAAAATAGATGGGCTGATTCCGAACCGTAGGGTGTTTTTCCCGACACCGGATGACAAGCCGCACCCTCCTGTATGGGTAACGTACCACTTCAGGGTGCTGTGGCAAAGCTGCAATTCATCCCGCGCAATCCCATACGAACTAAGGCACAACTACGCCATAGAGAACATAAACAGCTGGACACACCAAGGATTTGCCGTACATGACAAATTACTGGCTCTAAGCAAGAGTATGGGGCACAGGCAAATAGAAAGTACATTGGCTTACTACTCTTTGACTCCGGCGATTTCGGACATAATGGCGTGTACCGACAATGAAATCAGCCAACAATTAACGCAAGACGATTATGAAAAAGAAGATTAACCCACAGGCCATGCAGATTGCCGCGTGCCTGCATGACTGGCTTGAACACCATGTGCCTTCCATCAAGGCGTGCAGCCGACATACCCTAAGAAACTACCATGTTTCCATGACGCTTTATGCAGAGTTCCTCAGAACGGTAAAAGGCATAACGCCCGAAACGTTGAATGCTGATTGCTTTTGCAAGAAAAACATTGAGGAGTGGATTGTTTGGATGAAAAAAGTCCGTAACTGTAGCCCGGCAACCTGCAATGTGAGATTGTCCGCCTTGCGCGCTTTTCTGAAATACCTATCAGATAATGACATATCATTCGTTTCAGTGTTCCTGCAGGCGGAGAATGTGCCGAATGAAAAAACTCCAAAAAGGAAAGTGATCGGGCTCAGCAAGTTGGCTGTTGACACGCTTTTATCCATGCCAAACCAAAGAACCGCCATTGGTTTTCGTGATTACACGCTTCTGCTTCTTCTGTATTCGACTGCCGTGCGCATCAATGAGCTTTTGACGCTGAAGATTTGCAATATTACCATGGACTGCGCAAAGCCTCACATAATTGTCATAGGAAAAGGACGAAAGAGACGCCCAATACCTCTTCTGGCAAAGCCTGTTCAATATTTGAAGAAATACCTTACCGAGTATCATCCTAATCCTGGCGATGCTGAAGCATTACTCTTCAGTTCAAAAAGCAGAGGTATATACACACCCATGTCTGCGGAAAATGTTAATAAAATGCTGAAAAGGTACGCAAAGATGGCGCATGGCAAATGTAGTGACGTTCCTTTGGACATACATGCGCATCAGTTCAGGCACGCCAAAGCATCCCATTGGCTTGAAAACGGCATGAACATTGCCCAAATCTCTTATTTGCTTGGGCATGAGAATATCCAAACGACAATGGTATATCTTGACATAACTACCGAACAAGAGGAAAAAGCATTGGAAACGCTTGAGGATGAAAACCAGAGGTGCGTTGGTAAGAAATGGAAATCGGCAAAAGGTAAAATGGAACTTGAGGTTTTCTTGGGTTTGCATAAATGACGAATGTGGGGTATTGTGCTTGTAATAAGTACAATGCCTCATTTCATAACAACTCACTCAATAAATAATCCGAACTATATTAAAATGCAACAAAATAAGAATCAGCAACTTGATGCGAAATTTAGGAAATTCATAAAAGTTCTGATAATGACATAAATCCAAAATTCCGGATTTGAGCCACCAGTTCAAGAACCTGATGTTCAATACCCGACACGACCGAGTGGCGGGATTAGGCAACTCGGAAGGCTCACAACGTGCGCTGAATCTTCTCTATGCCATACGCACCATTCAGGAGCGGACGGGCAAAGACCTCGGTGCGACTTTTCTCAGTGGTACTACAATCAGCAACTCGCTCACCGAATTGTACCTGCTGTTCAAGTATCTACGCCCGAAAGAGCTTGAAAGGCAGGATATACGGTGCATCGACGCATGGCTGGCGATTTTCGCAAAGAAAACAACCGACTTCGAGTTTAATGTCACCAATAGAATTGTACAGAAAGAGCGTTTCCGTTACTTTATCAAAGTGCCGGAGCTTGCGGCATTCTACAACGAGATAACGGATTACCGCACGGCGGAGGATGTAGGCGTTGACCGTCCTGCAAAGAACGAGATTCTGCATAATATCCCTCCGACACCGCAACAGGAGGCGTTCATCGAGAAACTGATGAAGTTTGCCGAGAGTGGCGACGCCACAATACTTGGCAGAGCACCATTGTCGGAAACAGAGGAGAAGGCGAAGATGCTTATCGCCACGGACTATGCCCGCAAGATGGCTCTTGACATGAGGCTTATTTCTGCGGCATACGATGACAATCCCGACAACAAAGCCTCGCACTGCGCCCGGATGATTGCCGAGTATTACCGCAAATACGATGAGCAGCGGGGTACTCAGTTTGTGTTCAGCGATCTCAGCACCTACAAGCCCGGCGAGTGGAACATCTATTCCGAAATCAAACGCAAACTGATTGAGGATTACGGTATTCCAGCGCATGAGATACGTTTCATTCAGGAGTGCAAGACAGAGAGGTCGAGAAAGGCTGTGATTGAGGCGATGAACAGCGGCGACGTGCGCGTGCTTTTCGGTTCGACGAGTATGCTCGGCACGGGAGTTAACGCCCAGCGCAGGGCTGTCGCCGTCCATGAACTGGAATGCCCGTGGCGTCCCAGCGACTTGGAACAACGCGAGGGACGTGCAATCCGTGCCGGCAACGAGATTGCCAAACTCTATGCCGACAATAAGGTGGATGTCATCATCTATGCCGTGGAGAAATCGCTGGACTCCTACAAGTTCAACCTTCTCCACTGCAAGGCGACATTCATCAGCCAGCTCAAGCGTGGCGCGCTCGGAGCGAGAACAATCGATGAGGGCGCGATGGACGAGCAGAACGGCATGAACTTCTCGGAGTACATGGCTATTCTCAGCGGCAACACCAACCTTCTCGAAAAGGCGAAACTTGAAAAGCGGATAGCCTCGATGGAGAGTGAGCGCAAATCATTCGGCAAGGGACGCGCGGATTCCGAATCAAAGTTGCAGATGATTACCCACGACATAGCCAACAACGAGGCTATCATAGCTCAGATGAAAGCAGACTGTGCCCGCTATCAGGAAGTGGTACAGCGTGACAAGGACGGCAACCCCGTCAACAATCTCACCATCGACACCTGTCAGCTTACCGACGAAAAGAACATGGGTATCCACTTGCAAGGACTGGCGATAAACACCAACACCAACCGCCGTTACCAGCGTATCGGTGAGATTTACGGATTCCCTATTTCCATCATATCCGAGCCGACGGTGGTTGACGGTCACGAGAGTGTGCAGAACCGCTTTGTAGTCGAAGGCAGCCTGAAATACAAGTACAACAACGGTTTCATCGCCATGAGTGACACTCACGCCGCCTGCATGAACTTCGTCAACGCTCTGGAAAAGATACCCGGCATCATCGCCCAGTATGAGGAACGCACCGCCAGACTCAAAGCCGATGTTCCCCAGCTCGAAGCCATTATCGCCAAGACATGGGGCAAGGATGACGAGTTGAAACAGCTCAAATCCGAGCTTGCCGCCATCGACCGCAAAATCACCGCCGAACTGGCACCGAAAAGGGAGGAGCAGGACGGCGTTGAAAACAAACAGGATTCCTCCGTAGAAGTCAATACCACCAAAGTGGACGCTCCTTCAACATCTGACGACCAGAAAAAGTCAATGGTAGCTGAACCGGAATATTGCTATGCTAAACGTGTTTCGGCGTTGTCTTATTCATCAACCGGATTTGGATATAAACATCTATGATGTAATTTAATTTGAAATTAAACGATTGCTAAGGGCGGTATCATGTAGCACTCATGATACTGCCTTTATTTTTCATATTACATGAAATTTTATTAGAGCATTATAGATGCCATTGTCATCAACTGATGATGTAATATAATCTGCCGCCTGTTTCAGTCATTGATTGGCATTTCCCATAGCAACGCCAGTTCCGGCTTCCATAATAATCGATAAATCATTACCTCCATCGCCAAAAGCCATGGTTTCTGATAAATCGAATCCACGATATGCAGCTATTTCTCTAAGCCCTTTGGCTTTACTTACTCCTTTGGCTGTGAAATCAGCGAAATCCGGACACCATCGCCCCGACTCGATGTTTCCAAGATGGGGCAGTATCATGGATTCCTGCTTTTCGCTTATGAAAGGTGTTAGCTGCAAAATTCTCTGGTTTAATACATCTTCAACAGGTAATTCATATTCTATATCAGGCACATTAAGCATTTCAGCTATATGTTTTACTTTTTCCGGATTTGATGCCGTATTATACATTGTGAGATTCGTATCCCCGACTACCATACATGGGAAATGCAATTCATTTGACTTGTCAAGAACAAACAAGACATCATTTTTAGGAATCTGGCTACATGAAATAGCTGTCTCTCCGACAAAACAGTATGCACCGTTTGTTGTTATAAAGCCGTCAATCAAATGTTCAATCTGACTGATGTTGTTTATGAGGGCTAATGGCCTTCCTGTAGAAATATATATTTCCACTCCATTAGCTCTTGCAACAGCCAAAGCATCGATGGTTGAAGATGGTATTGTGTGAGTCTTGAAGCTGACGAGAGTGCCATCTATATCGAAAAATAATGCTTTAATCATAATAGTCCAGATTTTTGATAGCCTGAATGGTATATTTTACGGATTCTGCCATTAGATCAAGCCAATATTTTATCCACAAGGATATGTCACCATTTTCATTGACGTATTGAATGGCATTGCAATACCGATTGTAATCTCTTGCGATGACATGAGATTGCAATAATACCGGATATGACAAAACACCGTTTGCCAGTAAAAACAAAATATTGAGAAGACGCCCGATTCTTCCATTTGCGTCAATGAAGGGATGTATCATCTCAAACTGATAGTGGATTACAGCAGCCTTTATAAATACATTTTCAGGCGAATAGTTAATGTAATTCTCAAGATCTGTAATGGCAAAGTCCATATCCTCTGCCACCGGAGGCACGAACAAAGCATCTGTAAGCACAGCATCAACGCCACCAATCCAGACAGGCGATGTTCTGTATTCTCCACGATATTTTTTGTCATAGTCCGGGCTTTGGCAGACAATATAGTGAACATTGCGTATCAGGCGTGAGCTTATTGGCAACTCGGTGACAGCCTCCACAGCATAATCAGTTGCATGCGCCAGATTCTCACTATTCTCATTGGGCTGAAACAATGAAAATGAGAAAGGATTACTTGGGGTGTCTTTCGAAAGCAGCCATGAATCATGAGCTTCGGTTTTAATCAGTCGGGTTCTTTGATCGTCTGATAAATCAATTATACATTTATCAAGCCGGGCAAACTCAGCTGATAACTCCGCCAACACCGTTTTGTCGGAATCAAATGAATATTCTGATATTTTAGGTGGAACGAATGATTTATACTTCATTACACCAGAAAGATTTGTTCTAAAAGTCATAACTCACTATCTGCCAAATTTATCAAATCATTCACAGTCTTTTCTATCTTATCAATCAATTCGGTGGACATAGTTTCTTTGACGATGCGATGGGAATAGTCTGTCATGTTTTTAGCCTTGGCTGTCCTCAGGTATTCAGGGTCAAGACCTCTATTCCCAAGCCTCCATCGGTCAAGGGCGTCGGCATCTTTGAAGATTGCATAAAGCTTCAGCACCCTGTCGGCCTCCGAACCGAAGTGTTTTCGGATAGCCTCTTTCCCTAAAGCGTCATCAAGGTCGTGGTACCGCATAAGATACACCGATTCGGGATGAAAAGAAATTCCTCTGTTTACACGGCAGAACTGTTCGTAATATACCGCCGCTCTTGCACCATGCCCAGTGTCGAGATATTCATCCTGTCGGCATGAATCGTGAAATATCGCCGCATGAGCGAGAATCTCAAAACCTATGCTGTCATTGCCTAATATATCATCACCTAATATCAGTGCATACAGAAGTACACGTTCGCAATGTGCCGTTGCATGTATTTCGCTATCCGGCATATTGAACCTGATATGACTATACATATAATCATCCCACCGCAAGAATTCATTTCTTACAGTGGGCTGAAGCCTGTTTATCTCTGATTGAGGGATGTTCATTGATTGAGCTGCTTTAATGTATCTGCAATGTCTCCGGGGAGTACGATGGATTTAGCCGCAATTTCATCAGGAACATAAATCTCATGTGGAAGATTTAGTGTGATATATGTCGCATCAGTCTCGCGTAAGGCAAGCTGCATCATAGGCAGCTTTATAAGCCTGTTTAGACTGCCTATGCCAAGTTCGAGCAACACAATGTTCCTACCATGCCAATGAGAAATAAATTCATTCAGGCGGGGCTGCTTGTCTTTTGGTGCGTCGCCTTTGACAAGATCCCGGAACGTTCCTTCTATTTCCCAGACATTATCCGGCGGGAATCCTGCTTTTTCCAGATGTTCATCAGCATTTGTAGTCAGCACAAAACATGGTTTGTCGCCTACTATGGCACGCAAATCGGTCATAACTACAGACGGGATATAATCATCGACCCAGAGTTTCACGAGCCTTTCAACGTATTTCTGATAGTCATCATGGGATATATGCTTGGCAAATACTCCATCAAGCACTGATTTTATGCCGTAATGGTCTCTAAAATCACCAAATTGGCGGCGGAACATCTCGTTGTCGGCGAAAATATTATATCCTTCCGAAATGGACAGACCGTTGCTTGCGCCAATCAGTATGGCATCCGTATTTTTAAGTTTTATCCGTGCTTTTTCAATATTCTGTAACATGTCAGATTTCTTTTGTAAATGTCATGAGTACATAGTCTTCATCTGGTGTGGAGTATTCTGGAATTTTCAGGCTTGACTGTTGTGTAAATCCGTGAGAAGGATAATAGTCATAAGAACAGCTTGTGTCTGTCCACAGGGCCATTCTTTTATAACCTTTTTCTTGTAGAATTCCAATAAGATGATCCAGAAGAAGACGACCGCTGCCTTTGACGGTACTCATAAACAATGCCAGCTTAAACGTTGTGTCATCAAGCAATTTTTTACACTCAGTATCGGCTTTTATGTGATATGCACGTTGAGTTTTAAGCCATTCGCCTTCTCCCTTTTCAAGTACAGACAATCGGTCTTCATAGAACTTTTCGGGATTGGAAACTGAATCTGCCGTTCCTGCAAACACGATTGCTGCAATCTTACCGTTTTCAATCGCCTTGAATGACAGATCCGGTTCCAAGTAATTGTTTCTTACAATCATGCCACAAGCGGCATATAGCAGGGCTTCTGATGTGTCGGCGAAATAATCCTTCCAACACTCGGAAACCAATTTCATTATTTCGGGTATATCTTCCGGAACAACAGGCTGTATCTCAATCATATCAATAAATTCTTCCTGAATCAAATATATTGTCTTTATCCTGACGCCGGAGATTGTCGGTTGACTTGCCGAGAACCCCCTTCAGTACAAAGGCGATGTCATCCTGAATATCCAGACTTTTGGAAGCTATCTCCTTAGGAATTATGGCATGCTTCGGATTGACGGTTATGTAGTAGGCATCGGGAAGCTGATATGTCATGTTCATAAAGGGTTCTTTAATGAACATGGGAGTCATCATGCCGACACCCAACTCAAGAAACAGAATTTTTCTATCTGCATTCCTGCGTATGAAATCAATATAGCGGTTATACTCCCGTTCATACTCTTTTCCTTGCAGGAACTCTCTTGACCGTACCCAGTCAACCATTTCTCCGCCACATCGCGGACATACGGGTATCAAGTCTTCGGGAAGCGAGTCATTCTGAATCTTTGGGATTAATTCATCTATAATCTCTTTGTTATAATAGATTTTATCATGACACCGGTTCTTGCACTGGAAGTAACGGGCATCGCCTTGCAGACGTGTGATTTTATCCTCAGGGAATACGCGAAACAGTTGAGCATCCTGATTAGTTGTCACAATATAATAGTTTTTCCCATGTAGGATTTCATACAGTTCGATATATACTTCCGGAATATCAATGTCATACAGATGCTTTATTGAGCGCAACAACAGTGCCCAATGTTCGCCTTTGGCAATCCTTCGGTCGTAGTACGCATCAAAGAGATTTTTATCGCCATATTTTTCGCGTAGTCCGCCTGCAATCTTTTTATAGTCGTCATCGTCCTGATAGTAGTATCTCAATCCTCCGGCTGCTGACATTCCTGATGCGGTGCCAACAACTATGGCATCCGCATCATTTATCTTCTTTATAAGAATTTGTATCTTCTCTTGTTCAGTCATAAGTTAGCCTTATTTATCGTAAAACAATTGCTGCTGTACACTAGTGTCTCTTAAAAAGTGTTAATCAAATTCGAGGTCAAGAGTTGGATGGCAATTTGCTATTTGTGCTGGCACCGGTTCTGGAGTCAACAAGTCCTTGATATGCTCCTTGACAAGCAGGGAGCTGCCGAGGATTCTCATGACTTCGTAGATGTTTCTTTCAAGTTTCATTTTATGTTCGATTATTGCGACAACGCAGTAAGTGCATATAGCCGCATAAATTTGTATTCTGACGGATGTCTCGGAATTACCCCAGAATGTGGTGACTCTAAGGTGCTGTTTGATCCATTTGAAGAAAAGCTCCACCTGCCATCGGTTCTTGTAAAGGAACACAATCTGTTCGGCAGACAGGAAGAAATTATTTGTGTAAAAAACAAAACTTCTCTTCAGGTCAGGGATATACGCTACAATACGTCTAATCCGGGAAGGGTAATTGGATGCATTGCGTCTACCGGTAAACCTTACGGTATAATCTTGAAGAATGTTTCCATTCTCGGGCATGTCCAGACCATCCTCGACAATGAACTTCGGCTTAGCCTTCTCTCTTATGACAAAGAAGGCTCCAAGTTCCTCAATCTTATGAAGCCTATCCAAGTCCCAGTATCCACGGTCGAAGATATAACCGGCCAACGGTTCATAATCAATGATATCCATCGCATTTACATCATGAACCGAGGCATTGGTGATGTTTATCATAACTGGAATCTGCGTCACTATATCAAGTTGGGTATGCAGTTTAATGCCGGACTTGGTGCTTCTGAACTTTGCCCAGTCATAAACACTCATGCAAAGGTCAATCGTGGAGGAATCGAACGCATAGAACTTGCCGCCGATACAAAATTCCCGGTCTATACGGGCTTCCTGAGCCAGCACAATCATATGGTTGGCGAACTCCTCGAACACATGCCAATCACGATTGGTATTGCATCTGGAGAGAATATTACGGTCTACCGCTTCTTTGCCAAATCCGAGATGAAAGGATTTCTTGCGATGTGCTGTAGTGATATCCGAGAGTTCACGGAGACTTCGACATCCGAGCAGTTGACCGAATATAAGGACAAGCAACTGTCCCCAATAAGACAACTGCCATCCGAGGGTTCTGTCCTCAACCTTATTTTTGGTACGATGCTCCATGATTCTTTCAAATTTGCGTTTTGGCAAAAAGTCAACAATCTGGCTGAAAATGTATCGTCCTGCATTCATGAAAAATTGGGGAACCGAGTTTTAAGGCTCCAACCCCAATGTAATCATTTGAAAAGTGCGACAAGGTTTGCAGGCCTGAAAATCGCGTAACCAACATGAATACAGAGTTTAACAATTTCGCATTAACAGATTTTAAAAGACGCCAGTGATGCAAAATCATTCTTCTTGAACTCCGGCACATCATTGTCGGTCTGTCCATATCCAAGCGAACGGGTGCGAATCTGCCATATTTCGCCACGCAATCCGGCTGAGAAAGTCAACTGTTCATAATGTCCGGAGAAGTTAAGATATAGGGCTGATATATCCGTATCATATTTGAATCTGTTATATAGATTGTCAAGAGGCTGGAGATTCTCGGCAGAGGAGCCGGCTGCGTATGATGCAGGGCTGTTCTCATGATTGTAATTACCTTTATATCCGGTCTCAAGACGCAGCCATGGCAGAAATTTATAGGAATAGTCAAGTGCGGCTTCCCAATTGCTGATTTTTACATCCTGATGCTGGCTCTGCCAAATCGTCTCCTCTGAGCCATCAGCCCATGTCTCGTCTTCTCGAAACCTGTTGTCATTCGGTCCCTGCCAGATGTTATAGCTTACATTCATGTCGATGTGATGGTCGTGTCCGAACAAGTGTCGGTATCCAAGCATGACATTCGCACCACGTGTATCACCGCTCTCACGGGCATTGTTGATATTGCTTGTCCATTGTCCGGGAAGATTGCTCAGATGGGTTGTTGCCGTATGCCCCCACTTGTGACCGAATGTCCCGATTGCGCTCAGATAAAGCGTGTTATTCTCGTCGGGTTTGAAATTTGTCCCAAGACGTAGAAACGCACTGTTCTCATGTTTTTTGTTGTCGCCATCGGAATTAAGGAAATACCCTTCATTGTATGAACGTCGGGATGTCACTCCTCCCGGATTGTGGTGAGACTTCAGCCCTAAACCGGCAAATGTCTCAAATTTACCTTCATTGTAATTTATGTTGAAGTTGACATTGGCATTTCCGCGAGTGTCAATATCGGCCTCGGCACTGCCAAAATACCCGTGTCGATGATCTTCTTTGAGACGGATATTGATAATACCGGCAGTTCCTTCGGTGCTATGTTTTGATGAAGGATTGGTCATGACTTCGATGCTCTCGATTGTTTCAGCAGGTATCTGACGAAGCAACTGGGCCCGGTTGTCGGCATTCATGCCCATTTCTTTACCGTTGATCCAGACAAGTACATCTGAATTTCCACGTAATGAAATCTCACCGTCGCTGTTGACATCTACAGATGGAACGGCTGCCAGAAGTTCATCAGCTGACGCTCCTGTTGAAGCTATGTTTGAACTCACATTGAACACTCTGTGTTCCGAGTTGACAGACATCTGGCTTCGCTGTCCGGTCACGACCACTTCCTGAAGTAACTTGGCATCATCGGCAAGCTCTATCCGACCGATATTCACTTCCGAATCCCCAATCCGGATTTCACGTTCTTGCGTGATACTTCCGATATTGCTGAAACGGATAATATACGTCCCGGCAGGAGCGCGTTCTATGACAAAAGTTCCGTTTTCATCTGTCATAGTGCCAATCTGCATAGGCACTCCGGTAGTGGGATTTACAAGTTGTACACTCACAAAGTCGAGGGGCTCTGTTGAGTTTTTGCTGAAAACCGTGCCACGGATGTTTCCGTCGGCATAGGCGTTTGCGGCAATCATCAGTGCCGTCGCAAAAGCGAAAGGTAATCTTGGTCTTATCATAATTGCTGTGATATTTGTTTTCTGACTGCAAAGTTACCCTGCCGGTGCCGCAACCCGGTTACAGACGAAAAACGGATGATTGCCATATGTCGGCAATCATCCGTTAAATACCTTGTAAATATGCGATTATAAAACCTGAGAATACAGTAGCTGCCTCTAATGCGTATTATAGATGCAAAATCGAATAAGGTCAGAATGATATGGTTTCCCCATCACCCGGAATATGTAAAAGGTGTGAGAAATTATTGGTTTTTGAGAATTCTCTTAGCATGTCACGAGTTACCATGTTGTGGTTTACACCCTCAAGATGTGTCGCTATAATTGTTGCTTCAGGTGTGTATCTGTGGAGGGATAGTAAATCCTCGTGGTTCATAATAAGCCGATAGAATCCCTTGACTTTATTCCCTCCGGAATTTGCAACAATTATTTCAGGATGGAATTTGTCAATTACCGTTTTAACGCCATCATACCAGATGGTATCACCTGCAACATATACTGTTTTCTCGTTTTTATGTTCAAATATGACACCGCAAGCCGCTCCCACATATATCAACAGCGGATATTTCCCATGCTTTGCTGGTGTCTTTGTCAGTTTAATATCGGAAAAATATGTTTCATCGCCCAATATTTCAACATCTGTGAATCCTTTCCTGATAAACAGCTTACGGTTATTGTTATCCTTTACAAATATTTTCATATCCTTGGGGATAACCTTAAATGCGGTGGAATCAAGGTGGTCAAAATGGTAATGTGTAGCAATAACTGCGTCAATACCACTAAGAATCTGACTTATATCCATTGGCAAATCGACAACCGGATTCCATTTCCAGTTACCGGCAAAGGGATATGGAGGGAATGAACCTTTGGGACCTAACATCGGATCGATCAAGAACCGCTTGCCGGCATATTCCACTATTATTGTGGCATTTCTTATTTGCGTAATTCTCATGACTTTACAATGGCGGTTTACTTATCGCACTTTGGGCATAGCCCTTTGAGCATGAAATTGACGGATTTTATCCTGAATGATTCGGGAATATCTACATAGGGTACTGTGATGTTATCAAAACAAAATACCGTGCCACATTTCTCACAGTAGAAGTGGACATGCTGGTCATTGACAGTGTGATGGTTCCCACTATGACATAGTTCATATTTCAGTGAGCGGCTGCCATCCTCGATGACATGGATTATCTCTTTCTCTGCAAAAAATTCAAGAACACGGAATATGCTTGCCTTATCAATCGTGTTTAAGGCAATCTCCAGATCGGCAAGGTTTACAGGATGAGAACTTTTCATAAGTTCTTTCATTACCAGAATCCTGTTAGGCGTCGGTTTAATTCCCTTGCTTGTCAGGATATTTTCAACGTCTTCTGTATTCATCTTCAATTTTTTTGCAAAGTTAACACTTTAAGTCTGCAAACCGGTTGCATTGATTGATTATAATCTGTGCAACCGGTTTGCACTATTCTCATTGTAACTTTGCCGCTGTAAGTTTAAGTTCAAACAACGACATTAAATAATCTAACAATGAGCAAAACTTTTAAGATTGAGGTGGACTGCGCCAACTGCGCCAACCTCGTGGAAGAGGCCGCCAAGAAGGTGGAAGGTGTAAAGGATCTGACAATTTCCTTTATGACTCAGAAAATGAAGGTGACATTCGATGAGGGTGTCGATGAGGATGCTGTCATGGCGAATGTTCTTAAAACCGCGAAGAAAGTGGAATCCGATTTTGAGATTCTCTAAAGAAAAAACAATTGACAGTCCGGCAACATAAATGTCGGACTGCCTGTATAATCCTATATGGCGCATGAATAAGAAACAACGTAACATGCTGACGCGAATCATTATCGCTCTTGTAATGACAATCGCGCTACAATTTATTGATGCTACAGGGTGGATACTTTTAGGTCTGTATCTTGTAGTCTATATCATCATTGGCGGTGATATATTGAAAAAAGCATGGTCCGGAATTGTCAACGGACGGGTGTTTGACGAGAATTTCCTTATGGCAGTGGCTACAGTCGGGGCTTTTGCGTTGGCCATATATGAAAAAAGCGGAGATTATCTTGAGGCTATCGCAGTGATGCTGTTCTATCAGATCGGAGAGTTCTTCCAGAGCTATGCCGTAGGAAAGAGTCGCCGTAATATTGCAGCATTGATGGATATACGTCCGGATTACGCCAACATGGAGAGAGACGGAAAAATAGTAAAGGTAGATCCTGATGATGTGGAGGTAGGTCAGACGATAATAGTACAGCCGGGTGAGAAAATCCCCATCGATGGCGTGGTTGAATCCGGCGATTCCTCACTTAACACATCTGCGCTTACAGGTGAGTCTCTGCCGCGTGAGGTCAGAAAGGGTGATGAGGTTATAAGTGGCAGTGTAAATCTGTCGGGATTGCTTAGAATACGGACTACCAAAGAATTCGGAGACTCTACGGTTTCCAAAATACTTGAACTTGTTGAGGATTCGGCATCGAGAAAATCCAAATCAGAGAATTTTATAGCCAAGTTTGCCCGTATCTATACCCCTGCCGTGTGCTATGGAGCATTGGCACTTGCGCTTCTTCCACCTCTGTTTCTTATTCTGTTTAATGGTGCGCCGTTTGGATTCGTCACATTCGAGACATGGGTTTATCGAGCACTTGTTTTTCTTGTGATAAGCTGTCCGTGTGCCTTGGTAGTCAGCATACCTCTCTCTTTCTTTGCCGGAATCGGAGGCGCAAGCCGCGAAGGGATACTCGTAAAAGGTGCGAATATTCTTGAGACTCTCTCAAAGGTAAAAACCGTAGTGTTCGACAAGACCGGCACATTGACAGAGGGCGTGTTTGAGGTAAACGCTTTTCATGACCATGAAGATAAAGATCTTGAAGAAAACAAGACGAAGCTACTCGAATATGCTGCCATTGCAGAATCTTCATCTTCACACCCTATAGCAAAGTCACTCCAGCGGGCATACGGTCATAAGATTGACCGCGACAGGATGTCGGAGCTGCATGAGGTAAGCGGTCAGGGTGTAATTGCGGTTATCAACGGGAAACAGGTAGCTGCCGGCAATGAAAAACTGATGAAAAGCATCGGTGTCGAATCCTGTAACTGTCACAAGGCCGGGACTATTGTCCATATAGCCATTGACAGCAGATATGCCGGGCATATCGTGCTTGGCGACGTAATCAAGGCAACCTCCGCCAATGCGATAAAAGACCTTCATCGCTCCGGAGTGATACAGACGGTGATGCTTACAGGCGATTCCAAAGCTGTGGCAGAACAGACAGCCTCACAAATCGGAATAGATAAGGTTTACAGTCAGTTGCTCCCGGCCGACAAGGTATCGCGGCTTGAGGATATACTTAAAGAAGAAAATGGAGATGACAAGGTGGCGTTTGTAGGCGACGGCATCAACGATGCCCCGGTACTGTCACGGGCTGACCTCGGCATAGCAATGGGCGCAATGGGCAGCGATGCCGCAATCGAGGCTGCCGACGTGGTCTTGATGGACGATGACCCTGCAAAAATAGGCAAGGCTATTCGCATTTCCCGCAAGTGTCTGCGTATAGTGTGGGAAAATATCATCATGGCTTTAGGAATAAAAGGTGTGTGTCTGATACTTGGTATATTCGGCATAGTAAATATGTGGCTTGCAATCTTCGCTGATGTAGGAGTAATGATTCTTGCAGTCCTGAATGCTATCCGGGCCATGTATGTCAGAAAAATATGATTGAAGCACTATGCAGCCGGATAAGTCATTAAACCATGTACAGCAGCCACTGGCGTCTTTTAAAATCTGTTAATGCGAAATTGTTAAACTCTGTATTCATGTTGGTTACGCGATTTTCAGGCCTGCAAACCTTGTCGCACTTTTCAAATGATTACATTGGGGTTGGAGCCTTAAAACTCGGTTCCCCAATTTTTCATGAATGCAGGACGATACATTTTCAGCCAGATTGTTGACTTTTTGCCAAAACGCAAATTTGAAAGAATCATGGAGCATCGTACCAAAAATAAGGTTGAGGACAGAACCCTCGGATGGCAGTTGTCTTATTGGGGACAGTTGCTTGTCCTTATATTCGGTCAACTGCTCGGATGTCGAAGTCTCCGTGAACTCTCGGATATCACTACAGCACATCGCAAGAAATCCTTTCATCTCGGATTTGGCAAAGAAGCGGTAGACCGTAATATTCTCTCCAGATGCAATACCAATCGTGATTGGCATGTGTTCGAGGAGTTCGCCAACCATATGATTGTGCTGGCTCAGGAAGCCCGTATAGACCGGGAATTTTGTATCGGCGGCAAGTTCTATGCGTTCGATTCCTCCACGATTGACCTTTGCATGAGTGTTTATGACTGGGCAAAGTTCAGAAGCACCAAGTCCGGCATTAAACTGCATACCCAACTTGATATAGTGACGCAGATTCCAGTTATGATAAACATCACCAATGCCTCGGTTCATGATGTAAATGCGATGGATATCATTGATTATGAACCGTTGGCCGGTTATATCTTCGACCGTGGATACTGGGACTTGGATAGGCTTCATAAGATTGAGGAACTTGGAGCCTTCTTTGTCATAAGAGAGAAGGCTAAGCCGAAGTTCATTGTCGAGGATGGTCTGGACATGCCCGAGAATGGAAACATTCTTCAAGATTATACCGTAAGGTTTACCGGTAGACGCAATGCATCCAATTACCCTTCCCGGATTAGACGTATTGTAGCGTATATCCCTGACCTGAAGAGAAGTTTTGTTTTTTACACAAATAATTTCTTCCTGTCTGCCGAACAGATTGTGTTCCTTTACAAGAACCGATGGCAGGTGGAGCTTTTCTTCAAATGGATCAAACAGCACCTTAGAGTCACCACATTCTGGGGTAATTCCGAGACATCCGTCAGAATACAAATTTATGCGGCTATATGCACTTACTGCGTTGTCGCAATAATCGAACATAAAATGAAACTTGAAAGAAACATCTACGAAGTCATGAGAATCCTCGGCAGCTCCCTGCTTGTCAAGGAGCATATCAAGGACTTGTTGACTCCAGAACCGGTGCCAGCACAAATAGCAAATTGCCATCCAACTCTTGACCTCGAATTTGATTAACACTTTTTAAGAGACACTAGTGATTTTGCATTATTCCCGTCTGCGTCACTTGGCTGGAATTTCTTTGAAAACAACGAATTGAAGTTGAATTATTCCCGTCGAATCCACCGCCCGTTCGGGCCTCAGTTAAACACATTCGAGAACATTTCCGACCCTTCGGAAGTACACCTCGGAAACCCGCTGATTCTGCCTGAATACAGTAATGCTGTCGAACTTTCGTATATCAGAAACTGGAGAAGCCACATGCTTTCGGTATCAGGTTATCTTCGTTCCAACACTGATATGATAAGTCACGTGAGTTTCCTTGCCCCGATGGCATCTGACCCTGATGTCAATACAATGTATTATGGTCATGCGAATGTTGGAAACATGATGAATACCGGTGTGGAGATAATCTCACGCAACACTCTTTTCAACCGTCTGACGCTGACAACCACTGTCAATCTCTACAACAGCCACCTCAAAGCGTGGAATACCGATTATCCTTTGCATGATGATTTTTATGCCGTTCATGGCAACAGACAAAACCGTTTTGTGTGGGATGTTCGCTGTATGGCGTCAGTACGTCTGCCGTGGGATATGACATTTCAGGCTACCGGTCGCTACAATTCACGGCGTGTGACCGCACAGGGTACTCTCGAATCAGACTGGGATGTAGAGGCTGGTCTGCGCAAAAACATCGGAGCTTGGGGTATCTCTCTTATGTGCAAGGATATATTCGATTCCAAAAAGACGCATAATATCCTTTATGGCAACGGATATACGCAGTCGATCAGCAAATGGAGCGGAGGTCGGACATTGCGTCTTGCAGTGACATTCAACTTCGGAAAGACTCACAGTCACGACCATGGACCTCACAATCATATCGACACGGGAGGTTATGGTGACGAGCATCATCATCACAATCATTGACATACTTTTACAGATAAAAATGGGGATAGTGCCGGCACTATCCCCATTTTCTATGCAAGCGGGTTGCGGTCGGAGAGATGTAATTTTGCATCAAATTTCAAACAATGATGAAAAGAGTAATATCAACTATTGGCATATGCCTTTTATTTCTATCCTCATATGGGCAGGAGCTGACCTTGAGGGAATGTATAGATATGGGGTTGAAAAATAACCTGTCTATACAGCGTGGCAACATATCGATAGATATTGCCACAAATAGTCTTTCAGAAAACAGGAGTAAGTTGTTACCGGTGCTCAATGCCGACATACAGTTTGCAGATTTTCTGATGAAGCCTACGAATGTAACCACCGGTGCATTACTGGGCAATGATTTTCCGGACAATCCAACGTGGCAGCAGATACGCAGTATGCAATATAGCGTGGGAGCTGGAATCCAGCTTACTATGCCTCTTTTCAACAAAACTATTTATAGCGGAATCGAGGTGGCTAAAACTATGGTTGAAATAAGCCGATTGTCAACACAACAGGCAGAACAACAACTGACAGTGGCTATCGCTAATACTTACTATACGGCGCAGGCATTTAATGAACAGGCAAAGTTGCTTGATGCCAACATTAAACGTATGTCAGAGCTGTCTGATATCACACGAGCGATGTTTGAGGGTGGAGTCGCGCTGGAAATTGATTTGAATCGTGTAAAAATCAATATAAGCAACATTGAAGTCCTACGCAAACAGTATGCAACCGCCTATGAAACTCAATTGAACCTTTTACGATTTCTTCTTGACATATCTCCTGATCAAAAGATCAGCGTCTGCTCTATGAAAAGTCTATCTTTCTCTCCGGATAATGTGTCGGAAGTTTCTGACAATCTTCCTGAACTGAATATCATCAGACAGCGGAAAGATCTTGTTGCAAGACAAATTAGTATGACGAAGGCCGGATATCTGCCTACAATAGCTTTGTTCGGTCAGTTAGGCGTCAATGGCTATCAAGATAGTTTCAAGGGATTTTTCAACGACAACAGTCACCATTGGTTTGGGAATACCTACTTGGGGATCAAAGTCAATATACCAATATTTGATGCCAACAGTAAGCGTAAAAAGATTAAAGGGCATTCTCTTGAACTTACACAGATGGACATTGCCTTGGATGAGCAACGTAAATCTCTTGAAAGGGATTTTTCCGATACTTATAGAAAACTTGATTTGAACATATCCTCATTCAATACTCAAAAGAGCAATTATAATCTGGCTCTCAGCGTGTATAACGTTACCGAGGAACGATATAAAGAGGGTGTAGCGTCCATGACAGACCTGCTGCAAGATGAAATGCGCATGCGCGAATCGCAAATAGCTTGTATCCATGCTCTATGTGAATGTCACATCGCTAATATACAGCTTCTGAAATTAACAGATAACCTTCATCAACTGAAATAAAAATAAGACAATGGAACAAAATAAAAAGCATAAAATGAACAAAGCCCGTACTACCGCAACTGTCATCATGACAATTGTCATAATCATTGCCGCCGCATTGGGGGTACAGTCATTCATGGCTGCTAAGAATTTTGAAACAACGGACAATGCTACTGTCGAACAATATATGTCTCCCATAAATGTACGTGTACCCGGATATATAAAGGAAATACGCTTCAAAGAGCATCAGCATGTAGCCAAGGGTGATACTTTGATGATTATTGACGACCGTGAGTTTATAATCAACCTCAAGCAGGCCCAAGCCAATCTTCAGGATGCAATGACAGGACGTAGAGTGATAGACAATACAGCCAATACGGCATCTACATCTGCATCGGTTTTTGATGAGTCCATAGCGGAGGCGCGCATAAGGGTTTCCAAACTTGAAGCCGACTATGCCCGATTTTCTGCTCTCTTGGAAAAGAATGCGACAACACCTATTGTAGTCGAGCAGTATAAGACAGAACTTGATATGGCCCATGCTCGCGTAAACGCTTTGGAACGGCAGCGGAGCAGCGCGCAATCGTCTGTTTCAGAAGTGAATCAACGTAAGGGCAATGCAGATGCAGCCATACTACGTGCTGAGGCGGCACTTGAAATGGCCGAGCTTAATTTATCATACACTGTCGTAACAGCACCTTGTGATGGCTATCTTGGAAAACGAAACATCGAAGTAGGACAGTTTGTAAATCCGGGGCAGACAATGACTACCCTCATACCCGATAATGAAAAATGGATTGTAGCAAACTTCAAAGAGACACAAATCCAGAATTTGCATATCGGACAGGAGGTGGATGTCGAGATCGATGCTTTTCCGGGAAGAAAATTCAAAGGTCTGGTGTCTTCTATAAGTTCAGCAACAGGCACGAAATATTCAATGATTCCAACAGATAATGCAAGTGGCAATTTCGTGAAAATACGTCAGCGTATACCTGTCCGCATAGATTTGGTAGATATTTCTTCCGAAGACAACCAATTACTTGCAGCCGGAATGATGTGCAACATAAAAGCTAAAATATAACGAAATGGAAATCAATTCTGCAACAGCCCAGTATCCATTCCCATTTCACCGACAAATCCCCAAATTTCTGGGTGTAATTGTCTTCTACTGGGTCTTTGTTCCACTCTTTTTTATGGGTGGAACTTACGTTGGCAGTCTGAATGAGATAACCGCAGGTTCAGGTGAACTCATAGAGAATTTCTAACTAATCAACTTGTGTGCGTATATCGGTATGGCTCTTGTATTCCCTATAATGATGCCATATCTACATACCCGCAATGTACGTCTGGTATATGTGGTTGGATTCCTCATTCTTGCAGCACTCAACTTAATCTGCGCCAATCTGGAAACACCATTGTCCATGCTTGTCTGTGCAATAGCAATGGGTATGGCAAGAATGTTTATTGTTTTGAATACCACATTCTCAATGTCAACCTATTTTACAGGGATGCCTATTGTTAGTTTCTTTTCTCTTAAAGAAATGCCGGCTCCGGAAAGACAATATAAGATGGATCACATGAGGGCTTGGTTTTTCCCGTGTCTTTATGGATATATCTTTTGTATTGTGCAGATTGGTAATTTCTGTTCATCTTGGATTGCGACTGATTTGTCATGGACAGATTATTACTATCTTGTTGCCGGAATGATGGTTCTGACATCTGTACTTGTATATTTTATTATGCCGGCTTATCAGTCCGAGGGTAAATATGAAATTCCTTTCAGCCGTATGATTGACATAGTTTTGGCCGCAATTACCCTATGTGCATTTTGCTATATGATGTTCTTCGGTAAAACTTTAGATTGGTTTGAATCCGAATCACTAGTGTCTCTTAAAAAGTGTTAATCAAATTCGAGGTCAAGAGTTGGATGGCAATTTGCTATTTGTGCTGGCACCGGTTCTGGAGTCAACAAGTCCTTGATATGCTCCTTGACAAGCAGGGAGCTGCCGAGGATTCTCATGACTTCGTAGATGTTTCTTTCAAGTTTCATTTTATGTTCGATTATTGCGACAACGCAGTAAGTGCATATAGCCGCATAAATTTGTATTCTGACGGATGTCTCGGAATTACCCCAGAATGTGGTGACTCTAAGGTGCTGTTTGATCCATTTGAAGAAAAGCTCCACCTGCCATCGGTTCTTGTAAAGGAACACAATCTGTTCGGCAGACAGGAAGAAATTATTTGTGTAAAAAACAAAACTTCTCTTCAGGTCAGGGATATACGCTACAATACGTCTAATCCGGGAAGGGTAATTGGATGCATTGCGTCTACCGGTAAACCTTACGGTATAATCTTGAAGAATGTTTCCATTCTCGGGCATGTCCAGACCATCCTCGACAATGAACTTCGGCTTAGCCTTCTCTCTTATGACAAAGAAGGCTCCAAGTTCCTCAATCTTATGAAGCCTATCCAAGTCCCAGTATCCACGGTCGAAGATATAACCGGCCAACGGTTCATAATCAATGATATCCATCGCATTTACATCATGAACCGAGGCATTGGTGATGTTTATCATAACTGGAATCTGCGTCACTATATCAAGTTGGGTATGCAGTTTAATGCCGGACTTGGTGCTTCTGAACTTTGCCCAGTCATAAACACTCATGCAAAGGTCAATCGTGGAGGAATCGAACGCATAGAACTTGCCGCCGATACAAAATTCCCGGTCTATACGGGCTTCCTGAGCCAGCACAATCATATGGTTGGCGAACTCCTCGAACACATGCCAATCACGATTGGTATTGCATCTGGAGAGAATATTACGGTCTACCGCTTCTTTGCCAAATCCGAGATGAAAGGATTTCTTGCGATGTGCTGTAGTGATATCCGAGAGTTCACGGAGACTTCGACATCCGAGCAGTTGACCGAATATAAGGACAAGCAACTGTCCCCAATAAGACAACTGCCATCCGAGGGTTCTGTCCTCAACCTTATTTTTGGTACGATGCTCCATGATTCTTTCAAATTTGCGTTTTGGCAAAAAGTCAACAATCTGGCTGAAAATGTATCGTCCTGCATTCATGAAAAATTGGGGAACCGAGTTTTAAGGCTCCAACCCCAATGTAATCATTTGAAAAGTGCGACAAGGTTTGCAGGCCTGAAAATCGCGTAACCAACATGAATACAGAGTTTAACAATTTCGCATTAACAGATTTTAAAAGACGCCAGTGAATCCGAATATATCATTTTGGCATTCATTATAACTTTAGTTGCCGGTGCAGGATTTATGTTACTGCAAATTCATGCAGGAAGTTACCGTTATCTCGAACTTGGAATATTCCGCTATCGTAACACTTGGATCGGCATACTGATTTTTCTGCTTGTAATGCTTGTGAATACTCCATCTCAGATGTTCATCGGATCATTTGCCAAACTTGGTTCTGCCGCCGGGAATCTGGAGGCTCAGGCATTGATGAAGTATGCGATTTATGGTTGCCTTTTAGGTGTGATACTTTCTTTGATTCTTATTCTTAGAAGAATGAGGTTCAGAACACTTTTCGCACTCGGCTTTATGCTTATGGCAGTGTCGAATGCCTATATGTACTTCTTGTATCAGACCGACTCCGATTTGCCTTCAATGCGTTGGCCGATGCTGCTTAACTATATGGGGTGGATTATGCCTTATGCGGTTGTATGTGCGCATGGCATGAAAAATCTTCCGGCAAAATTCTTGCCGACATGGCTATTTCTAATAGTTACAGTCCGTAATGTGATGGCACCGGCAATTGGAGTATCGGTTTATTCAAACTGGCTTCAAGAACGTACCCAGTTCCATAAAGAACTATTGGCATCAGAAATCAATCATTCCAATAATGTGGCAGTAAACACATATAACACAACTCAGCGAATAGGCGCATTTTCCGGAAATGGCACTTTCGACTCCGAAAAACTGGCAAGTATCCAACTTTCTGCGAGAGTACAAAAACAGGCAACTATTGTGGCGTTCAAAGATATGACAGGAACAACTGTATGGTTATGTCTCGGTTGTATGCTTATTTGCCTTTTATTGCCATATCGTAAAAAGGAATTTATGTAGGCTGATATCAATAAAATATCATATCTGATGTATCTCATTTGAAATCCAATGTTATCGGAGATTACTGCCGATAGCATTGGATCAGAAATGAGCCGGAATCTTTTGACTATAACTATACATCATACAAAGTGTGACCATGAGAGTGCTTGGAGTGATTATTATAATGCTGTTGTCGTCAGCGGCTGTATATGCAAACGAAAGACTTTTGGATAACACTTTAGATATGACATCTATTGGACGCATAAGACTAATGAATGATATCAATGTCGTATGTGTAGTCGATTCTTTTGCCAAAAATATTATTGAATTTCCGGATACAATCAGAGATTGGTCAAATATTTTATTCCTTACACACGAACGCGAGACTCTGACTATACAAATATTAGATAACAATATCGCGGAAAGATATGTCGGTAAATACCAGAACGACACCTTATTGATTAAGGTTAATGCCAATATAACCGAGATCGAAAATGGATACAATTCCACTCTGAAAGTAAGAGGCCGATTATCAGTTCCGGAATTAAAAATTATCCAATCCGGTAATGGCTCAATAGAAATTGATAGTGTGTATGCCTCAAAAGCGAGTCTCTCTATCGTAACAGGTAATGGCTCTATTATTATCAGGGAACTTGCTTCTGATAATATTTCATGCAACATTTTAGGAACCGGCTCAATAACAGTTAAAGGTGGTGTTTGTGACAATCTGAAATGTAGGATTATTGGGACTGGCAAGATAGACGTGGTCAGACTTGTTGCTGAAAATGCAAAAATTAAGTACTCCGGCGGGGGGTATGTGAAGTGCAACGTTATCCGTTTACTATCAACACATGGATTAGGTACTACAAAAATTAGCTATAAGGGAAATCCACATATCAAGCGTAGAAGTAATGTCAAACCGAAGAAGATTAGTGACAAATAGATGACTCAAATACCTCGCTTTGGATTACTTTTAGTTTTGATGTGCAGTATGTTCCCACTCTGTATGTATGGAGAGGAATGTACATCTAAGCAGTTGCCTGATTCCACGCTTGAATTGTCAGGCAACTGGTTTAATCAGTTGAGCCAATGCAATTTTAGGATAAATGACCCTCGTATAAAATATCCTCGTTTTGTCAATTTTTGTCGTACTGTTTATAACTGGGGGGACACGACCTTTAATAGATATGATTCTGCTTATGTCATCGGAACGGGACAAAATTGGAAACTCTATGCCAACAGTTATAATTGGCACCAGTCCTATGCGTTTATATTTCACGACCAGCCTGTTATACTCCATAGTAAGATAAATTCGGATTTAGGAATTTCATTGAATTTTATGGCTGTCAGCATTGGCTATACGTGGAATGTCAATAGGCTGATTACCGGGAAACGAGACCAACGACGAATTTTTAACTTTTCATTCACATGCGCCTTGTTTTCGGCTGAGATTACTTCTTGGAATACTTATGGAGATACAAAACTCACTAAATTTGGCAATTACAAGAATGTCGATGGCTCTAATCCTGACATACCTATAGATAATATGAATCACAAGGCTTTCAATCTGAATGCGTACTATTTTTTCAATCACAATAAGTACTCGCAAGCGGCTGCATATAACTTTTCAAAATATCAGCTAAAAAGTGCCGGATCATGGATATTAGGTATAAATTACGGCAGACACACAATTGCTATGGACTTTGAGCATCTTCCTCCGTCCATGACTGATGACATCCCGGATTTTGCTTCTAAATATGATTTCAGCTATACCGATTATACAATACTTGGAGGATATGGATATAGTCATGTCCTGCCTCATAATTGGTTGTATAATGTAACAATCCTACCTTCAGTCGGATATAAGCGTACAGAAATGACGAATACAGACGTAAAGAAAGACAACGATTTCAATAATACGATATCCCTGAACTATCAGGGGAAAATGTCAATGACCTATAATCATCGTTCACTATTTGTGTCAGCAACGATACGACTTGATGGCAATTGCTATTTTGATGAGAGTTACACTTTCTTCAATACAAGATGCTCGGCGTCTGCCATTGTTGGCGTGAGATTTTAGAAACTAAAACTGCTTTACAGTGAATAAATAACTAAATTACAAATCAATGAACAAGGTGTTAATTGTAGATGCCTCCGAATCAGACCGTCGGCTTATGTCGGGCTTGCTTGTCAAGTCCGGCTATGAGCCGATTGCCGTTGAGACGATGGAGGCAGCAAAGGACGAGGTGGCGAAATTGCCACCCGGCGCAGTGATTGTCGCGGACGTTTCACTCCGTGACGGTTCTGCGAAAGAGTTAATCAACTGGCAGAAGGCTGAGGGATTCACTTTCCCGGTCATCGCCATAGTGAATAACCTGAACGGCCCCGACCTTCTTGAAGTGATGAAAGGCGGCGGAGCGGTAGATGTGGTGCAACGGGCCGGTATTGACAAGCAGCTCGTTGAAACGGTAGGCAAATACGCAAAACCGGAGAACATCATAATCCAGCTTGACAATGCCCTGATTCCACGGAGGAGCAACAGTTTCCGTGAAATAGGGAAGGCAATCGGACGTGTGGCGACAACAAACGCCAACTGTATCATTTTCGGCGAAAGCGGTATGGGCAAGGAGCAGATTGCGCGACAGATCTATCTCCAAAGCTCGCGGACACAGAAGCCGTTGAAGGTTCTCGAAGCCGGAGGCGCGCCGCTTGTCGGCAAGCATGACCCGGAGTCAGACCGCAGCGAAATCTATAACCGCATCGAGGGTTACTTTCAGGAAGTGAAAGGCGGCACACTGATAATCAAGAATATCCAGTTGCTGACATTCGAGACCCAATCAGTGCTGTTGCACATTCTTGAACAGGAACACCCCGATGTGAGAATTATCAGCACTGCAAACGGAAATCTGTTGAAGATGGTAGCAGACGGTAGCTTCCGTGACAATCTTTTCTATATGCTTCGGCAGACGAGTATTTCAGTACCGTCTCTTCGTGAATCCACTGAGGATATAGCTGATATTGCAGACTATCTTCTTCAGAGATACGCACAGAAGAAACAGCGACCGAAACAGCATCTTGACGCTTCTGCAATAAAGGCGTTAAAACTACATCCGTGGCCCGGCAACGTCCGAGAGCTGAAAGACACCGTTCTTTTCGCCGCCTTTCATACGAAAGATGATACCATTACCGCTGAGGACATCAGATTTGATGATGCCACTCCCGACAATGCCGAAGATTTGACGCATCGAAATCCGAGAACGGAAAAGGAGAATATCATCAAAGCCTTCAATCGGGCAGGTACATGGCGAGGTGCTGCAAAACTTCTCGGAGTGTCAGAGAAAACCCTCATACAACTTCGTAAAAAGCACCATATCAATCCTGACGGAGAAATCGAGGCTTGACAACCTCAGGAAAATTTCGTAACTTTGCACCGCAAAATAGCAAAGATTCGCGATTGGAGAGCCAACCGCATCAACAATATAGGATAACATAACTTCCGCAGAAGTTCCATTGTAAATCTGCAAATTTAACAAAAGGACGAACTTGGCGTGAGGCTATGCTATGCTTATCGCATAGCGTATAGTCACTCAAGCTTTTCGTCCGGGCTTTGCAGAGCCTTCAATGGTAAGCGTAGGTTTCTATACGCTATATTTTTATGTCTTAATCAACCGAAAAGCACAGCCAAATCCTTTACCATAAGAAAATCACTATTTACGGTTCACCAATCATAAAGATTTAACTTTCAAAATATTTTGCCGATATAAAATCCATCAATACAGCATATTGGCGATATTAACCATCGTTAAACAACCATTTTCATAATCCCTTCGGTTATAATTGCAAAACGAAGTACAATCCTCGATAAGTCTAACGTAAAAACATATAACCGCATGGAGATTACAATTCCCCAAAACGCATCCGGCTTCAACAGGAAGCCCAAATCAAAGAGCGGCAAATCAGACCGCAGCCGCAAGACCCGCAACCGCAGACCCGGCAACAATCCTATAGATGAACTGCCCGCGGATGCCAACGCGTGGCTGTTCGGATCAATGTTCCTCATGGCGGCCGCCAGACTTCTCGCACCGTTCTTTTCATACGGACAGGCGAAAACCACGGCACCGTCCGCCACACCCGAATAAGCGTATGGCGCAGCCTACCGACAAGGATGCGGATTTCAAGACCGCCGCGCAAGCCTATGTCTCACTCGTAGAGCAGCGTGCCAGAAGCCCCTGCCTTTATCCCGCGAGAGACAGACCGCGACTGACCTTCCACGGAGAGCCTGTAATCCTTCTCGACGACATCATAACCGGGCTTGACATCAGCGAGAAGACAATAAGGCGATACCGCGACGCAGGAAAAATCAAGGTCTATGAGAGCATAGAGGGAAACATAAAGTTCGTCCTTCAATGCGACCTCGACGAGTTTCTCGAAAAGTGCTTCATCAGTTCGTCCCATCCAGACTACAGGACTGTGAAGTGCAGAACCAACTCCGGCGGAAACGCCAAAACAACCACCACTAAATCATAATTCATTATGGACCAGACTCCCGATCAGCAGGAAGTGCTGATGGCCCGCGACAACACAAGCGGGAAAGTCGGGGCGGTCGTAGGGCAGAATCCCGACGGCACCCCGAAGATGGCGGACGTAAAGTCAACGCCACTCAGTGAACTCATCAAGTTCAACAAAGGGCAGAACCCCCTCGAAGCGTTCATGTCGAATTTTCTCCGGCAGGCCAAGAACCCTACGATGTTCAGCTTTTTCAGACTGCCGGCCGACAGGTATGAAATGGTCGCGCCCGCAATGGCGGACATAATTCAGGAAGCGGAGAAAAACGCAGAGATGCTCAGACCCTACGCGGTGGAAACGGACGTCCCCGCCCATACAGTGAATCCTGAGCGACAGACAACTCCGGAGCCTCCGGCTCAGCAGGAACAACAGGCAGTCGAGACACCCCAGCCGCCACAACAGGCACAGACCCCGGAGCCTGAACAATCAGCGCAGGCACAACAGCCCCAACAGCCTGAACAGACACCCGCGCCACCTGTCAGGAATGCCCCCATAAACGCGGACAGCATAGACTGGGACAAGATACAGAAGCAATGGGGCATCACGCGCGAAGACCTTGAAAAATCAGGCGCACTCGACCAGATGGTATATAACCACAAATCGCCGCAGCTTTTCACTGTGACGCCACAATTCGGCGACGAGAAGTTCTCGATTCAGGCAAAACTCTCTTTCCGCACCAACCCCGATGGCTCATACTCACTTGTGCCACATTTCGTCCGCAACGAGCCGCAGCTCGACAAGGAATACAAGGGCTATACATTCACAGGCGAGGACAAGGCCGAACTGCGCAAGACCGGCAACCTCGGCAGGGCGGTGGAACTTGCCGACCCCAAGACCGGAGAAATCAAGAGATGCCTCGTGAGCATAGACAGGCTCACCAATGAAATCGAGTCAATGCCGATAGACAACATCTATATCCGGCGCAAAGTGGCGAACATAGAACTCGATATGCAGGCAGTCGGCATACTGAAGAACGGCGGCACCATACGGGCGCAGAGCGTCGAACTGCCCAACGGCGCGAAATTTGTCGCCGACCTGCAATACAACGTATCCAAGCGTGATGTCGTTTTCGTCAACTCCGACCTCTACCGCCAGTTGCAGGAGCAGGGCGGAAAGTCGCAGCAGCAACAGCAGACCCAACAGAAGCCGGAAGAACGCTGGCACAATGCCGACGGAACTGTCAAACGCCTTGCCCACTGGTGCAAGATAGAGCTGAGCGAACAGTAGCAGAACGACTATCTCGCCGGTAAGAAAGTCCTCGTGGGCGAAGCCAAAGACCTGTTCGGCAACAACTGCACCGTCTATTTCCAGTATGACCCTGAAAAGCGTGCGCCGATCACCACCCGCGTATATCCTGACCGCGACAAGGTGGTGGGCATCGCCGAGGAAAGCAAGACACAGATGGCTGTCAACAATGACGGTGCCACAAACGAGGCTACCAAGAACGTGAAAGAGCCTCTCCAGCGCGGACAGACCGCGCCAAAGGACGAAAACCAGCAAAGGCAGCAGAAGCCCAAAGGTCCCAGACCCTGAAAGCCTCTCACCATCCGTCCACAATCAACACACTGTGATTCAACCGATATGATTGCCGGGTTATGACTGTAATCCCGACCACTGAATCCACGTCACGTCCGTAAATATCCCCTCCGGCAACCGTATCACCCAGACAAGTTATCCCCACGGCACGGGGATAAGGGCGACCCAATCCCCGTGCCTTCAATAAATTCACCCTAAACCCACATTAGATTATGATCCTTATTATCTGCGAGAGCATTCTCGCCACCAAGACTGTCGCCATTGCACTTGGCGCAAACAACGAGACAAGCGAGGGCATCCACACCTCCGGCACATTGACAGTTGCCGCAGTGCCGCCCCGTTTCATCCGCCACACGCCCCTCGGCGAGATGGCGGAAGGAAAGAGTCCGTTCATCCCGGAGAAGTTCAGGATGTCCGTCACCGACAAGGGACTGGAACGCGAGCTGAAGCCCCTGTTCCGCGAGGCATCCGAAGTAGTGTTCGCCTCCGACGGCGGAGCCGACGCACAGGCGCGCTTCTTCAACATCTGCCGCCACTTCCGCGTGGGCTGTCCCCGAAGCCGTATGTGGATGACCCGGCTCAGCTACGGCGCAATCCGCGGGGCATTCCATTTCCGTGAGTCGGGCCGTCACCTCCACCGCCTCGCCCAGACAGGACTCGTGTCAAAAGGTATGGATATGCTGTTCGGCTACAATATCAACCAGACATTACTGCACATGGGGCTTCCCGCCTGCAACCTCACCCGTCAGGAAGCTGTCGCGCTCTTATTTCTCGGAGAACTGTCCGACCATATAGACTATGTGCAAATGCCGGCGCATCCCGCATATTCAATCCTCGTCAACGCAAACAGCGGCACGGTGTTCGAGTCCGCTGAGAGATGGGACGATGAGGCTGATGCCGGAGCCGCGCTCGAATCCGTACCCGTTGGCGAAACAGTACCCGCCACACTGACCATAGAGGAGACCGACAGGTTCAACCTGCGTTTCCACACCCTCCTGACACTCCAGATGGACGCATTCAACAATCTCGGCTTCATGCCCGGCAAGACGCTGAAAGTGGCGCAGAAACTTTATGACAGAGGGCTTATATCGTCGCCTCTGACCGACTGCCCGCACCTTCCCGAAAAACTGCGTGGTCACATCATGACGGTGTTCCCCGATGCCGGAGGCTACCGGTGGGGAGACAACGGGGCAACAATCGACAGCCATGCCATAATAACCCTGCGCGCCGCCGACGAGGTGCTGACCGCGAGCGAGCTGCAACTCTATCGTCTTATCCTCAACCGTATGAGAGCTGTCATGGAGCAGAAACCAGTCCGCAAGTATGCCACACTGGAGTTCACCGTCGGCGACAACCGTTTCAGCCGCCGCTGGGAGATAACCGGTGATGCCTATGACGTGACCGAGGCAGGCACTTTCCAGACGCAGGTCGAGATTGCCGATGCAGGGGTGTATCCCTTCGACCGTCCTGTGGAGTCAAGAGCGTTTGCCGATGTCATCGGCAAACTCACGACAGTGGCAGGCTGTGTCGATGAATTCATGCACACCGGTGTGCCATACACCAAGGAGACAAACGACTACGGCAGCGCGATGGGCAGCCTTGTGAACAAGGGACTCGCCATGCTTGACGGCGACGAGATATACCTCACCCCCGAAGGTCAGGCAATATTCGATGAGTTTTTCGGACACGAGATTGCCGAGTTGATACTGACATGGCAGTTCGAGGCAAACGACCTCTACGGAGGCGACCGGACCGGACGCAGTGTCATCGAAGGCTTCTCCGGCGCGCTTCTTGACCTGATCGGCGAACTTGACCCCGATTGTGGGGAATAATACGCTGTCTCCGGCATTCCTATCCAAAATAATCGGCACTACATAGCTGAAAATCGGATAGAAATCGCTAACTTTGCCACTGAATCGCAGTCATAATTTATTTTGATTGTGGATTTAGTGGTGAGGCAGCGGGAGGGATACCCGCTGCCTTTTTAATATCCATATCCACCCACCGCTAAATCCCACAAATCATTATGGAAATTGTAGCAATCGACAAGGAGGTCCTTGACGCGATGTTCGAGCGTATGGCCTACCTTCATAATATGCTTCACACGCTCTTTGAGAGAGTCCGCGACAAAAATCCCGACGACTGGCTTTCGCTTGAAGAAACCTGCCGTTTGCTGAACATCTCGGAGCGGAAAGTCCGCAACCTTCAGTCAGGCGGCAGAATCGGCTTCGTAAGATGCGGTAAGAAATGCAAATACAGTGCGCAGGATGTGTCAGCCATTATCGCGAAAGGAGGTGCCGACATTGAGTGACAGAATATACACAGGGGCAGACGAGTCTGTAAGACTGTTCTTCTCTCAGTGCAGGCATTCCCTTGAAATGGCGGAGCGGCTGGTGAAGGAATGCCGGCCGTCGCTTATGGGCAGGCGGTTCATCACTGACGCACAGCTTTCAGAGAGGCTGGGCATATCCCGAAGGACGCTTCAGGACTACCGCGACAAAGGGAAGATTCCGTTCTACCGTCTTGACGGCAAGATACTTTATGACGAGGACGACATCGAAAAATTCCTGTCGGGGACATACCGGCCGAAATTCGATGAATAGACACCAACATCCGGCAATGCAAAAGACGGCAGCAGGGCAGAAATCCTGTTGCCGTCTTTTACCGTATATGTCGTTCTCAGCCTAGTCGCGCCCCGTTGAACTTGGCGCGCATGACCTCCATATCCTCCGATATTGTATTGTCCAAAAGTCTGGCGTATATCTGCGTCGTCTTTATATCGCTGTGACCGAGCATCTTTGAGATTGTCTCAAGCGGTACATGGTTGTTGAGCGACATGGTCGCGAACGTATGACGGGCGATGTGAAAAGTGAGTATTGGAATTGGCGGAAGAAAGGTGATGAAGATAAAACGTAATAGGTTGTTTGATAGGTGATTTTCGTTTTCAGCAGTGCTGAAATAAAGCAGACGGGAGCGGAATATTGCAGGGGTTCGGTTACCAGAACGTTAGCCGGGCAGTTACCGATGCAGGATATGGTAACTCCCGGAAGATAAAATAACGATGCCGTGGGTGCTTATTCTCTGTAATACACCATTTTGCATATCGGAAAACGCTTATAAACAGGCTAATTTTGTCATTAAAACATAAGCGTATGAAAATCGAAAAATTCAAGGTGCTGCTCTACCTTAAAAAGAGCGGACTCGACAGGAACGGGAAAGCACCCATAATGGGGCGCATAACCGTCAACCGCACGATGGCGCAGTTCAGCTGCAAGCTGTCATGCACGCCCGGGTTGTGGAACCCGCGTGAGAGCCGGCTTGACGGCAAAAGCCGTGAGGCGGTGGAGACAAACGCAGCAATAGACCGCCTGCTGCTTGGTGTAAATGCCGCCTTTGACTTCCTTGTCAACCGTGGCGGTGACTTCGACGCCAACGATGTCAAGGAACAGTTCCAGGGCAGCATGGAAACCCGCGTAACTCTGATGAGAATGACCGATGCGGTATGTGAGGAGTTGAAGAGCCGAATAGGAATAGACCGCGCAAAGACTTCCTATGCCACCTACCATTACACCCGCCGGGCTTTGGCGGAGTTCGTTCAAAGACGCTTCAAGGTGACTGATCTTGCTTTTGACCAACTTACCGAGCGTTTCATCTATGAGTTCCAGACCTTCGTCACCGATGACAAGGGGTTGTCGATAGAGACGGCCAGGCATTATCTCGCCATCCTCAAGAAAGTATGCCGGCGAGCTTTCAGGGAGGGGCACTCCGCAATATGCCATTTCCATAACTTCTCGCTTCCGAAACAGACGCTTAAAACACCGAGGGCGCTAAGCCGGGAATCATTCGAGAAAATCCGGGATGTGGAGATACCTCCGCACCGCAGGACACACCGCCTGGCGCGGGATCTTTTTCTATTCGCCTGTTATACGGGTACAGCGTACATAGACACCGTCACCATAACCCGTGAGAATCTGTACACGGATGAGACGGGGGCGTTGTGGCTCAGATACAACCGCCGGAAAAACGAATTGCGTGCCACTGTGAAACTCCTGCCCGAAGCCGTGGAACTGATAGAACGGTACCGGGACGATGAGAGGGAGACATTGTTCCCGATGATATACCATCCCAACCTGAAACGCCACATGAAGGCACTGGCGGCACTCGCCGGAATAAAGGATGACCTGTGCTTCCATCAGGCAAGGCACAGTTTCGCGAGCCTGATCACGCTTGATGCGGGTGTGCCGATAGAGACCATAAGCCGGATGCTTGGCCACTCCAGCATAAAGACGACACAGGCATACGCCCGTGTGACCCCGCGTAAACTTTTCGAGGACATGGGCCGGTTCATCGCGGCGACATCCGACCTTGAACTGACTCTGTAAAAATCCCTAATCAGATAATCATCATTAAACATACAGAACATGCGCAGCACATTCTCAATTATTACTGTCCGCTAAACTTTTTTAGTAGCGGTTGAAAATTAGGGCTGGCACCTATTGCAGGAGTCAGCCCTAAATGGTTATTTTGATGTCGCCAAACTATCTTAAATAACCATGAGTAAAAGTAGTAATTTCTTCGGACAGCCGACATATGGTCAGCTGATAAAATCACTTGATCGTGAAAAAATAGTTGAAATCAGCCGAAAACACGGCGGAGAGAAGTATGTCAAGAGCTTTGACGGCTATACGCATTTGCTTACGATGCTATATGCTGTCATACAGCGCTTCGATTCATTGCGTGAGATAGAGACTTCTATGACAGCCGAGGTACGCAAACTCCATCATGTAGGCATTGACACTGTGCCCAGGCGGAGCACCTTGTCGGATGCAAATGCCAGACGTTCAGAGAAGTTCTTTGAAGATGTATACCGCGACTTGTATGCAGCCAATAAAGACATTCTTTCCTCGGACAGCCGACGCAATGGCACGGAAGAGTGGATAAGACGGCTTAGAATCATCGATTCCACTACAATCACGTTGTTCTCCAATGCTATTTTCAAGGGTGTTGGCCGTCATCCGAAGACGGGAAAGAAGAAAGGCGGCATCAAGGTACACTCGGTCATACATGCCAACGAGGGCGTTCACTGCGACGTACAGTTCACTTCGGCAGCGACCAATGACTCCTTCATGCTTGCACCGAGCCATTACAGCCACAACGAGATAGTAGCACTTGACCGTGCATATATCAACTATGCCAAATTCGAGGAACTGACGGATCGAGGGGTGGTATATGTAACCAAAATGAAGAAAAACCTCAGTTATGAAATACTTGTGGACTGTATGCACCAGAATCCGCAGGGACTGATGGAGTACCGTGAACAGGTCGTAGTGTTCCGTAAAGACGGCATCAACCACATTGCAAGAATAATCACATACGTTGACATTAAGAAAGGCAAGAAGCCAAAACTTATATCGCTTCTCACCAATGACTTCGACATGCCTCTGGAGACAATCGTGGCCATCTACCGTCGCCGATGGCAGATTGAGTCGCTTTTCAAGCAGATAAAGCAGAACTTCCCTTTGCGATACTTCTATGGCGAAAGTGCCAATGCCATAAAAATACAGATTTGGGTAACGCTCATAGCTAATCTGTTGCTCTCGGTCTTACAAAGCACCTTGCAAAGGCGTTGGAGCTTTTCTGGACTGGCTACAATCGTCAGAATTGTACTGATGTATTATCTGAATCTCGAAAAGTTCCTAAATCAGCCCGACGCTGACTTGAAAATCATGCTCGCAGAGGCCTCGGAATCCCCTCCTGAAGATCCCGAAAACTGCTGAGGGGGCTTGTCAAATACAAAAAGTAAGCCCAACTTCTGCTGTTCAAGAAGTTGGACTCACCCTTTTATGGTTTAGCGGACAGTAAAAATTCTCAATACTATTCTACATCAACCGTGGCAAGACACGTTCCGACGGAACCACATCCGTGCTTTGCCGTATAACCGTGGATGGTAAAAGCACAGTCATGACCACCTGCATATCATGCAGACCCATAGACTGGAACCCCAAAACCGGCGAGACAAAATGCGTCAGAGACAACGCCCGGCTTGCCGCTATGCGAGGCGACATCGAGGAAGCCTACGCTGATATTCTTAAACGGCAGGGTGTTGTAAGTGCCGAGCTACTTAAAAACAACGTTGCGGGAAGCGTTACTGTCCCATCCGGACTTCTCGGTATCGGAGAGGCGGAGCGACTCCGTTTGAAGGCGCGCTCCGAGGAGACCGGCTCCAATTCCACATACCGCGAGTCGGGTTACAACCAGAGATATCTTGCGGAATATATCACATCCACGGGTAAATCCGACATCCCGGTTGCGGACGTGACCGGGGAATTCGGCCACGCATACAAGGCGTATCTGGTACGGCGCAAGAACTTCTCGCCCCAGTACGTCAACCGGTGTATGCGCTGGCTGAGCCGCCTGCTCTACATAGCCGTCGACAACGGCACGATACGTGTCAACCCCATAGAGGATATGGACTACGAGAGACGTCCCGATGCCCGTCACCGTTACATAACCCGTGACGAACTGAGGCGCATCCTTGCGACACCCATGCGCGACACGCGCCAGGAACTCGGACGCAGGGCTTTCATATTCTCCTGCTTCACCGGACTTGCCTATGCTGACGTACAGCTGCTTTACCCGCACCATATCGGCACGACCTCCGACGAACGCCGGTACATACGCATCAACCGCCGAAAGACAAAGGTGGAGGCGTTCATCCCACTGCATCCCATAGCGGAGCGGATACTGTCGCTCTACAACACCTCGGACGATGAAAAGCCGGTGTTTCCCCTGCCGTCACGCGACGCCATGTGGTTCGAGATACACGAACTCGGTGTGGCGATAGGCAAGGATGACAACCTGTCCTACCATCAGGCGAGGCACAGTTTCGGTACCATGCTGATATCGGAGAGCATACCTATCGAGAGCATAGCCGGGATGATGGGACACTCCAATATATCCACCACACAGGGTTATGCGAAAATCACGGAGGAAAAGATTGCCAGAGAGATGGACCGGCTCATCAAGCGGAGGAAAAGCGGAACGGCTTATGAGAGAAAAGAATAACGTAACAGTTCCGGCCGTGTTCCGCTGTGATTCAAGATAGTCCGGAGCCCCGGCGGTGACAAGGTCGGGCGGCTGTGCCGTTGCGTGTCAAATCTTCCTCGGCTGTGCCGAGAGTATTTGCCCCGCAAACCTTGCCCCCGTCGGTGCTGCGGACTGCGGCATCGGCACAGCGGAAACGACCGATCCGACAGGAACAGTCACATAAAGTAAAAATCCATACTGCCGTCAGCAGAAATATGGAGACGGATATGGATCTCAAACAGTGGCATTGAATCACCAAAATGCCGGGCGGAGGGCGGCTTTGTGCCAAAGTCCTGTCCGGCGTTTCTTTTTCCAGACGGCAAACTCCCTCACCTCTAAGAAACAAGTCATGGCTGACGCAAACAGATGTAAATACCTCTCTGCTTAATTCTTAGGCGTAATTCGTTTAATTGAATTATGTATTCCCAAGTCTATCTCTTTTGATGAACCATCACTATAATAGTCAGTTTGTTTGGTGTATAATTTTGGTGTTTGCTTAGATACAATAATAGAGATGTATTTTGATTGTTTACACCAAAAACAAACTTTTTGAATCACAATTTTATACAATTGTAAAACAGGGAACTGTTCTATAACCCTTCGTGATACATGTTTGATATTTGGATTCTCTGAAGTATGTAAACTATACGTTTGTTTATGTGTTTCTGTTTTTTGAGAAAGAAACGAATATAATTTTGAAAATTGGCATACTATACTATGATTGACTTTAGTTGCCAAATGTCTAATTTCATTTGGGGACAATGAAAGTTCCGATACAAGTTTGTGCTCAATCTTAGAAACTGTTTAAAATTAGAATTGAAAAAATGTTATAGGGCATAACAAACCCTCAGCCAAAGTGTTGAAGGAGAAAAACATTGTTCACATGCATAGAATCAATCTCTATCAGACACTTTTGACCGAGGGTCAATGGTCTTATATAAACAAAGTATTCTTCGAAAATGATTGTCGCAAACGTAAAAATTCACTACGGAGCCTATTCGAAGCGGTATTATACCTACTGGTCACAGGATGTCAGTGGAGGATGCTTCCGCACGATTATCCCAAGTGGCAACTGGTGTACTATTACTTCCGAAAGTGGTCCAAAGAAGGTAGAATCGAACATTTGCTCAACAAACTTGTACGAAAGGTGAGGAAGAAACGAAATCAATCAGAAAGTCCCTCTGTAGGAGCATTGGACGCACAAAGCGTTAAATGGGGCAACCGTAAGAGTGACAATGGATTTGACGCAAACAAGAAAGTCAAGGGCATCAAACGTAACATAGTGGTTGACCGCAATGGCTTTATTCTTGCCCGGACAGTATGCAGTGCATCGGTTCATGATTCCCATCAGGCTCACCCATTGTGTAATGCAGCAGACAGAGAGTGGGAACGGCTTGAAAAGGTTCTTGTTGACCGGGGTTACCGAGGGGAGATTGCTAAAGATATTGAAAAAGATTTTGCAATCAGCCTTGAGGTTTCCAATACTCCAAACGGGACTAAGGGATTCATACCGAAACCTCTCAGATGGGTGGTCGAGAGAACTTTCTCATGGCTTGACTGGTTCCGTCGCCTTTCACGCAATTATGAAGAATCAACCGAGGTCGCTGAAGAAATGATTGATTTGGCTGCCATAAAAATTTTATTGAATCAAATTTAAACAGTTTCTTAGATTCTATTTGAACATTGTTTTCAATATTTATTGTAGAATTCCATTCTTTTTCTTCTCCAGCATATATATCAAGCACGATTTCTCCTTCATCCGCAATTATATGTCCACCATGAGGTATACAACTAATTAAATAGCATGGTGAAAATAGCTTTTTCCACCGAGGAAATAATGCAGTGGGTTTATTTAATTTCAGGTCTTTGCTTATTTTTACTTCATAACTTGTGTATAGTTCTAACACAATTCCAGATAACTTGGAAATTTCGTTTTTGTTTAAAAATTTAGAAAATCCTAAATTTATCGCATAGCTTAGGTCTTCTCGTGAGGCCTCACCGGTAAGCATGATTGCTTGTATATTAGGATCTATTTGATTTATTTTTTCAAATAAGTCAGTTCCTTTAATATCTGGCATAACCTGATCTAAAATCGCAATTTTTACATTCGCATGTGAAATGTAATCTAGCAAATCCGATGGATTTGAAAACGCTTTTGTTTTTAGCCCAGTTTGTGCCTCAATCAAATCTGCAAAATCTTGTGCCGCATTTGGAGCATCATCAATCACTACAATTTCAGGTATATCCAATTTCATTTGCATGGTATATATAATACAAATTTAACAATATTATTTATAACATCAACCTGTAAATTTCGACCTTTCAGCAGGTTCAAGAAATGCCTAACGGTTTCAAGCCCTGTTCCATAATGATTTTCTTTGGATGAGAATCCAGATGTTTGCAAATCAGACACTTTTGGCGTTTGAATGCTTTCGTTTTCAATTGTTATTTTAGTTTCGGCCTCAACTGACTTTATGTCTAATCTTACTTCTGTATTATCAGGAGAAGCACACACAGCATTTTCTAATAATGGTGATATTATTGAAAATAACACATTGCCTGAAATTTTTATATCTTTATCATTTTTGATATTGAGCTTCAGATTGCGCTTCTCATATTTAGCGCAATACATATCAAAACTTTCATTTAAATTAGTAATGTAACTACCAGCTTCGCCAGTCAATGTTGAAGACAACAACTCTTTATATGCTAATATTGTACATCTACAGAAATTGACATATTGTATAATTTTGTTCAGTTGATGTAACGATAAGCCTTTTACTTTGGATTTTAATAGCTCACAATTCGCCTCAATCTGTGAAAGAGGAGTTGCTAAAGAATGGTTCAATTCTGTTATTATTGAAAAATCTGAAGGGAACTCAATCGAAGAGTTTTGTTTAGATACCAAATCATTTAAGCGTGATATATCTGCACTCATATTATAAATCATTGGACGTAATTCATCCATGCTAAGTGAGTATATGTTGTTTGGTAACGGTGGCTTTTTAGAAAGTGTTTGTATTTCGTTAATATAATGTTGTATTAATAATTCTAATTGCTTAAATTTAGCATTTGCTTCATAAGACCATAATTTTTCCATAGGATAACGAAAACTATCACTCCTTGAATGTAATGAGATGGTTTCTTGTAATAATTGTGCTAATTTATAGTCAGATGCAGAACGTTTTGTTCGCTTCATTATTACAAATGTGCATATAACAAAAATACACGATACAATTATAGTAATAATTGAAACTAGATAATCAACTCGTATGAAGATGCTTTCTGCACCAACAGAGAGTGGCGTTTCTGTTTCAGAGAAAACTAAAACATTATAAAATGGACATATTATAAGAACACCGCTGATTAGCGCAACAATAATTGCATGATACTTGCTATCTTTATTAAGCAGAATTGCAATTAAAGAACATAAGAACTCAATACTAAATGTAATTTGCCATATTCTTGATGCAATTAAAGGTGAATATAATTCCTTTAGAGGAAATATACATATGGTTGCAAAAAACAATGTCGTTAATAGGATATACGCATTTTTGCCTTCATCCTTTACTGTTGCAAGAGTACCAATTATCACTGGCGTCTTTTAAAATCTGTTAATGCGAAATTGTTAAACTCTGTATTCATGTTGGTTACGCGATTTTCAGGCCTGCAAACCTTGTCGCACTTTTCAAATGATTACATTGGGGTTGGAGCCTTAAAACTCGGTTCCCCAATTTTTCATGAATGCAGGACGATACATTTTCAGCCAGATTGTTGACTTTTTGCCAAAACGCAAATTTGAAAGAATCATGGAGCATCGTACCAAAAATAAGGTTGAGGACAGAACCCTCGGATGGCAGTTGTCTTATTGGGGACAGTTGCTTGTCCTTATATTCGGTCAACTGCTCGGATGTCGAAGTCTCCGTGAACTCTCGGATATCACTACAGCACATCGCAAGAAATCCTTTCATCTCGGATTTGGCAAAGAAGCGGTAGACCGTAATATTCTCTCCAGATGCAATACCAATCGTGATTGGCATGTGTTCGAGGAGTTCGCCAACCATATGATTGTGCTGGCTCAGGAAGCCCGTATAGACCGGGAATTTTGTATCGGCGGCAAGTTCTATGCGTTCGATTCCTCCACGATTGACCTTTGCATGAGTGTTTATGACTGGGCAAAGTTCAGAAGCACCAAGTCCGGCATTAAACTGCATACCCAACTTGATATAGTGACGCAGATTCCAGTTATGATAAACATCACCAATGCCTCGGTTCATGATGTAAATGCGATGGATATCATTGATTATGAACCGTTGGCCGGTTATATCTTCGACCGTGGATACTGGGACTTGGATAGGCTTCATAAGATTGAGGAACTTGGAGCCTTCTTTGTCATAAGAGAGAAGGCTAAGCCGAAGTTCATTGTCGAGGATGGTCTGGACATGCCCGAGAATGGAAACATTCTTCAAGATTATACCGTAAGGTTTACCGGTAGACGCAATGCATCCAATTACCCTTCCCGGATTAGACGTATTGTAGCGTATATCCCTGACCTGAAGAGAAGTTTTGTTTTTTACACAAATAATTTCTTCCTGTCTGCCGAACAGATTGTGTTCCTTTACAAGAACCGATGGCAGGTGGAGCTTTTCTTCAAATGGATCAAACAGCACCTTAGAGTCACCACATTCTGGGGTAATTCCGAGACATCCGTCAGAATACAAATTTATGCGGCTATATGCACTTACTGCGTTGTCGCAATAATCGAACATAAAATGAAACTTGAAAGAAACATCTACGAAGTCATGAGAATCCTCGGCAGCTCCCTGCTTGTCAAGGAGCATATCAAGGACTTGTTGACTCCAGAACCGGTGCCAGCACAAATAGCAAATTGCCATCCAACTCTTGACCTCGAATTTGATTAACACTTTTTAAGAGACACTAGTGATAATATCAGAAAGTTTTTTTTGCTCCGCTATCATATTATTTACCGACTTTGGAGGGAAAATCGCAAGTCCGCGCCGGCAGGCGTGGACTTGCTGTTTTCGGGTGCCAGAATTAATTTCGGGCGTCCCAAAACACAACTTGCTGTGTTCGCTTGAACACGAATTTTCCTGTCGAAAAATTAGAGTCCGACGGATAACCCATATCAAGCCGAAATCAATTACTTTTTTCATGCTTTTGCCGACCGTGGTTCTTCATACAAGGATACGCAGAAAGTCCCGGTTCGAAGTAACAAGGTGACATACGGTGCCATAAATCGTCAGCAGACCTTACAGATAGTGTGAATCCGGAATTTTTATAGTTATTTTGGCACATGTTCGAATGCGCACGTATGCATAATCGTACATTTACGCACCGGAAATTGTCAGACTGCACACGTTATCTCGTTCCGTAAGGCGTGAACATCCACACATACAACCACGAGGATGTGTACGGATGTAGAGTTCCGAATATGAGCAGGACGCAATGCCGGACTGCGCACATATGGATAACCGGACATGCAAAAGCAGACACGTCATTGGAGCATACCAAAATATGAAAACGGCTGTATTTCCGCATATGGGATTTCCGGAAATGACAGCCCTCACGAAACAGATTTTTCAACCACTAAAAATAAGTATTATGGAAGAACGAAAAAAAGTTGAAATCAACGAGAAAGAGATACTCAGAATGATGGCGGCAGACATCCCTCCCTCTTTAATGACGGGGACCGGAGAGCCTACATCCCGTCTTGCCGGGGAAGACAGAAGTGAAAACAAATCACCAGCTCCCGATGAATCCGCACAGCCGAAGAAATCCCCGTCTGAAGCCGGCCGTGACAGGACGCCCCATAAAAAGTCTAATGTGCAGGGATATCCCGAACACCTATTTGACGACAAGGTTGTGCGGGGTCGCCGCCAGACATATGTCAGCGAGGGAAACTACGACCGTGTGCGCACCCTGCTTTCAGTGATAGCCCCGGCAGTAAGCATCTCATGCTATATCGACAATATCCTCTCGGACCATCTTGATAGGTATCGTGACGAACTGAACGCCATATACAGCAGCCGGCTTAACCTGAAGCCATTATGATTCCTATGCCTGTAAGAATGAAACAAAGGGCAACCGGCTGTCTGAAAGGTATTCTTTCCAGCCGACTGCCCCCTGCTGTTATATATCATCTATTTTTGCCCGTCATACCACCTTGTCGCGAATGGCACGTAGTCCCTTCGGGATGGGGTTGGTGAGGATTATCCGGTAGCACTTCATGCCCCCGTTCTCCACAGGGTCCTTGTCAACCATGAAGCCTGCGCATCTCTCCACCTTTGCGGCATCGAGTATCATCCCGGCGATGTAGCTGTTTGAGAACCGTCCGCACCGTGCGTCATTCCATATCGTGAATCCCTGTTCGTCGTCGGTGCGGAACAGATACCAGTCCTTCGGCTTTTCCTCGTCGTTGGCCACGCATACCCTGTCGCCCGGTTTGAGTCCGAGTTCGAGGGTGAGCACCTTGCTCAGATAGATCGTGCCGTCACGGTTGACGGTCACAACGCGCTTTCCCTTGTAGGTCATCGCCGGATGCGAGTTGCCCTTGTCATATACGGTAAGTTTCATAATACATCAGTTTTTTATCGGTGAATATTCCTGTACAACAGTTCGGTAATTTTTGAGCAGGCATAGCTGTATCGCACTGATACACAATAGTTTGCATTGATATTGAATTATTATTGCATCTTATTGATATTCAATTGAATATGCAAATTTTACCGAACTATTGCTGTAAGTAAATTTCTGAATTGAGCACTGCCGGTAAGGGTCATGCGGCATATCTGGCCGCAAGCCTGCGACCTCTTGTACCGAGTGCCGGATGGTTGCGCAATGATTCCAGCATGGCTTGCGCCTTCCGTGTCAGCACCGACACCTTTTCTCCCGTATGCCTCGCTATCGTGCGGAACGAGCTTCCGCTCTCATAGAAACGCAGCATGAACATCCGGTAGTCTTCGTATGAAAAATGCCTCCGCAGGAAACGCTGTATGTCCCTGACAAGACGGTCGCATCCGGTCATCAGTTCCTCCCGTTCAGTGCTTTCCTCCGCCGTGTCGGTTTCTGCAAGAGTGATGAAATACTCGTCACCCGGATATGTGGTCCTCGCATCCTCCCGTTCCGTTACTTGCGCCATGCGCCGGTAGCAGCCGATGAAATAGGATTCGAGATCCATGATACCGTCCTTTGAAGACATCACCTGCTTCCTCACCGCCAGATACGCGTCATGGAAGCGGTCCTCGTCGAGCCGACCGTGTATCGAAACTTTTTCTTTCAGTCTTTCATACATGCGGCTGAACCATTCGTTGAATTCCTTGAGATCTCTTGTAGCCATAATCGTTTGTTTTTTATGTGAGACATTGCGGCCTGCGTCGGCAGGCACACTTTTTTCTTTGAGAGCCTCACAGCTGCCGGAGTGTCGCCACGGTGTCAAGGCTCGGCAAGGAAAAATACCGCAGCGGAGCGAGGATGTTTTTTCTGCAGCCGACCCCGCAGGGGCCACGGCCTTGCACGGCGACACACGGCGGCTACCTTTGCGTCAAAGAAAACATGTGTGCTTCCAAATCCATTTGTCCGTCTCCTTCGCTCTCTTTTCCTTTGCATCCACTTTATCGGCTTTCATATCTCCGGATCTCCCCACAGTCCCTTTGCGGTGACACGGACTGACACCTGGGGACATGTGTCGGCACATCCATTGCATATCAGCATTTTATATATTTCTTTGTGGTGTAACATTAAATTTTGAAGAATATGGAAGTTGTGATAATTGATGCCGCCACGTTCAACAGGATGCTGGCCGGATTCGGTGAGCTTGCCGAAAAAGTGGAGCGGCTCTGCCGCGAACATGCCGACATGGGTGACATGCAGTGGCTCGACAGCGGCGACGTATGTCGGCTGCTCGACATCAGCCCCCGGACATTGCAGACAATGCGTGAGAACGGCACGATGCCGTTCAGCCGTATATGCAACAAGGTCTATTACAAGCCGGAGGATGTACGGCGCATCCTGCCGGTGGTGGATGTAAAGCGCAGGATTGCCGCCCGCCGGGGCAAAGGAATTTGAATCAGTAACGATAAAAACGAATGATATATGGAAAGCGACAACATCAGGCTGCTGTCAGCAGGCAGCGATCCGAGGGTGAAGGATTATTTCTCCGCCCTCGCAACCCTCTCGTCACGGGTAGATGAACTGCGTGGGCGGTTCCGACCGACGCTATTCGGCGAGAGTTATTATTCCGACAGCGAGCTTGCGGCAATGCTGAAAGTGAGCCGGCGCTCGCTTCAAGACTACCGCAACAACGGTACTATACCGTTTATACGTCTCGGCGGCAAGATACTCTACCGACGCTCCGACATCGAAAGGGTGCTTGAGAAAAACTATACCGCTTCATTCTGACACATCATGCTTATGGATAAAGTCAAAAGAAAACGCGGTCGTCCCCCAAAGAAACAGAGGGCCATATACCAATATTCGGTACGGTTCAACGAAGCCGAGAATGCCCGGTTCGAGGTACTGTTCTTAAAATCGGGCATACGCTACCGTTCGTGGTACATCAAAAAGCAGGTTCTTGAGGGAAAGGCAAAGATAATCCACATAGATCCGGTGGATACGGATTTCTACATCCGGCTGACCAACTTCTACGCGCAGTTCGCCGCCATAGGCAGGAACTACACTCAGGTGGTGGAGGATATCCGAAGGAAGTTCGGAGACAGGCGTGCCGCCATCATGCTCACCCCTCTTGCCAAAGCCACCATAGAACTTGTCAAACTGTCCCAGGCCCACAAAAGCATGACAGAAGATTTCCGCACCACGGTCGTAGATTATCACTGGAATGGCAATAAATAAAACGATTTTCGGGCTAAAACACGCACTTTCGTTCATTTTTTGTGCAGTATTCTCTTGTTTTTCGTTCATTTCATGTGATTTTGGTCGTAATAATCCGGGCATCAATCATAACTCCACGAACAAATAATCTGATATCGTATACTAAATGGTAGAAAAAGATTGTCATCTCAAAAAAAATGCGTAATTTTGTATATATAAACCTGTCAATCACATGGCATTACCAATCAACATAGAGGAGCTCCTCAAAAAACGCAGGGTGGAATCCAGCCGTATTGAGTTCAAGAGCGGATGGAATCCGGAAAGGATATACCGCAGCATCGGTGCTTTCGCCAACGACTTCGACAATATCGGAGGCGGTTATATCCTCGTCGGTGTTGAGGAAGAAAACGGTATGGCCAAACGGCCGGTCAAAGGACTGGAACCGGAACAGCTTGACAGGATACAGAGGGAAATGCAGGGATATAATAATCTTATCGAGCCATTTTATCTCCCGCGCCCCTCGGTTGAGGAGATTGACGGGCGGAACATACTGGTCATATGGGTTCCCGGCGGTGAACATCGTCCATATGCGGTCCCTGAAAACGTCACGGCAAAGACAAAGGTCGCCAGATATTATATCAGGAACGGCTCAACCACTATTGAAGCCAAAGGTGATGTTTTGGAAGAGCTACGCGATATGGCCAATCGCACTCCGTTTGATGAGCGCGGTAATCCCGACATCAAGTTGTCGGATATCTCCCCATGGCTTGTCCGGGACTATTTACGCACTGTTGACAGCCGTCTTGATGAAAAGCTTGAAACAGATGGCTCCGGTGAGGCATTGATGGATGTTCTTGAACAGATGGATCTGTTGACTGGACCGACAGAACACAGGATATTCCGCAATGTCGCGGCCATGATGTTCTGCGAGAAACCGGAAAAGTTCTTTCCATATTCCCGTATCGAGATCGTTGTTTTTGAGAAGAGCCGCATTGAAACGCCGGACAGGTTTACAGAGATAGGTCCGATTTCAGGCTCTGTCCCTCGGATGGTCAAAGAGACCATGCGGATTTTCAAGTCGTTGGTAATAAAAGAGCAGGTAAGAAAAATCCCGACACAAAGCGAGGCTTTGAGGGCGTTCAATTACCCGGAGGAAGCTTTGGAGGAAGCCGTGGTAAACAGTCTTTATCACAGGAGCTGGCAAGAACGGGAGCCTGTTGAAATCACCATCGAGGAGGATGGAATCTCTATACTTAATTTTCCCGGCCCCGACCGCTCCATCCCTGACGAGGCGATAAGGGAAGGTCGCATCCTGAAAAGCCGACGCTACCGCAACAAGCGTCTCGGGGAGTTCCTTAAGGAACTTGACCTTACTGAGGGCCGTTCTACCGGCATCCCTACGATACAGCGCGCCCTTGCCGTAAACGGATCACCGTCTGCCACCATAGAAACGGCTCCCGAACGCCTGTTCTGCATAATCCATATACCTGTGCATCCTGCATTCAGGGGAGAAAAAACAGTGGATGTCCCTAAAAATGTCCTCTTAAATGTCCCTAAAAAACTTACTGAACGGCAATCGCACATTATTGAGATTATAAAAGAAAATCCCCGGATAACAAGAGCGGAGATAGCCGCAATACTCGAAGTTACCGTCAAAACAGTTGGCCGGGAACTATCATCGCTTTCAGACCTCGTACAATATGTAGGCTCAAAGAAAGGCGGTCACTGGGAAATTTTATAAACGATTTTATATAATTATGCTTACGATTATCTGCTGGACCATAATATCTATATTTGGACTCTTGTATCTGAGTTGTATAATTGGTCACTAGTGTCTCTTAAAAAGTGTTAATCAAATTCGAGGTCAAGAGTTGGATGGCAATTTGCTATTTGTGCTGGCACCGGTTCTGGAGTCAACAAGTCCTTGATATGCTCCTTGACAAGCAGGGAGCTGCCGAGGATTCTCATGACTTCGTAGATGTTTCTTTCAAGTTTCATTTTATGTTCGATTATTGCGACAACGCAGTAAGTGCATATAGCCGCATAAATTTGTATTCTGACGGATGTCTCGGAATTACCCCAGAATGTGGTGACTCTAAGGTGCTGTTTGATCCATTTGAAGAAAAGCTCCACCTGCCATCGGTTCTTGTAAAGGAACACAATCTGTTCGGCAGACAGGAAGAAATTATTTGTGTAAAAAACAAAACTTCTCTTCAGGTCAGGGATATACGCTACAATACGTCTAATCCGGGAAGGGTAATTGGATGCATTGCGTCTACCGGTAAACCTTACGGTATAATCTTGAAGAATGTTTCCATTCTCGGGCATGTCCAGACCATCCTCGACAATGAACTTCGGCTTAGCCTTCTCTCTTATGACAAAGAAGGCTCCAAGTTCCTCAATCTTATGAAGCCTATCCAAGTCCCAGTATCCACGGTCGAAGATATAACCGGCCAACGGTTCATAATCAATGATATCCATCGCATTTACATCATGAACCGAGGCATTGGTGATGTTTATCATAACTGGAATCTGCGTCACTATATCAAGTTGGGTATGCAGTTTAATGCCGGACTTGGTGCTTCTGAACTTTGCCCAGTCATAAACACTCATGCAAAGGTCAATCGTGGAGGAATCGAACGCATAGAACTTGCCGCCGATACAAAATTCCCGGTCTATACGGGCTTCCTGAGCCAGCACAATCATATGGTTGGCGAACTCCTCGAACACATGCCAATCACGATTGGTATTGCATCTGGAGAGAATATTACGGTCTACCGCTTCTTTGCCAAATCCGAGATGAAAGGATTTCTTGCGATGTGCTGTAGTGATATCCGAGAGTTCACGGAGACTTCGACATCCGAGCAGTTGACCGAATATAAGGACAAGCAACTGTCCCCAATAAGACAACTGCCATCCGAGGGTTCTGTCCTCAACCTTATTTTTGGTACGATGCTCCATGATTCTTTCAAATTTGCGTTTTGGCAAAAAGTCAACAATCTGGCTGAAAATGTATCGTCCTGCATTCATGAAAAATTGGGGAACCGAGTTTTAAGGCTCCAACCCCAATGTAATCATTTGAAAAGTGCGACAAGGTTTGCAGGCCTGAAAATCGCGTAACCAACATGAATACAGAGTTTAACAATTTCGCATTAACAGATTTTAAAAGACGCCAGTGAAACTGAAAGATAAGAACACTGGCAAATTTATTGGTGTGGCGACTATTAGCGGCATACTGACTTTCGCTATCGCTTGCGGATTGTGGTATATGGTTTCAGGCGAGAAGTGGTTGGATTTTTGGGGGATTCCTGTCACAATCATTTCGTTTTGGATAATCGGGGCTTTGATAGCGTGGCTTATCATCCCTGACAGGAAAAGCTATCTGTTAGGCATCGCAGCGTATTTATCCACTATCGGGGTTAATTTCATTATAGCGGCTTTTAATTTCCTCAACGGAGAAAACGGATGGATTGTCCTGATCGCAATAGGTTTCGCAATTATCTCCATTCCCGGAGCTATTCTGCTGAATTTAGTAACAATACGGATTATCAAATGAAAGTTAAGAAAATTCATATAGCCATCGCGACGGCAATATTGTCATTAATCGTAATCGCCGGTTGCTCCCGAAGTATTGACTATAACGATGGTGAGCCTGTGATGTTCTCTGAACTGCCGAAAGAGGTTCAGGACACTCTAATTTGGTGGGGAGAACATACAATCGTATCCGTTGGAGATACGGTTGTTGTGGAACTGGACGATGTGATATGTTTTGAATCAGACTATACTTTTTTGCGCTCTACTTTCGGGCCGTGGATAACATCAAGAGGTTTGCGTCGAAATAATGACGGGAAAGAATGGAAATTTAGTGGTAATCTGAATGTGCCGACCCCTATTGTCACCATAGGCGACACCATTTATATCCCGTCTGGTTATAATCTTGTCACTTGCGGAGAAGTGGAGCCAGATGCTGTTTTTTATCGGCAAATATTAAAATAAATGATTGAATGAAAGGTAAGGCATTAAAGAAAACGGCGGCTGATCTAAGGCGCAACGTGAGCCGGGAGCATGGCTTCCGGCAGAGTGCGTACATCAACTTCAAAGTTGATGGCGGCTATTTCTTCTGCCTTTACTTTTTTGCAAACGGTTCAGCGTTTCCAAACGAAGCAAAGCTGACGGTCAAGCCGATGTATGCAGATACTCTTTGGTGGGAAATATGGGATTCACTGGAATGTATCGATGCGCCCATTAGTCTGCGCGGTACTGGAGCTTACGCGTTGTCGGGAATGGTGTTGGCAAAATATGAGAATTTAATTGACCCGAAAGAGTCCGGTGATTCCGAAATGAAGGATTTGTATGAACATATTTTCAGCCAAGCTGATACCGAAATCTCACGATTCATTTCTGAAAATCCCGATGCCGATACATTCTATCCTGATGAAACAAAAATGGATTATGACCCCGACAGGTTGCTTTATCTCATGGCTCTTATCCATAACAAACAGGAGGACGAAGCTTTATCAATAATAAAGGAAGCTCACAGTAATAAGCATCATTGTGTGTTCCGCAGCGGATGGAACAGCGACAGCTACACCTACATCAAGCGTTGGTGCAACCGAAATAGATCCGCAGAACGAATCCGACACCGGATAGATAATATATTAAATGCCGTTATAAGATTCCGTGCCTTTGTCATAATGTCGATGTCACGCTCCCGTAGATATGATCTTCCGAATTTCTGGGATTATCGACCGTTGGACGTCGGCATATATATTGCGATTATATTCTCATGGATATTCCTCATGAAGAATTTTACTATGGTATGGATTTCACTGGCTATACTTGTCATAATGCAGTTTATGGTTGATGGGAAAAGAGCTAAACGCTATTATCGTGAATTTATGAATCTACCGATGACAATCAGGCGAAAATGGACTATTGGGTCATGGAGTGTAACTGTTGCATTATGGGTATATGTTATCTTTTTGATTATTAAACCGCTAAAACAATGATATTATTCAGCATAATAATACAACTGGTTATCTTTACTTTGCTGGCAGTGGTGATTGCGCTACCATTGGCTGGGATTGTATGTTGGCGAAGCAGGAAGCATCGGAAACGTAATACCATATTGGCATTGTTATCGCCATTCGTGTTTATATATTCGTTCTATTTCACTTGTCTAATCGGAGGTTTCGCCTGTGCATCAATCTTTGACACCGGTTGCGGAATGGACGGATACTATAAGGCCGATTTGCCTAACGGTTATCAGATAGAATCCCTTGCGGATGACTTCGACCGCGAATATTTCACAGGATATGTCCGCAAAGACGGAACGCGCATCGTGGAATTGGTTGCAAAAATCAAGGTCTCAGGTGATTCGTTTTATGGAGAACAGTCTTTTGAGTTTTTTCCAAGAGAGCATTATTTTGTCATTGACACTAAAACTGACAGCATAACTCAATATAAATCACTCAGTGAAGCAAAGGAAAAAGCTCCTACCGTTGTAACGGGCTTAACGTCCTTAGAGGCATTCTATTACAAGAGTTGGCCGTGGGTAATTCCTTTGACAATCCTCTCCATTGTCGTATCATCTGGTTTAGTATTCCTTTTATGGTTTATTGTCATCAAAATCTCAAAATAGAGTATGATTCAGATTATTATAATTATATGCGTTATTATCCTGCTTGTCGGCCTTATGGTAAAGTGGCCGAAGCCAGGCTTGTATCTTTTCAAGATTGTATGTTTGATGCTTCTGCTGTCCGGGCTGTTCTTCGCTCTGTTCTTTACTCTTATGGGGCTTGGAAAGCAAGCTTTAAACATTGACCTTCATCCTTGGCGGGAATATGTAGGCCCTCGTTTCATTGGAGCATTGATTGTAACAACGGTTATCTTCATAATATCTCAAATTCCTCTTCTTTTCTTGAAGAAATTATCAAGCAAGGTAAAATCGAAAATCTTGAAAATTGAAGGACTGGTATATGTGGCATTGTTGATACTTGGCACAGGCTTGCTATATGTGGCTGTGAGTGACAGGAATTATCCCGAAAACCAAGTTATTGACAAAATTGAGGATTTCCACGCCAGACACGGACAATATCCTAAAGATTTGAGCGACATTAATGTCAACATCGATAACGATAGCCTGTTCATAAATGATAATGTTCATCTCGGATATTCCTGCGATAAAAACGCTTATACGTTATCTATGAATTATGAATATGGCAGTTATGTTTATGATAGTAGGAAAGATAGATGGAGTAAGATTCAGGAAGGCTCGTCGATTGAGAATTATATGATTGCGATTCCAAAGGAGGCCGATGATGTAATTATAAGCGATTATGTTGATGAAGATATTGGTTCCTCTGGAATAAGCCGTTCTGAATTTTATCAGCTCACACAATCGCAATATGAAAAGGCTCGTGAAATATTGATAAAGCATTTCGCCGATTCCATACAGCCGTCTACCAATGGTGAATACCTTATAGAACATCCCGGAGGCTGGCTGGAATATATAGTATATCCGTATGAACAATATCGCCGTCAATATTTCGGTTGGAAAGACCGGGATGGAACGCATTTTGCTATGGTTATACTCATCAGCAAGAAGCTTATTGAGCATTATATTTCATTGGGCAATTTTGAAGATAATGGTCAACTGTTTTGGATTGAAGATGGTGGAAGCGATGAAGTCGATGCCCTAATCAATCTTGATGAGAGCAAACTGGAAACCTTCGTAGTACACCAACATGGGTAAAAAATGAAATCAGACAGCAAAATATATCGGTTTTTCTTTGGGCGGCGGGGTGAAACTCGCTTGCCATTTGGTGCTATGTTGCTGATTCTTGTGCCTTTTCTTATTGGAGGTATGTATTTCCAAAACCGCAAATACAATGCATTGTCGGCAAATCCGGAACATACATCGACTGTGATTTCAAATATCGGCTATATAGGCAACAGTGGTCCTATAATACATTACAAATTTACAGTGAACGGTGTAACATATAAAGGTGGTATGCATGCCAATGGTTTTGCTGTTGGCGACAGCATAGGTGTGGTATATCAGAAAGACAACCCGGAGAATAATATGACGGTGTTTGAATATTATGATGGCCCGTCGTATGGTTCGGTCGCAATATTCGTCCTCGCTGCGATTATTTTGGCTCTATACCGGTGGAGAAAAATCAATCGAAAATACAACGACAGCTGCCCGGAGTTGGATGGCTCTGGAAGGTGTAGTATTTACCGCACCGACAAGGAATATATATTTGTTACAGTATATAATGTCACAGCGAATCTCCCGATTAAATTCCTCCCCATAGGCTGTAGTAACGGAGAATTTGAGAATACTCTCATGGAAATATTCCATGCAAGTCTGCATGGCAAATATGTGGAGCTGAAAAACGCGGAACTGATCAAAGCCATGAAGCAACGCTCATGGCGACAGCTTTACCAACACTCCACAGGTGTGCTTCTGAAACACGACAGCCGCACTTTGGAGATTTTGCCCACCCGGAAAGCTACTGATGGCAAAGGTCTTGACTGGGATTATGACCGCGCTATTTCCTTCGAACTTGATACGGCATCATGGAAAAACATAATAACATCAACCCGAAAACTCCTCAACAATAATGAAGCTGACCGATAAACGATTCTGGAAATTTGAGGCATTTACCTTTTTATATGCCATCGGACTAATACTGCTTGTTGGGTTTCTATTCGATAAGCCTATCCCGTTTGAAAGAACTGTATATTTTTCATCGTTATTTCTTTTATCCGGGCTGGTTGCTTGGCTGGTTGCTAATGGTAAACATTGGTTTGTATTCGGTATTGTTTATGAAATCATATTTATGATTTTATGGGCCTTGATGTTAGCCGTTGCGCATTATATAGAATATGATAGTCTTAATCATGCCATAGAAGACGGAATAATTGATGCTTGTGTATTTGTATATTTACTCGTGGGACCGGCAATCGTCATGTTTATTCCGTCACTTGTATTGGCTTTCTTTGGCTATCATCTAATCAATAAGAAAAGCAGGGATAATGAAATTGATAAAAATGTAATATCATGAAACTGACCGATAAAGAAATATCTGCACTACTTGACAAATCTGCGGAAGTGCGTTACCGATATTCCATCAAGCGAATTGCCGACGCATACTGCTTGTGGACTATTATCTCAAGTGATGGCAGTTATTGTCTGATTGTCGGTAACGGATGCCAAATGCTTCCGATATGGCCTTTCAAGGAATATGTGGAGATATATCTGTGTGGGAAAACAGTCGGATTCGATGTCGTTTCAATAGATCTGAATAAATTTGAAAATGAAGTGATTAACATTATTTGCGATAACAACTTCCCAATCTCTGTTTTCCCTGTATCGGATGAAGACACTGGAAAGATTGTAGATCTTGATACTTTTGTAAAGGATTTATCCGTTGATCTTGAAAACTACCGATAATGGATTGCGACAACGAAAAATATAAGAACCTTTGGCATATATTTGTCAATATCGAAGCTATTGAAGGCTATAATTTCAATGATCTTATTGATACATCCGATTGCGATACTACTGTTAGCAAATATATCGGAGCATGGACCAACATTTTAGTCAAGGCCGATACAATCAATGAAGCCATTGAAATAATCCCGTTAGGGTTGAAAGAAAAGAACTTCAAGGTCATATTTATTGAACGTGCTGTAAATCTTCAATCAATGGCTGATGAAAACGACGTTGATGAAGAAGAGTTGGAAGAAGCCGACTGGTTACTCTCGACATCATACAGATTCAAAATTGTTGACCGTTTATATCCTTATATCGCAGATGAAGAATGAGATATTGAATAAGTCACTGCTTGAGCTTGGTGAGTGGACTTGGCTCCGGCAGCCGTCTGGCGATGATTTGCAGTCAGACCGCCTTACTATGGAGTTGGACTGTCTAAGTAAGAAGAAACTTTGCGATTATAGCAATTCTGATATATACCTTGCGGTGAGTCAAGAAAAAGGGTTGCGATTTACTCTGCCATTGGCTATCAGACTTATTGAAGATGATATACTAATTGAATGTGAGTTTTATGAAGGAGATTTGTTAAAGGCGGTTCTTCAAATACCAACGACATATTACCAGCTTAATGTCGATGATTTCATCAAAGTGGCAAGTCTGATTTCTTTGAAAGACAACAAAAGAATCATGTCTGATTATCATGGCAACAGAGAACTCCGTCTGTTATTTGATTTATGGTGCGATTACCGCAAATCATATAGGGTAAGGATTATCACTAACAATTATCGGCTACCGATAGATGATGTAAAGGAATTTCTATATCAGACTGTTGGAGATGACTCGTCTTCCGAAGTTGATTTTTCAGACTATACACACTATTGGAAATCAGACAATCAAGGAGAAATCACAGCGATGATTTCAACTGTAATACCTTTTGATATTCTTCGCCAACGCATAGCCGAACAATGGACTATAGCTGATAAAATTGGCAATTCATTTGTTGTTGACTCTCGTATGTCTAAAATTTTCAACAAGCTCATTTATTGGATGAGTATTGACTTAGATTCATGAGTTGCAAACTTCTCTACAATAACCAGACTCAAAAATTCTTCAATGAAATTCTATAAGCTATCACACGATTTAGAAACAGGCAAGAAATATCCACAGGTGGAATGCCTAAGACCTTTCACTGCGTCTCAAATAAGTCCGTGGAATAAATTGTCGTGTAATCCTGATTTGAGGTTCAAATTAAGGAGAGGTGCCGTAATATCTGACTTTCTCTCAACAACAGCCGGACCGGGTTGCGATATGCTTATATCTCCTGAATTATATGAATGTATCAGGCATTTCAATGTCATGCCACATCAAATTTTTCCGGTGACAGTAGAAACCAATAAAGATGTTAGGGAATATTTGTGGGTGCATTTATATGGGCCATCATTTGTCGATTCAATAGATTATGAAAAATCATCTTTTATTCGGACAGAGTGGACTATCCCACAAGAGCCTATAACATTGGAGTCATTCAGTCAATATCAGCAATTAAAATTAAAGGATAAGACCGGGGCTTTTGGTGTAACTTTTAATTCACTTGCGCTACGCGATAAAAGCACAACTTGGGATCTGTTTTTCCCATTTCCATTCGACAGTACAATCTTTATTTCTGAAAGGTTGACAGATGAACTAATAAGGTCTAATTATACCGGTTTGTCAATAGAACCGACAAATCTAATCACTTGCACATTGAATAATGAAACTGACTGATAAACGATTTTGGAACAGATTAGGAAACACGGTCAATGAGTTATTCTTTTGGCTCTTTATTGTGTTTGCCGTGTTGCTAACCATTGATTTATGGTGTTTGTTGGCGACTGTCATAGTATGCCTGTTTGGTGCGATGGATAAGTCATTGACATTGTTGAAAATATTTGGAGCATTTGGGATAATTCTCATGCTTTTCTCCAATTTTACATTATGGCTGACAATGTATTCGCCAAAGATATACAAATGGCTTGTGTCAGTGGTCCGTAGTAAACGACTGAGACTATTGTATTTCCTGACATTAGGCTATGTGAACGTATATCTGCTGAACCTCTATTATATCAGATTCAGATATAACCAGTATGAACTGACACAGTATCGTGTAAATGTGTTATATTCGGTTTTGGTCATGTTCCCAATCATAAATATCCCGGTCTATGTAGCGGCCATTCGTCGTAGCGGGCGACAAGTGCCCTTGGGCTATGCGGCAAAGTTATATATGCAGGGAAGATTAGCAACGTACCTGATACAAAAGGATTATTCATCATTGATTAAAGATGGAAATGAACAGTGAAATATACCATCCTATAAATTTGATTGATTGCGAGTGTTCAATCAACTCAATAGACTACAATGCTACGGATCTTATTGTCGAGCTGGAACGGTTCGACAACAAAGGCATAGTCAGAGTTGAGTTCAAAGAAGTGTTCGCATATCGCGTGACTTTGGAACATTTCAGAATTACAGAGGTTATGGATGGCTTGACTTTACAGCCTCTATATATTGTTGAAAATTCCTCTTATTTGAAAGAAATCATGGCAACGGGGATGAAAGTATTGTATGGCACTTCTCTTAACGTGACTCACTATGCAATAAAGACAGCCGAACACATCGTTGATATATTAACCACTGAAGATTATATCATAGAATGAAAAGACGAGGCTTAAAGAGATATTACCGTAATCTATTCAACAGGAACTTAGCCGAGAATTTTATTATAAATCTAAAAAGTGGAGCCGCAAAGTATGATTTTGCACATATCCACTTTGATGGTTATGTTCTTAATCGGTGGAATGAAATTAAACTCCACCTTGATGCATTGTTTAGACAGTTAAGTCTTTTCAAATCAAATGCCATTAATATTACTATGCCTTTTCAAGTCTGGGGGCATGTTTGTTTTCAACGGGACTTAGGTTGTCAGGTTTCGTTATATGTTCATACACCCAACAGTGATTATGATGATTTTCCTATGGTCTTCACAAATGTCTCTGATTACATGATAACTAATCGAAAAGAGTTGCATGATTATCTTAATAAAAGACAACGCGAAGGCTATGAAATACGATATTCAAGGAATTGCGATAATGAGCAGGAAATCGTTATTGCGATTATGAATGTTGGGCTACCGATTTTCACACCAATTAAAGACACAAGCGATGAAACTGACCGATAAAAGATTTTGGATAGTGATTATTTTAGCGCCCTTCTTGATGGCGTGCAGTGACAGGCACGACATAACCGACAATTATTCCGTATTTACATATGGAGAGGGGTTGTATGGAGAAAAGGAAACGGATTATCCGATATTTGCTGAGAAACTTGGATATAAAGAATCGCCTAATTTTATCCCTCATATCAAACAGTCCTGGTGGAACCAAAAATATATCGTACTCAAACAATCCGGCGACATATTTTGGATTATAAAACCACAGAACCGGGAGCTGGAAGCCGGAGATATTTATTTAGGCCCATTAACCGCTTATCAGAAAGACAGCATATTGACAGCCGAAAGAATTGATTTGAACCAAATGAACCATAAGGCATATGAATAAGCGACAGTTTATGAAAATCATGTGTGATACTTTTAATCTTGGAAGTATCACTCCAAGTATCGTTGGCTATCATATAGATTGTATACTTATGGGTATGAATCTTATAAAAGTTCCGGGACGAACCGGATACAAACTGTTTTTCTCTATTTATCCATTATGGCGACAATCTTTGAGAGCGTGTCTTGGCTATCCGTCGTTTCTTCAACCGATCCTCGATAATAAGAATATGGACTATATTCTCCCTGAGGATATGGCTGAAAATGAAATTGATGATGCGTTGCATTTATATCAATCGCAGATTTCATACAGTCATTCAGAGGATGTATCTTTCACAGAATTAAGAAAATACCTGAAATCATGTATATCGAATCATGTTGGGATAAGAAGTAACTTTGTGCTTCAAATGAAAATATATGAACTGCTTTACGGGATTGCTTTATATCGCGATGATAAAGAAACAGCTAACGACATATGCAAGACAATATCAGACAATATAATACAGTGGGATGATAAGATATTTAAATACTGGTATGGCGATAAGGCTGAATATCTTTTGCGCCTTATGGATTTTGATTCCAATAGAATCAATCTTTTTGATAATGTTTCGCTAAATTTAGCCGAGCCCAAAGTACAGAAATTACCACACTTTTCTTTTTTATAGGAATAATGAATATGAAACTGATCGATAAACGATTCTGGATAGCATGGACGGCTGTGGCAATGCTGATGGTGGTTGTTACTGCACAATGTTGTTTTAATGAGGACACGGTAATTCTTGGTATAGCCTATGCTTTGTCGTTAATCTCAACGTGGCTATGCCACCGAATCAGACCAAAGGCAACTTTTAGCAATCTACTGGTTATGTTCCTATACAATACCATACTTGGCTATAACTTGATTTTCAACAATCATGGTGGAGCCGGATTTACATGGTGGTTCTATCTTCTATTACTTAACGGAGTCCACTCGATTGTGCTATTGATATATACCTCATGTATTTACATAAAGAAACGATGAAACCTAAGAAAATCATCATTCTGACGATTATAGTGCTATTTGGAATAATGGGTGCGACTGTCTGCTATCGTCATGACATAAGCTATCAACAAATATGCTGCATTAAGAATCCGGATAGTAAAGACAATGCCAATACTTTGTTCTATCCTTATGGATTCGCCCTGTTGCATGACAGCATTTCTCTGCAATCATACCGTGGCATAAACGAGAGCACCTTACGTATTGCAGACAATGTGGGTCAATGGGATTTTGAAAAATATTCCTATCTGATAACCTACGGCAATAATGTGGAACAGCTATCATACAGTTGGCTTGACACATTCATTTATGATGAGTCTCCCAGCTATGCCAAATGTTGGAAAGAAGGCAAACAATTACTGATTGTAGATTATCTGGGGTTCAATTACCGTCAACATTCACTTCTCAATGATAAAGAAATAAAAGGCAATGACAGCATATATGTCTATCGACTACCACATTCACCATTCTTACGTGGCTTGCAAAACTAATAACCACAAAAATATTCAAGACTTATGTAGCGGAGACTCTTCAATGGTAAATCGGAATCATGCAATGGCAATAAGACCGAAGTAGCGAGAATACTCTACATCAATCCTCCGACACGATATCGCAAAACGAATAAATACGGCATAGTGCAAACCTCATAAAAAGTTGTTGCACGAAAATAATTCTATGTAATTCCCTGAATTATATACACGAAAATCCAAATAAAAAACTTACCTTTGCATTGAAGAAAAGCGTTTTTTGAATTGATGCAAAATCAGGCCGAACAAAGCATCTCGCTCGTTTCTAAATCGTTACCTATTAAACCGTAAATCTCGGTAACTCATTAACAGCAAGCCGATAAAAATTTGAATAATGTCTTGCGATGTGTGACGTGAGATGTTTGGAGATTTTCGCAAGGTCGGCAATCTCCTTGAGATACGCGTTGACTTTCTGGTTCGACATCACAGGAAGCACCACACCGGTTGTCAGCACGACAGGGTGACCGCTGTATTTGCGCATGATTGTCTGCGGCACGTCAAGGAGCGGTATTACGCTCAGCTCCTCGGTCTTCTCACGGTTCTTCCTTATCCACATATTGCCGTTGGCGTCAGCCGATATGTCTGAACGTTTCAGCGTCTTGACATCAATGAACGCCAGCCCTGTGAAGCAGCAGAACACGAAAGTGTCCCTGACACATTCAAGTCTTGGAAAAGCCTTCAGGTCGAGAGCCATTATGCTTTTCAGCTCCGGCTCAGTGAGGAAGCCGCGGTCCGCCTTAGTGCGCTTGAAACGCTTTCCAAGAAACGGGTCGTCGCTGATCCACTTGTTGGCGATGGCATACTGGATCACATTCTTCAGGTAGCGCAGATACCGGACAGCGGTATTGTTGGCGCACTCCTTGCTCACACGCAGGAAATGCTCGAAATCCTGCACGAAACCGGCTGTCACATCCTTTATGGCTATATCCCTGTCGCCTCCGTGAGTGAGGGCGATGAACTCCTCCAGATAGGTGACACAACGCTCCCAGTGGCTGAAAGTGGCGTAGCCGATGTCACCGCGCTCATATTCCTCCCTGCGCTTCACGTTTGTCTCGCGGAACACGTCGCAGAGCATCTTAGGCTTTTCCACCATACCGAAATAATGGTTCTTCATTATCTGCGGATTGATGTAACGGCCCTCGTTGAGCAGGCGGTTGTGTATCTCATAGAAACGGGAGCGCACCATTTCAAGATACTTGTTAAGCTCTAAGTCGCGGCGGGAGCGTCCCGCACTTTTCTGGGCGCGCTGGTCCCAGTTGGACGGATGTACCTTCCTGCCGATTGTAAACTCGGTCTTCTGACCTTCGGTTGTTATTCTCGCATAGATGGGGTACTCCCCGTTGCCTTCCGAACGCGGCTTCCTCGGAAAGAAAGTCAGCGTAAAAAATGAATCCTTCATACTGTTGTGGGTTTAATGGTTATATAAATATAATCATTTTCTGCCGGATTTGCAACAGGCAAAGAACAGTATGAATGTATGTTGTGTGACAGTAAGCGTCCGGCGTACTGCGTGAGTCAAAAATATCCCTGCAACTCACGGAAAAGCACGGAGGAAACATCCTCAAATGTTAAATCCGTCCCGAAAAACACCCGTTGCACGCTCATTCCTTAAATGATGTTAATTTACGGGCTTTGTGCTTTGAAAAGTGGGGCCGGAGGGTGGAGCCATGAACCCTGAGCCTCCCGTATCTGGACTGCATATCGCAGTAAAACACTGAACAGCAGGTGACTCACTCACCGGTTACTGCAATCGTGAGTCATTTGCCTCACGATGCGTGTGACTCACGCAAAACTCACGCTCATGTGCCGAACTCCGCTGTATTATGCCGGATAGGGTAAAAAGAAAAACGCTGGAAATCAAGTGATTTTCAGTGTTTTGCGGTGGAAGTCCGTACTTCCTTGTGATCCGCCTGGGAGTGACATTTGTGAATCGCATTGAATCGTAATGAATTTTAGCGTTCAAAGCTAATTATCATGCATTGATTGATTGTCAGCATCTTATCGTAACAAAGCCATTTGCAACATTGAACTTTGGAAATCATCGGGGCGCAAGTAGAGGCAGAAGATGTGGACAAAGCGTGGACGAAAATTTTGTCGTGTGGACAAAATTCAGTAATTTTGTACCACATCAAAATAATCTCTCTGAATATGGCAACCATAACACGCTCTCTATCCTCTAAGGTCAACGCCAATGGCGAAGCTGAAATCATGTTGCGACTGTCGGTGTCGCGCGAACTGCGTCTGCGCCTGAAAAGCGGCATCTTTGTTGAGGCTACCCGTTTTCGTGACGGTAAGATCATTATGCCACGCGCAGACCGAAAGACACTGGCAAAGTTACAAATAATAAATGACAATCTGATATCTTTGGAGAGCCGACTGATTTCACTCTGTGTAAGCACACCACAAAAGTCTCTCTCCAAAGAATTTTTCGAGGACGCTATTCTGCGTCACCACCACCCGGAACTGTTTGAGGCCGCTCTGAAGAAGATGTCGTTTTTCGATGTGTTCAATGAATTTCTCGACAAGCATCTTGACGGCGCACCACTGTCAGGCCACTACAAGGTGCTTGCCCGACTGTTGCGTCGCTTTGAGCTGTACAGGCAGAAAACGACCCGGACAAAGTTCACGCTTATTCTCAACGACTTTGATTCCGCTGAGATAGAGCGGTTCAAGGAATTTGTGGTCAATGAGCCGAAAATTTATGACAAATATCCCTCAATATACAAGACCGCCTCTGATGTCGTTGAGACTGCACGTAAGCCCCGTCGCCCGGAGAAACGCGGCGAGAATTCTGTCATAGGGATACTAAAAAGGCTTCGGGCTTTCTTCAACTGGTGTGTGAGACGTGGCTATCTCGACCGTACTCCGTTCGCAACTTTCACAGGTATAGGCAGTGAGAAATACGGCACTCCTTACTATATCACAATAGAGGAGCGCGATTTGATAGCCGATTTCGACCTGTCGGATAAACCGGCTTTGGAGGTGCAACGCGACATATTTGTTTTTCAGTGCCTTATCGGTTGCCGAGTGTCGGACTTGTTGGAAATGACGTCGGGAAGCATCATAAACGGTGCAATCGAGTACATCCCCAACAAGACCAAGAATGAACGCCCGGGGGTTGTACGAGTGCCACTTAATACACGCGCACGGCAATTGGTGGAGAAATATTCTGCCAAAGGAGCTGAGAAACTGTTTCCTTTCATCAGCGCACAGAAATACAACGAGGCAATAAAAAAGATATTCACTCTCTGCGAGATAACCCGAATGGTGACTGTCCGCAATCCAAAGACCGGGGAAGAGGAGAAACGCCCGATAAATGAGATTGCAAGCAGCCATGTGGCACGGCGTACATTCATCGGCAATCTATACAAGAAAGTCAAGGATCCCAGTCTTGTTGGGGCTTTGTCAGGGCATAAAGAGGGCAGCAAGGCTTTCGCCAGATACAGGGAGATTGACGAGGATATGAAAAAAGAACTTGTCAGCTTGCTCGACTGATGTTATTTTATCAGCCTATTAAGCTGATTATGTGAGAAATTTGTTGTACCTTTGTAATTGAATTAGTAAAAGGAGATAAAACTATGGCAATGACAATTAAAACATCCCCCGAACTTTGGGGCGAAGATGCAAGAATCTTCACCGAGGAAGCGGAGCGCAATGGCAAATTGCCTACGCCAAAACTCTCGGAATCACAGCGTAAGGTGCTTTCCACCATGTTGGAGAGTGCCAAGAACATCATATTTCCTCCTCATAATGGCTGACTAAGCCGAATTATTTTCAAGCATTTGGCATGAGCAAACTGATTAAAACCGATGCCGAATACGCACGGTGGATACATGAGTTAAAAGAACGCTACCGTAGCAGTCAGATTAAGGCAGCCACACGGGTAAACCAAGAGATGCTGCGCTTCTATTGGTCGTTGGGTCGTGACATAGTGGCTCGTGACGCTGAAAACAAATACGGCACGGGGTTTTACAAGCTTCTTAGCCAAGACCTTAAAGACGCAATCCCCGAAGCGGAGGGCTTCTCCCGACAGAATTTGCAGTACATGAAGAAGATGTATCTTCTTTACAGTCATGCGGCTGCAAATTGCCAACAACTTGTTGGCAATTCTGAGGGAGAGATATGCCAACAAGCTGTTGGCAATTTATCCGACACCCCGGCTGAAATATTGTTCTCTGTTCCGTGGGGACATCATTGCACCATTATTGACAAATATTTTTCAAAGTCAGACTATGATGCAGCGTTGTTTTATGTAAGGAAAGTTGTTGAGGATGGTTGGTCAAGAGGGGTGCTACGCTCATTCATTGACACAAATCTGCATTTAAGGCAGGGAAAGGCATTGACAAGTTTTTCGCGCTTGCTTCCTGCTCCCAATAGCGACCTTGCACAAGAACTGACAAAAGACCCGTATATCTTTGATTTTACCGAGATGACGGAGCCATATAAAGAGCGTGAATTGAAAAAAGCTCTTATGGCTAACATTTCACGATTTCTTCTTGAACTGGGTTCCGGCTTCGCTTATGTTGGCCAGGAATACCGATTAAAAGTAGGGCATACGGAGCAATTCATTGATTTGTTGTTCTATAACATTAAATTGCACGCTTATTGTGTGATAGAGGTCAAGACCGCCACATTTGGAGCGGGCGACATCGGTCAACTTGGAACATATATGACAGCCGTCAATCATATCCTCAAAACCAAACAGGATAATCCTACAATCGGGCTGCTGATATGCAAGGACAAAGACAATGTGCTTGCTCAATATGCCCTCGAATCCTCATCGCAACCTATCGGAGTGGCTGAATTTCAGCTCACAAAATTTATTCCCGATGAGTTCAAGAGTTCATTACCCTCAATTGAGGATATTGAATCAGAACTGAAATAAGTTGCATTTTCTGTATTATCCGCATTTTATCCACAAATAATAGAGATGTAGAATATCTGAAATACGACCAAAAATATTCTTGTAAAACTCAAATCCCCAATGTTTCTCAACAATGCATATTAAGGCAGATTATATATAACAATGATTCGGTAAAATTTTAGGTTGTTCATCCTAGGCTAAGCCGCTAACTGAGTCAACCGATGATTTATTTTCTGAATTATTTTTAGATGCGGAGATTTTCCGCAAGTCGAAATAATTGTTGAGGCGAGATAAGATTCAAACATAAGCCGTTTGAACTGCGCTACCGAAAGATCCGGATAATCCTTCCTTATGACCTCTTTGCAGACATTGAGGGCAGTGAAGGAAAGATTGAACGCAAAGTCAAGCCGCTCCCTGTCGCGGGTCTGCTGTGACTGAAGTCCGGTAAACTGCTTGGCATCGCGTATACCGAACTCAATCTGAAAGCGGGTGCGGTAGAAACCGATGATCTTTTCAGGCCTCATATTGGTGTCGGTAGAGAAGTAAAGAAGAGGCTCTGCGTTTTCAACCGGACAGACCACGATACGGATGTCGCGTTTCAATGCCCTCGAATGCACGACCGCCGTGTGACATCGGTTTTTGTTTCCTTTGGAATCCTCATATATGAATGAAGTGAACACGGACATGTCAAGGTTGGAGAAATCCACTTTCTCTCCATACTTTTTCTTTCTGCCGCGTCTTCGCGGGGCGGAGGAATCCGGTATGGCCAGATACCTCAGATATGAGTTGGCACGTAATCTCCCGACAAATCGAAATCCCATGCCAATCACTTCATTCACAAATTCATATTTGGAAAAGAAGGCATCGGCAACCAGAATATCCGTCAGTGAGAGCAGCTCTGTCGCCTTTGACCTGACAAGTGCCACATACCAGCCAAGCATTGACATTTGTTTCTCAGATTCAAGAGTCCTGAAGTTCGGTGACTGGACAGCACCGAGCATCACGCATGTATGTTTACTCAGACTTATTGCCCCGATCGCCATTATCTCCAGACCGCGTTTCACACGTTGTGCCACCCCTGACCAGAAACGGCCTATGCCATACGTCAGTCTGCCTGACTTTGAAATGAACGACGGATCGATTGCCACTGCCATGTCATCGGCCGGCTCAAAACAATCCTGCGCCATACCTATGTTGACTTTCATCCAGTCTACGGATGTCTTGAAATTGGAAGCAAAGGTCTTGGCTGTACGACCGCCATAGCGCGACAGCCGGGTAAAATTGACTTTGCCCGGAATCAACGCCACAGTGCGTATTGTTAAAATCAGCCAGTTGAGGAACCTTTTGCTCATCTTGGTTGTAGTATTTTCAAATACCGACTTACACCGAAAGGTGAAGTCTTTGAGAATCGCCAATACGTTCATGGTATAAGATTTTTATAATGAACGCTTTGGCGATTCATTTGTATTTGACAATTCGAGATATTAACTTAAGTTTCAACTACTTCGGTAATTTTTACCGAATCATTGATATAATATATGTCCCCAAAGGTGTCCCCAACAGTGTCGGAAGAAGTGTCCCCATTTGTGGGGGATTGAGCTTCTGAAGAAGCCCCGATAGCCGCTGTATCCTGTGAAGCCATGATTGAAAAGCCGGGTATCTGATCCATGACAAGCACCGTGTATAGTGTCGCGTTGCCTATTTCAAGTCTCCGTATCCACTTCTGCGCTTCAAAAATCCTCATGTATCTTCCTACTGTGTCTTTGTCCGCTCCGATTGAGGCGGCCAGTTTTCGTGTCGAGGCTACGAACTGACCGGGCAGGATGTCTATTGTTGTGCCTTTTATGGGGTATGTGCCTTTGGCTCTCAGCACGCGAAAAAGTATCTCCAGCCAGAGATGTACCATCCGGCTCTCGGAGTAGAGCCATTCCTCGTTGCGGAGATAGTGCATTACGGGTATCCATGAACGGTTCATTTCGGCTGTTTATATTCTTGGGGTACATATATATGGGAGTTGGTGCGTGAGCCTCAGGCTTTTCCACATGAAGTGTCAACATCGCGGTCTGTCACATAGAGTTCATTCGGGAACACCACACATCCGGCAATCCTCTCTATCTCTTTCTTGCAGAAGGAGGGTATGCAGCAGCATCCGGCTTTCCAGTTGTAGAATGTCTTGCGTTTGATGCCTTCTCCGCAGGCTCTTACTACCGCTGTCACGAAAAAACGGTGGTCTGTATGGGGTAATGTGGCGAGATAGTCGTTAAGGCACTTGGAGTCAATCTCCTTGATCTGTTGTGTAGTCATAATTTCGTCCTTTAAGATTAAATGAATCAGGTCTGCCGTTTTTTTTCAAGTGTTGCGTATCCGGCTCGCGCCCTCACATCGTAAAGAGAGAGGAAAAAACGCCGTCCGTTACGCTCCGCTTTAAGTGATCCGTCGTGTATGGCATCGCGCACACGCTGGTCTGAACAGTGCATTATCTCGGCTGCCTCACGCACGGTTATCTTCCTGTCAGGAGGCATTGGTGCGGTGATGTTCCGCTTTATCTCTTCAAGGGTGTTCTCAATCCTCGTGAGCCTCATTGTTATGCGCCGGTCTTCACTCATAGTCGTATCCGTTTATAAGCTGTTTGACATTTTTTCTGTTAGCAACCATTAGCTATATTTAGAAAAATGATTATCTTTGCGATTAGAAATAATTAATCTAAATTAGGTAGTTGCAATAACACTAACAAACTAATCGTGCTAAATGATTGTTTGAAGTGTTATTATTGGAAATACCTAATCAAATTTATTAGAAAATATAAACGCAAGTTTATGGACAGCATAAGAGAAAGAGTGAGACAGGCGATGGAATGGCTGAAAGACAACAGGCTGTTCAACTCCAACCGTGCCATTGCGGAAAAGATGGGCTACAATCCAAGTGTCGTATCTCAGGTGATAACCGGCAAATCCAACGTGTCGGAACGCTTTGTCAAGAGCCTTTGCAGCATATATCCACTCCTGAGTTTTGAATGGATATGGAGCGGGAATGGAAACATGATACAGGAGACAGCTGCACGGCAGCAGGAGTCGGATCCTGAGCCTCCGCAGTTTGACCGCTTCTCGTATATCCTTGCTGACATGGCGGAGATAATAAAGAACATGACCGCCTTCATGGGGCCGATGAATAACCGGCTTGAACGACTGGAAAAACGGATTGATGAACAGGCAAAGGAGATTGAGCGGCTACGCTCTGAACTGTCAGCAAAAGAGAAAGCCGCCACCTCCCGGAAGAAGTGACGGCTGTGTCTGTGTTACGACAGATATTATTTGAGTTTACCGAAGCCCTGTATGACGCTCGTCTGAAGCACCTGGGCGTATTTCTCGGTCATTGTCACGTTGGAATGGGCGAGCATCTTGCTCACAGTCTCGATGCCCACGCCCTTTGTCAACGCCCACGTCGCAAACGTGTGGCGGCCGACGTGCATTGTCAGGTTGATGTGCAGCTTGGCAAGATTGGCGATTATCTTCAGCTGGTCGTTGCATTTCTGGTTGCTCATCAGATTGAGGTCGTAATTATACTTTTTCAGTATGGCTATCGCCTTAGGCAACAGCACAATCGTATAGGGCATACCGGTTTTCATACGCTTGTCGCGTATGCAGTAGTCATCGCCCTGCCTGAACACGTCCGACTTCTTTATCTTCACGAGGTCGGAGTATGCCAGCCCCGTGTAGCACGAGAAAATGAACATATCGCGCACTTTCTCCGTCATGCCGTAGAGTTCGAGGGCTTCCACACGGTCACGTTCCTCTTCGGTAAGGAATTTTATACCCTCCGACTTTCCTCGGGAAATCCTCATGCCGTCGTAGGGGTTGGACTCCAGCTTCTCAAACTGTATCGCCTCCACGATATAGGGCTTGAGGCGTTTGTGATAGCCATGAACCGATGCCTGGGCTGTCACACGCTTGCGTATGAAATCGTCCCATAGTCTGATATTCTTCGGGGTGAGGTCGCTGAAAAAGCGTATCAGCCCGAAGTCGCGCAGGCAGTTGAGCATGACCTTGTGCTGCTTGCGTGTTGACTCCGTGACAGGGCGCATGTCGATACGTTCCTCCAGCCAGTCGAGGAAACTTGCCGACGAACCCTGCAACTTTGTTTTCTTGACCTTTTTGAGAAGCGACAGGTCGTATTCGCCCTTTGTCGAAGCTATGGACGACATCTTCTCATGGATACCGTCATAGACACGGCGTATCTGTTCGTTCAGATGGTCGGCCTGAGGGTGGTTGACTACCTCCTTGCCGCTCCACTGCTGTTTTAGGACAGCGACGCCGGTGGAGAGACGGACGCGCTCACGGTTGTACGACACCTCAATCTCAACGGTGCCGGGGTTGACGGCCGATGCCTTCTTGCGGCGGTCGAAAACAATCTTAATCTGTGGTATTCCTGCCATAAGTAAAAGATTTTAAGAATGATACATTAAAATTTCTCGTGATGTGGTACACGAAAAAGCGTGTACCACAAATTCCGGGAAATGTACCACACGTGTACCACATACCATTCCAACGCATACGGCAACGAGGCTGTTGCACGCCCCGAATCTTTTGGAAACATTTAGCACAAAATAGCAAATATCAGAGAGTTGGCACTCTGAACAGGCTCCGGTCGCTATGGCAAGACCGGGGCAGGAGACAATGGCTGATATTTGATGGAAAAGCTGGTACATTTGTGGTACTTTTTTGTGGTACATCCACGAAATTTGTACCAAAGATAATGTGCTAATTCCGAACTAACAAATGCTAACTTTGGCTATCGGCAGGAATTATTGTTTGTGCTAAATCTTTCTAAATCAAGATTTTATAAAATTGCTAACACTTGCACATCAGTCACTTACAGGCATGAAAAAAGGGCCACATAATTGTGACCCTTCTGTGATCCGCCTGGGGTTGGCGAATCTTATACTTTGCATTGATAATCAAGTTGTTGGCATTGCTCTTCCTGTGGTGTACACGTTACGCACACGACAGTGTTTCAATGTTCTTCGTCATTTTTCATCCGATAGTGCAAATTTAATCATTTTCCGCGATGTACACGCTATCCTAAATGTTAAAGTTTCTGCAATCGGAATCAGCATATTAGCCGTTATACTGCTGTCAAATCTCAATTATCTTGTCTCTCTTGGAATCTCAGTGCTCGTTTGAGGGATGTTCGGAAAGGACTTCATCGCAGGCTGTGTCTCCGATAATCACAAAGTTGTCAGAGAAGTCGGCAAACGCTTCCCTGAATTTTTCAAGTCCTCCTACCATTTTATTTTATTCATCATTATTGCAATTTCTTTCTCAACCCGTGGGTCGTTATCATCTTTCAATGTCAGGAACAATGACAATTTATCCACATAGCCGGAAGTGCCTGACGGCGGATACTTCCATATCTCGATGCGCTGTGTATCTTCAAAAGAGTGCAATTCGGGTATGGAGTATTTATGTTCACGCACCCACTCCGCAGTCAAAACTCTTGTCGGGACATCCTCCGGGGCGAGCATTGAGTAATGCGACAGAGCCGAGATTCCGCCAATATCTCCTTCGGGAAATACATCTGATGTGTATTCTATGCTTTTGATTGGATCAATTAGATTGGTTGACGCCTTATCCCAAAGTTCTTTCCCTGACAGTTCAAACACAAGTTTCTTATTCCTGCTGCCTTCCAGACTAACCAATCCCAATGCTTCAAGTTGCTTTATGGATTTGGCGATTGTCTTATATTTATAAGGTACTTTATCCTCCAACTCTTTAAGCGACAAACCGTCAAGGCTCTCGATCTGTAGATGATAAAGAAGAATATATTGTGTTGACGGATAAAACAATTCTTTAATCTCACTTTTTGTTGACAGCCTGTTGATAATCAAGGTAGGCACAAATGCAAATTTATCGGCTACGATAAAATACACTCCTTGCTCCACTAATCGGTCACGCTCATAAGTCAATAAATTGTCAAAGTAAAATACAGCCGGAATATGCTTGATGCTTTCAATTCTTTCCGAAATCTTACGACGCTGCACATTGGTATAATCCATTTCACCTTTGGCCACAAGCAAAAGCATAACCTGCCCATTGAAATCAAACTGCATCATCTTGAAATTTGCAATGAGTTCAAGCCACAGACCTTTTTGGTCTTGCTTGGATAGATTCCGAAGCTCTATCTGCTGTCCGGCGATTGTTATCTCCTTCATGTTCTACGATATTTTGCATTATTCTCCGAGTGTTGGAGAATAATGCAAAATTGCGGAGAATAATCTAATTTTACAAATATATCAGGATTCATTTTTTTAACAGGGACACATTTTACATCAATCCCAGTTATAATACACCGTGGTGTTCAATGTCATTGAACACTGCAAGGTATATGAATTAATTCGGAATAACACGCTCCTCCTTAATTTCGGCAATAGAACCTTGCTTATTGCCGAAATTAAGTTATTGTGATAGCCATGCTTTTTCCCCATCGTGCCGTGGTGTTGACGAGCGAACACACTTCATACTATACTGACAAAATCAGACAATTCCCAGCTCTTTGAACATTGAGCCTATTTCGGAATAGGTATAATCCCGTTCTCCGTCAATCAGGCATTTCTCAGATTTCAGGGCATTCTCAATCGCCCTTACCCAATCACCGCCTTTCTTCTGGAAATATTGATGCAATGGATGTGTCCTGAAAAACCGTTGAGTTTTTTCATATCCACATATCCGGCAAAGCTCGTCCTCTATGCTTTTTGAATCGGCATAATTTTGTCCCGTATATCTGAAATAATAAAGGAAGAACAGTTCAGTGCAGCGGTCAGTCTCAAAGAAACGGACTTCATAATTGAGCCCCTTTTTCTCATTGTGGACCTTCTTGCCATGATATTTCCGTTTCAATTCAGAATAGGCTGCCCAACTTGTCGGGTCTTTCTTCTTATTGTCCATGTCGATAAGACAAAAAATCCTGTCATATCCGATTGCTATTGCAGATTCAATCGAGCGTTCCAATTCACGCAGGCTCGTATTCTTCGGAGTGTCCGGTTTGATGCTCTGTAACTGGCGGAACTCATCCTTCAATGAATTGAGATAGAAGAACTCCGTAGGGCCTTCGCCGATAATCACAGTGGTTTGTTTCCTTACTTTTGGCATGGCTCATTCCTGATTTAAGATGAACGGCGAACCCAACACAGGTTTTGACCCAAACCGACCGATACGATAGGAATTGTAGAGTGAGTGTTCCCTGCGGAGGCCGAGTTTGTCAGCGCGGGTATATTCAGATGCCGCCGTTTCAGATGACTTCTCTACGAACCACACTGATTGACGGTTTTCATTAAACTGATCTTCTGAAAGCAATGTCATCTCCTGTGTTGTGAAAAACAACTGCGATTGGCACGAATTGGCAAGGAAGACCTGAATATAATACAGTAGCAGATCATAATGCAAATCCTCGCCTAATTCGTCAAGCATATAGATATGGTCTCCGGTTATGGCATTATACAGATAGTTAAGATCAACCAGATATTTAATTGTTCCGGCAGACTGTGTGGAGAGAGGCAACATGAAGTTACCTTCATCTGATGTATTTACAAATTCCACATGATTTTCGACACCATCCGATATGACGCTGAAATTTGAAATATTGAAATCAGCCTTTTTCAACATCTGTATGAAGAATTCTTTCTTTTTCTCATCCTGACTTACTTCCTTCAAAAGAGAGACGAGGCTTTCACCGTCATTGCTGACTCCATGTACATGGGACTTAATCCAATTGTACAGTGCCGCAATCTTACATGCGTCTTCCGGCAAGGACACTTTTCCATACGTAGAGAGGACCGAATGATTGTTGAGAGTATGCTCTTTCAGAACCCGGAGGGTCTTCGCCTTTATCCCGATGCTTGTTCCAAATTTAATCTCGCATTGTCTGTCTTCACCGGCAAACTCGCGTTCATAAAACAGAGACTTGCTCTTATTGGGATAGTAATTCAATTCCTCTCTGATGATATGGCTTTCGAGATATGAAATCATATAATCATATCTGATACCGTCGGCATAAAAAGACACGAACATCTTTGTCGGCTGATTCTTGATCAAAGCAAAAGGCATTTCAGAATGTACTCTTTCATTTCGATCCTTACGGTCAATGAACATAAGTTCAAAAGCATTCTGCATCGCTTTGAGCATATTCGATTTGCCCGAAGCGTTGGCTCCGAATATTATTCCCACACGGCCAAGATGAACTCCTTTTGAGATTTCGGCACTCATCCAGTTTTCATCATCGCCGTCCGTCTCGAAGTTCATCGTTTGGCGTTCCCGAATTGACAGGTAGTTTTCAGTCCAGAATTCGCGTATCATTTTGTGTTTTATCTAAAATTTAAGCCTATATTACAGGCTGACTGCAAAATTAGCTATAATTTTTGGCGTTTCCAAGAAAATCAAGGCTAAATCTGGTAGATGCTTTATTCAGATGCGATTTTCAGCAATGTAAACTCCAGAGAGGCGTGACGGCTGAGCTTGTCATCGCATAGCGAAGCATTGTCAGGTAATGGCAATGCCGTCAGCGGCGTTTGCCGGAGGCTGCTCTACCGCAGACCGCATTACCAAATGTTAAGAGCGGGCTAAACACCGAGTTGCTGAACGCCGGAGCCGGAGCTTCGCCAATCCTGCTCTTGCTTATCCGCAACTCCGTATTCTTAACGCCCGCTCCATTGCTTGTTTCTTTTAGCCGTCGCGCCACTCTTCCGTTGTCTGCACTCCACGATGCGAAAGAACGTGACGGCCTCCGTATATTACGGCAAGCCTCCATTTCCTGATTCCGTCGCATACATTCGCCTTTCCGGGAGTGTGGCATTTCAAATTTCATGTAGGTAACACTTCGACTGATTTTAGAAAAAACATTTCCGTATGTCGGTTATTCTGTGTCTCCAAAGAGGCACTTCGGCTCTATGTTTATTCGGCAATTTCAACATAATGCAATCAACTGTTGGAAAGCATATTCGCTCGTGATGGAATAACGTGCCGGGAACGGGCTATTCTTTTGCCGCCTGTCAGAAAAATCTCCAGCCCTACGGGTAGTATTTTTCTGCCGTCGGCGAACAGCCCGCTATTTCCCCGTCACGCAGGGATAGTAAACGAGCGAACATACTTCAAACAGTGATTAGACGCATTAAGCGGAAAATCAAATAAAAAAATATCGCCTTATGACACAGAATAACCGACATATTAGAAATACGAGCTTCACACCATCACCAGCTCATACCGCATTAAGACGGCTGACTAAGGTGGTCGGGATAATACTCGGAATGATAATCGGGATTGTCCTTTGGGTGGTAGTGAAACCGATGATAAGAGGTATCGGGTGGCTCATCAGCATACTGACCCTTATCGCAATGATATACGTTGTATTAACATTCTAAAATATATACGACTATGGCAAACGAAATGAAATCATCAAACGCAGTTATGGATGTTGTCCGTAACTATATGGAGGAGCGTTGCGCAAGCGACCCTATCCTCGCTATCAAATATGCAAATCCGGCCAAATCATTGGAAAAGGCTCTGAACTATGTGGCTCACGAGGTGCAGAAAAGCGGACTCACCATTATGGACTCGGATAGCGTGTTCTCTCTAATCCTTCACTATTACGATGAGAATTTGGAGGATGTCCCCAATGTCAACTGCAAGATAGCGGTCGCAAAGGAACTCACCGATACCGAGAGAGCCGAAGCAAAGGAACAGGCTCTGGAGCAGTACAAGGAGGAACAACTCCGAGAACTCCGCAGACAGAACCAGCCGAAGGCAACCGCACCCAAGCACACCACCGCACCGAAAGCAGGTGAAGAAATCAATGTTCAACCCAATCTCTTCGGAGATGACTTCTAAAGCATACGACTATGAAACCGAGAAACAAGAAGCAAGAGCAGATATTGGCAATGAGTGGGCAGCTTCGCCCACTCACCACCGCCCAAAAGCAGTGGGCACTGACCCATACAATTGACAACTATGCCCTTAAATTCAAGAAAGGGAAAGCCGTATGTCTGATATGCGGTCACGAGTGGGAAGCCGAGGAAGGAATGTGCCGTTGCCCACATTGTGGCGCAAAGGTTGAGGTCAAGGCTACCACTCAGCGAGTTGTAAGGGAGAGGTCATACTTCAACATCATCACCGCAGTCAAGGGTTTTCAAGTAATCCGAATGTTTCTGATGATTGTGGAGTTCCGCAAGGGTATGAAGGCAAATCCCGGCTTTGTTGAAATCGGCTCCTATTGGATTGACAAGCACGGACACACCACAGTTGTAGGGCTTCAGCGCACATTAGGTCACTACATTGACTCATTCGCTTTCGGCTCTCCATTGGAAATCAGACACGACAATGACGCATTTTGGCACATCGCCAACCAATGGGTATATCCCCGAATCAAGGTGACTGACACAATCAAGCGCAACGGATACACAACGTATGCCTATGGCGCTCACCCCGTGACTATGTTTCAGCAGTTGCTCACCAACCCCAAGGCTGAAACTCTGATGAAAGCCGGAGAGGGAGGGTTGTTCCGCTACCTCTGCCACCACCCTAAAGAGGTTGACAAATATTGGGACACAATCAAGGTGGCACGCAGGGCAGGTTACAAGATTGACGACCCGCAGATGTGGTTTGACTACATCAAGATGTTGGATAGAATGGGCAGAGACCTCCATTCCCCCACGTTGGTAGCGCCAAAAGACCTTAAAGCCGTACACGATGAATATGTGGCAAAGGCTGAACGTCAGCGTATCAAGGAGCAGAGAGAGAAAGACCGCAAGAGAGCGGAGGAAGATGAAGCCAAGTTTGAGGAACTCAAAGGCAGATACACCGGATTGGTGATGACAGACGGAGAAATCGTTGTCCATACCCTCAACTCCGTAGCCGAGTATTACGATGAGGGAAGCCGTCAGCACATCTGCGTAGGTTCATCATCCTACTACCTCAAAGAGAACACATTGGTATTCACCGCCAAAATCAAGGACAAGACAATCGCCACGATTGAAATCTCCCTCAAAGACTACTCAATCATTCAATGCAGGGCATTTGCCAACAAGGTCTGCCAATATCAAGACCGCATTGCCCAAATCATCAGCGACAATATCAAGATGATAGCCGAGAGAAAGAGAGCATAAGTTTAATCCGACCTCCACCGCACCGGTGGAGGTCACAATACCCCACCAGCTATGACACACATGACACAAAACGGAATATCGACCACGCAGAGAGGTCAAGAGCAATACGAAGCCTTCTACTATACTCATAGAGGTGAACGAGTGGAACAAATTATGTATGATTATCGTACCGAGTATGGCGAACTATTCTCCGTGGTAGCACCCACCCTTAAAGAGTGCCGACAGAAGCGAGACGAATGGCTCGCCAAGAAAAAATAGCCAATAGTCGTAATATACGCCAAAGCGGTGCAGCCCTGTGAAGAGTTGCACCGCTGATTTACTCTCAAAATTTCCAAAAATTTCGGCCGCCTTTAGAGGCGGCGAATACCATTAGTAATCCATCGGATAACTTAATCCAACATGAGGTTCTGAAATTGGCAATTGTTCCTCCAACATAATAGTGAGCTTTTCTTTAGTTACTACGGCTCCTACATCATCTGCAATTATAAGGTTTGCAATCAACATCTTTTCTTTTTCTTCGCCTGACAGTTCAGTCCATGATTTACTCTTATGAGTTTCCCAATAATCCCATGCAGAAATTTCAGTTTCTTTTTTGTATGCAATACCTGAAGCTACGCAGTACATCATTAAAACTATAATGCAGATGAATACTATCGCAATAATAATGAAACCTAATATGATATATACAATTGTTGCTAAAAAGCTCATGTATCGGTAGATTAAAAGATTTATTTTATACAATTTGTTCGCATTGCAAGGGTTATGGTTTCTCCGACTAAGGCTATATTGGCGAGAAGATAGCGTCGCTTACCATTCCATGATACTGTATGACCTGCGATTTCAGCGGTTTTTAGCAGATGTTTTCGTAGGTCAGTGTCGTTGAAATATGTGGCACAGCCTATGCCGAAGGCTGTGCCTGACGGACTAAGCCCGAAGATTATAGGCCCGGCATCCATATCCATTCCAAGAAAGCCACTGCCATCGGGATATTCCTTGAATCCGGTCAGCCATGAATCTTTCAGAAAAGCTTCTTTGAGATGTGAGTATTGCTCTTTAGCAAATTCCGAGTCTATCTGCGTGAGGTAATATGTGTTGAGAGTTGAATAGGATCCCTTGATTGGTGACAGTACAGAGGTGTTACCATCAAGAGGGAGAAAAGAGCGGAGCAACCCTGTTTCGCTGTCAATCCATTCCGATTTAGCCCGTTGAATCCAACGGTTGACGGTGTTTTGGTATTTCCCATTGTTTAGCTGGGCATAATCTGTGAGCGCTACAATGGCAACGAGCATATCGGGTATGTATATGTCCTCACCGGGATATGTAGGAAGATTCATACATTCAGACTCCAGTATCCGGCGATTCATCGCTTTACAAAGTGAGTCATGGAGCGCGTTGTAATTATCACCTCCGCCGATTTTGCGATAGTTGCCTATCATCCATGCCAAATGGCTCAGATATGATATATGGCTCTTATCTCCGGCAATCGAATCTAACGGATCTTCTCCCCAACGCATCTTGTCATATAGTCTCAGTTCCGGAGATTTAACTATCTGAATGAGGCTATCTATTGTATTTATTGATTCCTGTTTGGTTTCGGGATAAAGAATCGAAATGTTAGAAAAAGCCTTTGAAAACATAGAGCAGGAATACAATGCCCATTCGCCTTGAAATTGCAGTCCCAATCCTCCCGGCATTTCCTTCAACAACTGTCGAGGCTCAACGACAATTTTATCTACGAGCCAATTCTTTCGCTGAAGAATATCATTTTTCTCTTTCTGTTGGCTTCCAATGCTCCAACAACCCCAAACTACCCATGCCACTTTAATCAGCACAAGTACAACCATACTGACAAGCAAAATTTTATGTCTGAGTATCCAACATTTTATTTTACTTAGAATTTGTGCCATACAGAGTCTTTTTCAAGTGACAAGATATTACTGTTTTACTTTCAATACAACAAAATTTGAGGCGTAAGGGAGCGGTTTATTGTGAAGGTATTTGGGGGAGGACTCATCTGCATTAAGGCGATAGAAGCAGTAGTTCCAACCTTGCCCCATGTCGGTGTAAAGAGCCTCTTTTACACCTTGTGAGAGTAAGGCGTTGATGAAGTTGCCGAAGGTGACAATGCCGAGACTCTCATATAGAGCCAACTGGTTTTCTTTGTTGAGGCATAGGGCACGGAAAACGTTCTTGTTGCCCAATTTTCGAGCCGTCTTCACACCTTTACAATGGTGTATCATCATTTCCTGTGCAAAGCCCATTCCACCTTCTCTTGCTGCCTTTTCCATTGCTGATTGATAATCGTCATAGAAGAACTGAGGGCCGGAAAGTGGTGACCATGTGAAAGCACCGGTGTTTCGCTTGCAACGATAACCTCTATATATCTTGCCTCCCGAAACATGGTTCCCGGCTATATTGATGTGTCCTTTGCCTGATGTTGACCCGGTGAAAGCTCCTGCAAAAGCCAAAACGATAGAATCGTTGTCGGCTGAGGGTATCTCACCGCAAATCATATCCATAGTTAAGCGACTCATATCTGGCTTCAGGCAAATTAAATCTCCATATTCTGTTTGTATATGTGATTCTGACAAGAACTCCAGTTTTGACTCAGTAAAATCACTGACCATTGACTCCTTGATGTCGGGTTGCACATCTCTGACAATATCAATGAAAAGTTTTACGCGGGCAAGGACCTCACGCCCACGATTACGCCACCATGATGTACGACGACCGGGGGTCTTGGCATTATATCCGATTGCATCTATTCCAAGATGTTTGGATTGATACAAGGCACGCTCGTTATGGTATTCTTGCGAAATTATTACGATTGAGTCCAGCCGATACACATCACGCATCTTAGCTATTGAGTTAAGTGTGCGAGTGCCGTCATAGTCAAGAACTATGTGGATTGAATCGACTCCCTGCTTTATCAGAGAATCACGCATAGCCACCGGCTCATCATATCCGTTCTCTGTATTGCGATAATCGCCACCACTGACTACAAGCCAATCAACTTTACCGGTGTTATATAGGTCTGCGGCCGCTTTTATACGATGATCAAAGTAATAGTTCCTTCGCCCATTCCATGTAGATATGGGCGAAGTGCCAAGCACAAGCCCGACCTTACGATGTGGCATATCCTCCACTGAATCATAAAGCCGATCCTTAGCGGCATGATTAACCATTCGGTCGCATACAACCATGACTATTACCAACGAGGCAATAAGAGCACCTGAAGCCCACGCAATTCTTTTAGCAATCTTATTTTTTAGCATACGGAGAATTGTATTTTTCAAGGATTACGTGTTCAAGGTCAAGGGAATCGACCATTACGCCGTCTTCGTCAAAGACTTGAAGGAAAGTATAGCGACCGGCAATGTCAGGGTTAGAGACATATCTGTATGAGCGGAAAATCAAATATCCTTCTTCTGTACGGCCAAGCAATCCGCTATTAGCCGGAATGTATTTTGCTGTATGCCTGTCCACGTCAATGAAGTGAGAGAATTCATTACGACAATCCGGGACTCCCTCCACGATGAGTTGGAGGGGATTATCATTGATAATGTAAGCTCTGGATATGGCTGTGATAGAATCAATCGGAACATCAATCCACTGGTCTCCATCGCTCATATACCAGCAATGCCAGTCGGGTCTCACTGTTTGCAGAAGCTTCTTTTCAGAACCGTCTGATTTATTGTGTATCCATAGAGCAATTATCGGCACGTCAAATTCATCTTTGGCAGAGTCAACTACTTCACAAAGAATTTGAACGCTATCGTTTTCTGCAAGAATATCTTTGTTGGCTATAGGATTATTGTGAGCCTTTTCGCATCCCAATAAAGAAATTTGAGCAAAAGCAACAATTACAACTGAAACTATCAGAGCCCGATAGATTAAAAATTTAGGTTTCATTATTCGTTGGATTTTCATCGCTTAGCCTTTATGAAAAGCCAGTTGGTTTGATAAGTAGATTTATAATCGAAGAGTTTAATGGCGGGAGACTCAGTATTCTCGCGATACCAACCATAGTTCCAGCCTCTACCCATATCAAGATAGAGAGCATCGCTAACGCCCATTTCTATCAGAGAGTTGATGAAATCGTTTAATGGTAATGCTTTTGTCGATTGGATAACAGCAAAACTACCGTCATTCAAAATACATGCACTCCTATATATATTGGGGGTTGCCTGCTTAATGGGCGTTCCCTTATAAACGTTCTTTCCGTTCTGTACCATTAGAATTTGTTGGAAGAGGGTGCCTCCATTTTCCTGTGCTTTGGCAATCCATTCATCACAATGTTGAGAAGATGATATGGTGTAGATTTTCTTGTCAGCGTAAAGGAATCCGGTATTCGCCTTACACTTGTACCCTTTATGGAAGACACCATCAATAACGTAATCACCACCGATGTTCGTTGTTTTGAACTCTTTAAGTAACTCTCCCGTAAAAGCCGCCTCAACACACAATCCTATTGTCGAATCAGTTTCAGAAGGTATAACGGAGTCCACCATTGAAATATAAGCAGTCTCATTGTTCATCTTTAACATGATGAATGGCATGGAATCTATTTCCATATTCGACACAGTTACAAGTGTGTCAGGCACAGAATCTTCAATTATTTCCTTTTGCTCATTTACAGCCTTAGTTGACGATACTTGACATGATGCCAGAATCGTCGAGACTAAAATTATTGGTAAATATCTCATCGATCTGATATTTTACGGTTTTGATATTATTCAACTCCTGTTGTTGCTATATGTATTCAGTGTGATGAACGATATAATCTCTGCCATAGTCATTATTTCCCCAGATTCCTGAAAACGCATATCATATAATCTGTTTGCATAAAATCCGTAGACAGCGTTATTCAATCCATTTTGGAAGTTCGACCCTTTTCGGGTCAGCATCTTCAGCCATTTTCATATACTTTGCAGCTTTCTCTGAATTACCGAGTTTTTCTCCATATACTTGACTGAGCATTGCTAATGCACCAGCACCTTGAGGAGATTTCGCCAGTTTCTTTACATTAGGCTCATACAATTTCACAATTTCATTGAAATCAGTCAAGAAAAAAATCTTAAGTGACATCATATGGCCGTATTGATCCCAGAGTTGACGTTTCTCACTAATTGGAATAAGTTTGTCCATTAACGTATTCGCACGTTCACGAAGTGTCGGAGTTGGCATTTCAAGGTATGTCCATAACAATGCGAAGTGCGGATAAAGATCATCCGGGTCAATTAAATTCATCTGTTCGGCCAACCATTCCATAGGAAATGCTGCACTGGCTCCAGTCCCGTTTAGCTTGTTCCATCGAGTGAGTTCATCAATGCCAAATTCATAGATAGCATAGTTATCAGCAGATTTCTGATTGGCATTGTTCATTTTTACAATACGCTCCAATGGGCCAATGGAATACGGATTGATGTGGAAAGCCTCTTTGAAGTATGCGGTGGCATGAGGCAGATTATTTTCTGATTGAGCCTTCAGCCCTAAATCCATCATCTCTTGATAGCCGATAGAATCAATAGGCACAGCATCGAAGTAATCATCATCTTCATCCTGCTCAGAGTTCAATTTGAAGTTTATAGGGAGAGTAAACCACGTCTTTACTGCCTCCCCGTTCTTTTCTCCGGGTTTAAAACCTTTCAGGAGTGACACAACACGGAGCGCCTCTTGATTAAGAACAGGATATTTGCCCGACATTATCTCAGGATATTCAACATCGCCTTTTGTGTTAACAATAAACTTTACAATTACCTTGTCTTGGAGGTTATTGGCCATCGCCTCCTGAGGATACACAAGATTCTGTGAAAGGAATCTCATCAGCGCATTTATACCACCGGGATATTCCGGCTGTTTATCTGGAACTTCATCCACATATTCATTATCGGGTACGATAGAGATTTCCGTGTAATGCTGGGCAAGCATAGGCACAAAAGAAGATACTATAAAGGCTAAAGCTGTAAAGAGAATATTGATCTTCATAATTATACAATTATTTTGAAACTGGACGAATAGGTAGGTGGAAAAACCGGAGCAGACTGGGACAGTGCGCCGGAGCAGACTGGGACACTTTTGATGCTGCAAAGTTAATGATTTTTTCTGAGACTGTCGCCTTTTAGCTCAAAACGTATCGCTGAGTGCACCATCCGGTCGAGTATGGCGTCGGCGGCGGTGGTGTTTGTCTCCAGACAGTCGTACCAGTCGGAGACGGGGATTTGCGAGGCTATGATTGTCGCCTTGCGGCCGTGGCGGTCCTCGATGATCTCCATAAGGTCGAGTATCTGCTCGTTGTTGAGTTTCTTGATTCCGAAGTCGTCGATTATGATCAGGTCGTAAGAGGCTATCTTCTCGAAGAGCCTCTTGGTCTGACGCTCGACTCTTGCCATGGCGAGGTCTTCCATGAGTTTGAGGATGCTCCAGTAGCGGGTCTTGAAGCCGGATATGCAGGCATGATGTCCGAGGGCCGATGCGAGCCAGCTTTTGCCCGTGCCGGTGGCTCCGGTTATGATCACAGGAATGCCGCGCCTGATGTATTCGCCGGCACACATCTGGGTGATGTATGCTTTGTCAAGACCACGCGCAGAGTCGTATGCGAGTTCGTCGACTGACACCTGATAGCGGAACCGGGCGTTTTTGAGAAGCCGGGCATTCCGGTTTGCCCGGCGCATGTCGTGTTCTCCCTGAAGGAGAAGACGGAGTCCGTCCACGATGTTGAGTGAAGTTGCCTGACGTGTTTCCATCAGGCTCTGCCATGTCTGCGCCATTCCCGGAAGGCGCATCTGTCGGAGTTCAGAAAGGATTCTTTCCATTGATTGTGTTGTTTTTATGTAAATGGTGGATTATTATGCGAAAGCCGCTTTTCCGCGGATGTTGGAGTGATTTCCGGGAGGCGTCAGTTCATCGGCGTTCTCACGGAAGCCCTCGCATTGTGTCTTGATGAGAGCCTTGACGAACCTGTAGCGCAGATTGCCGTGGCAGACGGCTATGGTACATGCCTGACGGAACAGGGCCGGGTCGCTGTCGCGTTGGAGACTGAAGAAGCCCTGGGCAGTGCGGAAGTATACCTGTTCGGGCTGTCCTCCGGCGAATATGGCCTCTATTATTGTCTTGAACTCGGGGCTGATGCGTTCGGCTTTGGATATGAAGTACTCGGCGCTGTATGCGCGGTATTCCCTTGATTTTGGAGGAAGGTGCTCCTCGACATAGGTGTAGTCGTTGCGGCGGTATGAGCGCATGTGTGTGGCCACGCATTCTCCCGAGTGATATACGCGTACCTGCGTGGCTGTGAAGGTGACATCCACCTGCTGCCCGATCAGACGGTAAGGCACGGAGTATGAGTTGCGGTTCGCCCCGAAGGTGATGAAGCTGTTCGGGGCCACCTTCAGTGTGGCGCGGCGTTTGAACTCGAACGGAGCCTGCGGTAGCGGAGCCAGCATCGGTTTCTCGGAGGCCAGGAAGCACTCACGCCGCGAGTAATCGCAGCCGGTCAGCCGCTTCTGGTTATAGCGGTCGACAAGCTCAGCGACTGCCTCGTTTAGTTCTTCCAGAGAGTGGAAGATGCGGTTGCGCAGCGGGGCGTAGATATGACGGTAGGCCTTGTTGACGGCATCCTCGACCAGAGCCTTGTCCTTGGGCTTGCGAACTCTCGCGGGCTGTGCCACACACAGATAGTGGTTGGCAAGGTCGTTCATGCCTGTAGTCAGGTCAGGTTCGTAGGAATCGGCCTTCTTGACCGCCGATTTCAGATTGTCAGGCACCAGTATCTTCGGGACACCTCCGAAAAACTCCAGAGCCCTGACCGTGGCCATCAGAAACTGCTCTATCCCCTGTGACCGCACGCACATGACAAAAGTCATGCCCGAGTACGGCATTATGGCCACATACGTCTCCACAAACACCTCCTCCCCTGTGTCAGTGTCAATATACGACAGACGGTCCCCGGCAAAGTCAATCAGCATCTTCTGTCCCGGCTGATACAGGTCGCGAAGTAACGTCGAGGGAGTGACCGCTTTCATATGCTGGGATATGTGATAGCGGAACTGCGACAGGCTGTAGCCGTCGGGGTGATCTCTGCGGTATTCCTCCCATAACAGCTGCGATGTGACATGCGGTTTTTTCAGTTCTTTCTCCAAAGCGGGCAGAAGTTCCTTCAGAACTTCCATCCGCTCATCGCAATACGCCGGGCTGCCCCCGTTGAAACGGTGGTTCAGAACCGTGTCCTCCAGCGCTATAAGTTCGCGTGTCGTAAGAGGGTCCGCCTCAGCTATCGACTTGTAGCGGCTGACTGTGTTCTTGCTGATATGGAGCGCTGAAGCAATTGAACGGATCGATTCCTTTTGCGACAGGCGTATCAGCACCTGCTTGATGATATTCATGCTTATCGGTTGTGTTGCCATGGCTATATTCCTTATTTATGGGAATATAGCTGAAAATCATCAAAAGTGTCCCAGCATGCTCCGGTTTTTTGCGCCAGGCGCCCGACAGCCAGAGACTTGCGTCAGAGCGACTGTCCCAGCATGCTCCGGTTTTCTGCGCGGCGCGGCGTGCTTTCGGCCATTTGTCCCAGCATGCTCCGGTTTTTACGCCTGTCGACCCCGAACTCAGGACGCAATTAGCTGATAATCAATCCTGCCTTCCGGCTCTAAAATGCAGATTTCGGCACTGTTTTATGCCTCCCATGCTGTCCCAGCATGCTCCGGTCTCTCCAAAATATTTGAAGAAATTGCTGACACGAGGATCATCGCAGTTGCACAGCACTGTCTTACCACGAAAGTGTTCGCGGTAATGGCGCAGCTCATTGTTTATGTCTTCAAGTTGAGTATAAAACTCATCTTTCTTGGCTTCCTTAGCCTTATTCAAGTTCTTGTTTGCCATTATCTCTATCCAAGAGATTGTGATGGCAAACAAAATCGTCTAAATCAATAAAATATCGCCATAGGCTGAGAGCGTTTGCTAAACAAACTCTACCTATGGCGTTTCTATTTTCGTTTCAAAATGAAATAATGCTGTTACAAACGGCGTTATTATTCAGGATATTGACTAACTTTGCATTTTGAATAAGTAACTCTTGGATAGAGATTTGGACGTTTGCTAAACATTCTTGCCAATCGTTGTTATATATAATCACTCAAATTCTTCAAATGGAATACACAACTGGTGTACTTGCATGATATCCTCTAAATTTACTACTCTGTAATCCGTAATTTCATTACTCTCACAAAATGAGTTTATCTTTTGAAGATTCTGATTCTTAAAGTCACTAAATTGCCATTGTGCATCTTTGAACTTTAATGCTAAATATTGTATATATGGCACATCTACATCTGATAAGGATAAACCATATATACAAATATTTTTTACTTCATCCATTGTCCCTATAAAATCAGCGAACCTATGTAAGAGCGTATCAACAGGTTTCCTTTGTGCGGCAACACCACTGATAGCCGCGTCCAGTGCAAGTTGTTCATGGAGTTCTTGTCCTACTGCGTTATCCTCATAAAATTGAGCAAGCTCATCCGAAGATATGTCTTCTGGAGGTTTGGGCAATTCAATACTGTTCAGTTGTTGGAGTTCATCAAAACTTTTCCCATGCCCTAAAATAAACTCCTCGTCATAATCAACACAACCATGAATGTGTAAAATGTGTTTAGGATTGATATTATATAAATTTTCCAGCGTTAGAGTGTAGTTGAAATTTACAAAGAGAGCCTCTTTAGCCTCCAATTTTATTTTTCTGGCATATACCGGTGTATTCAGTTGAATAATCCAATTATGGAAATCTTGTCTAAGAGAACAGAAAAGTCCCTCTAATTCCTGTTCGACTGCGATCTGAGCATCATTCCAAGTCCTATCGCAGTGTTCAGACATCAAATCTGGCTGATTCTCGAAAGCAATACCTCCACTATATTCTATAGCATTTAGGGATGCCAATTGGTTTTCAAAGTCTTTCCACCAATCAGAATCACAATCACCATAAATTTTATCAAACTGATAGAGTAAATCGCAATCATTTTCGGACAGCCATTCTCGGAAATTTCCATAGGAACTATTTATTCCATGATGTAAATCAAATCCGTTCCCGATAATATATAAACTGCTGATTGTAGCCATAGCTAATAGATCTAATCAAATATGATTTTGCCTTTTGTATAACCGTAGTTGGATTCTATTATCAGAACAACTTTCTCTGAGAATGATGCCCATTCGTGACAATAGCGGGTTTCAATACATAGATCAGTGTCTTTTACTTGATAGAGATTGTCCCCAATTTTCTTTACCTCAACCACATACTTGCCCTTGTCCACCTTTGTTGGTGATAGGATATATTCAACGTCAACGACCTTATCATATCTGCCGACAGCCTTCGTGCCAGATGTCGGTTTGATTACTGAGTAGAATTCGGATATGTCATAACTGCTTTCGGCATATGCAAAACGACACGACAATAGTAGCGATAAACAGAAAATTATTTTGCGGATATGTTTCATGATATTGTTGGTTGCAAGATTCTATTTTCTCTCATTGTCCGATTGTGATTGAAGCATAAGCAATGTACGTCCGTCTCTTTTCCCAGCAAAGAATTTTAACAATACTTGGTTGAAGATGTTGTCAGGGCAAACGGAATCAAACAACGTCATGGATGACCGTAATTTTGCTGCATCCAATTCACCAAATATAATCTTTGCATCGTTTTCGTCAGATGCCAATAGAATGGCAAGGAGAGTGTTCATGTGGTCACTGAGAAGAGGATTCTCCAGATAATTTTTTGCCTCTTCAAGATTGGTAATCCCATAATAATTGGAATTATAGGTATGACCCAAACCTCGAAGTTGGGGAAATATATACCAAATCCAGTGGGACTCTTTCCGACCGTTACAAATCTCGGCCAAGGCGGTCTCATACATATTTTCATGTGCCTTTACGAATCTGGTGATGTCGTCACTCCATTCGTTTTTCCATGAAGCGTGTCGTAATTGCATTTTGTTGATTATAAGAAAGCACACCGGGAAGTAATTCCCCGATGTGCTTTCGGGTTTCTGTATTCGTCTTAATAATCGTATTCGCGAAGTGCCTGACGGGTCTCCTCTTTGAGTTCTTCAACCTGCCTATCAATGTCGGCATCGTTGAAGAGCTCATCATAGTCGGCACCTGCCTCGCGACATGCTTGGCGGAGTTCTGCTTTAGTCTCATCCGCTACACCGTCATACATCTCATCCACTTCATCACATGAGGAATAACTCCCGGAATATGATGGCGTAGAATACGACTCTGAAGAAGTGTCGTAGTATTCGGTAGAACCCGATGTTTCTTGATTGTTACTCTCGGTCGCTTGTTTGGAGTTACAGCCTGTTGCCATAACAGACAGCGCGACCATGGTTGAAATTGCAAGAGCTTTCATATCAGATCTATTTGAAGAGACGGTAGATTTCGCGAATCCAAAGAACGAGTGATGATGCTCCCACGATGATGAGGAGATCGAGCGCACCGGAGGGGTTGAAGCTCCAGTCAAGGGTATGGAGCATGGGCTCTACATTGAAGAATTCGTAAGCGATTTCGGTTATGAATAGCTGGCCGATGACTATGATTGCGACTATTGTCCAGAATCCGCTGCTCATTTTGAGTTTGAAAACGCTTTCGCCGGTTTCAAAGCTGCGGGCGTTGAACATATACCAGAAGTGAGTCCATACGAAAATTGAGAACAGTAGGGTCGCCTCGTAAGGTGTCATTTCCTGTGCTGCTCCAATGACGGTGTGGAACATCTGTGGAATGGAAGTAATAGTTGCATGGTTAAATAACCAGTAGAATCCGAGAGTAATCGCGAAGAATATGAAGCCCACACTGCAAAGTTCCCACAACATGGAACTGGAAAGGATAGAGGCTTCGCGACGGCGAGGTTTTTCATTCATCACGCTTTCCGATGGGGGCAGAGATGCCAAAGCCATTGCTCCGAAGGTATCCATAATCAGGTTGACCCACAGCATCTGTGTTACGGTAAGCGGCGACTCTGTGCCCATGAATGAGCCGAACAGCACGAGGAAGCAGGCTGCCACGTTAACTGTGAGCTGGAACAGCAGGAAACGCTGGATGTTTTTGTAGAGTGAGCGTCCCCACATCACCGCACGACCAATCGAAGAGAATGAGTTGTCGATGATAGTAATGTCGGAGGCCTCTTTAGCAACGGATGTTCCGTCGCCCATCGAAAGACCGACATGGGCCGTTTTCAGTGCAGGTGCATCGTTTGTGCCGTCACCAGTTACGGCAACAATCTCATTGTTTGCTTGGAGCGCTTCAACCAACCGCTTCTTATCCATCGGGCGGGCGCGGGCAATAATCTTCAGATCTCCGACACGTTCACAGAGTTGACTATCCGTAAGTTCTGCGAACTCAACACCAGTGATGATATTGCGGTCGGTGTCAGTCTCATCATTCCAAAGACCAATCTGACGTCCGATTTCCTTTGCTGTTCCGGGGGTATCGCCTGTTACAATCTTAACCTTGATTCCTGCGTCTATTACCTCGTTTACGGCATTAGGAACATCTATACGAACCGGATCGGAAATAGCCACAATTCCGAGGAATGTAAGGCTTGTGGCAACGACTTTGCCATTTTCAATCGTCACATCCTTGTCGCCAAGTTCCTGATATGCGAAGCCGAGGGTACGCATGGCCTGATTCTGATATTCGAGAAGTTGTGCATTAACCTCTCTATCGGTTACGCCACATGTATTTTTGCACATTCCGAAAACGATTTCGGGTGCGCCTTTGACGTAGAGGATATTTTTGCCGGTGGCTGACTTAACCACTGTTGCCATGTATTTGCGTTCAGTAGTGAATGGCAATTCTTCAATGCGGCTTGCTTTGGTACGAAGTCGCTGATAATCCGCTCCGCGTTCTTTCAGCCATAATAGCAACGCGCCTTCTGTTGGATTTCCAAGAACGGTTGGTTTGTCACCTGTGAGGTCAAGTTGAGCGGTTGAGTTTACAGCAATACCTTCATATAGAACCTCATTTGAAGGTTCACCAAAGAAATTGGTCTTATAGACCTGCATCTGATTCTGTGTCAGTGTACCGGTTTTGTCGGTACAGATAACTGTGGTTGCTCCCATTGTCTCGCAAGCGTGCATCTTGCGCACGAGGTTGTTGGTCTTGAGCATTCGGCTCATACTGTATGCCAACGAAAGAGTAACAGCCATCGGCAGACCTTCAGGCACGGCAACCACAATAAGCGTAACTGCAACCATCAGAGTTTTGAGTGTATGGGCGAGCAAGAGTGACCAGTCGGCGCTTGTTGCTTCAGGTGTAACCATAGAGAACGCACCTATCACCATCCCAAAGAAGATGATAAAGAAGCCAACGATTGTAAATATACACTTGGCTTTTGACCAATCTTCAAATTTCTTGATAACGAGCCAGAAGAATAGTGCAACAGGCACAATCAGAGTGTAGGCTTGCCAATTACTCCAACCGAGGAAATGGATAAGCTGACCAACGATGATAAGACCGGCGAAACCATAGCTGACATTGGTAATCCAATCTGCAAGGCCATCAAGCTGCTCATTGAGGGGAGTCTTGACACTATCATCAATTTGAGCTTCCTCAAAGACTTTGCCCATTTCAGTAGCATCACCCACTTTGAGAACACGCATAACGCCATGCCCTTCCATTACCTTTGTGCCACGCATAACGTGGTTTGAAGGATAGGTAGCATCTTTATCGAAGTGTGCCGGATCAGTTGTTTTGGCACAAAGCGGTTCTCCGGTAAGGGTTGATTCGTCAATGCTGAGGGTCACGGCATCGAGAAGTTCGCCGTCTGCGGGGATTTCATCGCCTGTATTGATGATGACTATATCCCCGGCAACAACATCTTTGCGAGGAATTGTTGTTGTGGTTCCGTTGCGCATCACCTCCACCAACTCATCATCATTTACCTGATTGAGGATTTGAAATGCCTTGTTGGCCCGCTGTTCAAAAATGAATGCGAGTGTCGTTGCAAGACCAATGGCAACGAAAATGCCGATTGGCTCAAAGAATACTTTCCAGTCCTGGCCCAATCCGAAATATTCATAGAATGAGATTCCGATTGAGAGGACACCTGCAACCAACAGGATAATGATTAACGGGTCAGAGAACTTGTCGAGAAACTCTTTCCACCACGGATCCTTTTCGGGAGGGGTAAGAACGTTGACCCCATTCTTTCTGCGGCTCTCCAACACTTCCGCATCGGTCAAGCCTGTGTAATGTTGTTTTTGTGACATATGATTGTTGTTTAATTATTGTTATTCTTGTGGATTTTGCAAGGCTCTCGTTGATTCAAGAATTGGAAGATTGGTTTCCGTTGGCACATATATTACGGTCTTGTTGTTCAGGTCTCCTTGCTGACGCACCCATAGATATTGAATATAGGTTGGGGTAATGGAGCCGTTTTCAATTCGTATAGCCTCCGCCGCTCCTTTAGCGCGTTCAATTTCTGCCTGCGCGTTTAGTTTTTCGGCTTCCAGATTAGCTTTAGCCTCCTCAATTTTGATTTTACGGTTCTGTTCAGCTTTAGCAAATTCTGCTTTACCTTCCATTTCCTGCGACCATACATTGTACCAAGGACGGATGAAGGCCATAGCAACGATAAGAAGCACGATTCCTGCCACTCCCCATATTGCGCCCTTTATGAGTTTTGGGGTGATATTGATATTATTGTTGTTATACATAATTCTATGATTTAATTGGTTAATGATACTTCTGTGTTATGGAGCATAGTTCTCTTATGGCTTAACTGATGTTCTACTATCAGCTCGTAATTGCATGGCTTTTCTCCCATTTTGATTGTGAGTACGAATAATTCTAAGAATATAAGGAAAGCAAACATAACCAGATAGAAAGTTAGGGATACCCAACTTTGTGATATTACACGTATTGTGGCTTCAAGTTCTTCTATAAACCCTGTTGGACGACTATTGATTTCGTCACGTGTTGTCTTGTCAATGTCCTTCTTATCTAATCTTAACTGTTCAAGTTGCTCAGTGTAGATCTTTATTTGCTCTTCGTTGCCTTGGGCTTGTGCGATACGAGGATTCGGTACAATGGTCTTATTGACACTCTGGACAGTAGTCTTTATAGGTTTTCCATCCTCGCCCATGCCGGCAATTTGTTCAGATGAAGACACTGCTGTTACGGTTGTTGTTGGTTTTGCTTCTATCTGTTTATATAGTTCATCATTGCATCGGCTAATTGAATCCACGGCCATAGTGATTCTTGCAATGTCAGAGTCATATACTGCAAGTCGCTTGTTAACAGTCTTTGTGATAACATCTTCTCGATGAGATGCTATCTCTTGTTGTATGTCATTGTGGAAAATAAGTTGGTCAAATATGCTTGCTCCAAGTATAGCCATGCAGAGCGCAAGGAAAAGTCGCATAAGAGCCATCCCATGATTTTTACCGACAGAAAGTATTATGACTCGTTCTATGCAGAGAATTATTGTCATAAATACCAAAGATACACCTATACGCCCAAAAATGCTTGTGATATTGAGATAATTGTCAGCAAAGCAATAACCAACAGTACCCCAAAGTATCATCATTATTGACACCGCTGAAATCAGTTTTCTGAACTGTCGTTTACTGGCTTCTCCACAGGTAGATAGGATTTTAGCATCCCAACCAATTAACTGGCATCCGAAATTAGTAGCTTTATTCATTTCTTCAAGCGGTTATGCGGTTAGGATTTAGGAAGTTTGCAGTTTGAGCGGCACAGCCTTTGGTGAAACCTCGGCGATATGACTCAATCATTGTCATCATTTCAGGATCTTTGGCATTAACTTTCTCAATCATGCCTTGGATTTCGGAGATATGTTCTTCACACGTTTCCTTGTGAGCTGTCAGTTGTGAAGCACTTGTGAGGGCAAAGAGAGATTTGGCATTATCAATCTGAACATCAATCTCTCGAATTTCACCACGATAACGAAGTAGGACACGACGGAAGAGTTGGTTGAGTTCGTTGAGAATGATGTTCTCCTTTGCAGTGCAGTACTCCACGCTGGTGTTAACGAGAGCATCCTGATAACCGTCCTGCTCATAATTATGGGCAATAAAAGCATAGATTACATCAATCGGCATCCCCGTTCCGTATGTGATTGAAATCACATTACCAGAAGATTTGCAGTTATTCTCTGCTGACAACTTTGGATGTTCTTCCATAGGAAGTACCATTGTGTCAACTTCTGTAGTCGTGGCAGATGTTGATGACTTTTTGAAGAGGTCGAAGAGTTTCATATACGTCCGTTTTAGTTTATTTTGATGGTACAAAGTTACAACCTGAGCAATCCTTAACATGGATTGTCGGAATGTTATAACCCATAGACATATATATTCTGCTTGATTCCATTGCAACCTTGCAGGTGTGTTACCCGAGTTTAGATAGGTTGATGAATAATTCTGAATCAAAGATACTTATTGGCTGTTCTCCACTGAAATCTTTGCTTGTAAAGACATCTGGGATGGCAGAAATGCCATATATACCATTCTTGTCGCGGTTGATTACAAAGCGCTCAGCATCATATATTTTTTCCGCCTGCTTATTTATAGCTCGTCTTATACCACTGATCATAGGCAAACGAATATCTGCTTTTGTAATATCAGGCGCGTTTTTTTCTTCACCACCAAACGCGGCATATATTTTGGCGTATCTGCGTTGCAAAATTTCCATACGGCGGTCAAACTTTGGGAGTTGTTTGACCGATTGAGGTGGGGTAAAACTTATCCCACCATTTTGAGTCTCATATACGAATAATGTATATAATGCCTTTTCTTTACGATGCAAGCCAGAAAGCGTTACATCAATTTCAGGGAACGATATAGTGCCATGAATGAAATCAATCAACATATGGCACATTACAGCTTTCTGAAGCAATAAGATTTCAAAGACTTGCCTATAAAAGCCTTTATAAAGGAAACTCCCTTTCTCATCCTTTTTATGAGATACGACAATCCTGTCGCTACTATGATAATCCAGAAATGTATCGACCATATCCTGAACGATGGAAACAGCATCCCCAGTCAGCTCAATTCGTAGAAAATTCGTATAAATATCATTTCCGACTCTTGACTGGCTAATTCTAAACATCAAAGATGGCGGAGTGTCTATCAGATCCTCGAACCCCAATTTATGATGTAGCTGTTCAATGCAGAAAGTATCAGTTTTGAAAAGTTTGATTTTTGTAAGTAACCCAGCTACTGCACTTTCAGTCAAAGATGGTGAAAGCATTGCAACAACCTCATGTAGCAACTCTTTGGGTGTTGTGATATAATGATGAACTATTTCCGGAAGATAAACAAAGTCCAGTCCACATAATTTCAATTCTCGTGATATTGCTCGCAAATTTGAAGATATTGAGAAATTCACTTCTTTGGCATGATGCGACTCGACATATAATACTTGACGCTCATCGAACCACGATTCATCAATTTTTGTGGAAATCACATCACTTTCGAGGTTCTCATTCCTCAAACAATACTGAAGCATAAGCATTAACAATGCTTCCTCACGCGCACAAAAGCCATCGCTAATAGTCATATCCTCAAAAGTTCCTAAAAGGTCTGACTTAGTACTGTCTTCCATTTCCTTAATAATGTGAACAGCCTTATTAAGTGGCATAAGATATGCCTCTATCTCATCTTGACGTGAAATAGAAAATTGCTCTTTTAAGTTACGATACAAGTCCATCTCTCGGCTATCAATAACTTTGTCAGCCTTTATGAGATCTATCAATATTCTGGATATTGCTGCCCGTTCAATTGCTTTCATAGGTCATTCACTTGATAAGTTTTGTCTGGTAATCCTGTGCTTGTCTGAGGTAGGTTGTCAACAAGAAAACAGCTATAAATGTAATTGGCAGTGCAATTAACATCCCAAGATATGAACTACAGAAAGTATCATACAATCCGTGCATCACACTTGGGATTGATATTGCAAGGAAATACAAAGCATGACGATATAAAGGATATAGCTTTGCAAAGCCAATGAAATACCCTGCTATACCGGTCCATATTGCATGTATGAAAGGAAGGCTGGTTAGCCGCGCGATATTCATGAAGAATGAGGATGTGTAATCAAGTTGTATATTCACAGACATTTGATATTGAACACCCTCAAATACACCGAAGGCTATACCAGACATAAGTCCATAAAAGACCAATGTTTTTGGCTGTAATGGTTCTTTTGCAAATCTATATATCAATAAAAGAGGAAGCAATTTTACGAGTTCCTCAGTCAATCCTACACCAAAGATATATCCGAATAGGTCTAAAATGAATACTGTGTCAATCAGTTGATAAAATGGGTTAAGGGATGGAAGTCCCAGTACATCCCAAAGAATGAATACAAAACCTTGTGTCAAAAAGAATACGGATAACGTAATCTTTAGTCTGACTTGTTGTGTCTTGAAGAAATAATAGAAAAATAATCCCCATATAGCCGAGAAATATAATGCAACAGCATAAAAAACACCAAATCCATGAATTGGCAACAACATAATTACACTGGGACCAAGACCAATGAGAGCCAGTAGCAATAATCTTTTGTCTGACAACCATTGTTTGCTTTTTAATAAGCCTACTGGCAAAATGAGTTCAGAGCCAATCGCTTTTAATTGGTCCACGAACGAACCTTTGCTTTTAATTTTTACCTTGGCGTTATTCCGCCTTAGATAATATCCTACGGTGTTCATAACACCGGTATTAGAATCTTTCGCTTGATCGTGCAAAAGAATCCTCCCATCATCTACATATTGCTTTAGCACAGCAACTTCATAAGGGCCATATTCGGTATTGTTGCGTAGGATATAATATCTCATCACAAAAACTTTAAGTTGTTAATTATGTAGGCTACCGGTGAATTTGTCTCGGAACTTGAATATCCTGAGATCAAACAAACCTTTCCTGACGCATGATGAAACACAAGGGCAAATTCCCAATCTACAGGATTTTCTACATTTACACGTATCAACTTATAAAATACCGTGACATCATCATTTGACTTCTTTTCATCCTTTACGACTGCATAGTCAATGTTATCCAATTCATCGGATTTCCATCCTCTCCAATACTGATTAAAGTTTTTCTTGGTCACATCAGTATCGTAATCACTTACAATAGTTACTTCGGCTCCTGTTTCAGCATCGGATAGAGAGAATACCTTCGTGTTCTCTGCCATAGTTTCATCACAATCTACACCATCCGGTACAGATAAAACAACCCTACCGTCACTAAACTGATTTGCGCCAAGAGACAGATTCGTTAAGGCAACTGTTTCAGTCTCGGTATGCGATTTTTTCTCTGAAGCAATTCCCAAACCAATACAGATAAATGGGAGTAGGACCACGGTAGCAATTATAATCCAATCACGGGTTTTGGTTCTTCTATAGCTTTTAGGGATTATGTTTTGAACTTGATTGGAACTACACAAGAATATGAACCAAATACAGCACCATATAATGGATCGTATCATTCTCAAAACCATCTTGTCACTCCCAACTTCTCCATCAGATACAAATAGTGCAAGCAAATTTGACGCAAAACAAAGAATTACAAATGTTTTAGCCAAAAAAACAGCATCGGTATCTCGCTTATAAAAGGCCACCAAGGTGAAAATGCCTGTTGCTAAATACACCAAAGCAAATGCGACATCTGAAGCAGAGAACCAAAAGTTGTCAGCAGCTTCAAACGTTACAAAGCTAATTATTAGTGAAGCAAAAGACCCGATTCCTACAAAGAAAATAAGGAAGAACTTCAACCAGCCATGAATATCCTCATCACTGGGCTGTTCAATTTCATCATCGTAGAAATTGTCATCCTGATTTTCAGACTCAGTTTCAATCGGTTGCACTAAATCTGGGTACTCGTTCTCTTTCTCAAGGTTTATTCTTTTTGCATATACGTCGCAACTCGTTCCGTCAAATGAAGGAACGAGTTTTGTGCAGTTTCCACTATCTTGAAAACGGCAGTTCGCACATTGGTCTTTTATAGGCATATCAATTCATCAATTGCTGATTATCTGAACAATTATTAGTCTTCCTCCATCTTTCTTTGACAAGAGAATTTTTCGACCTTCCGTCAAGGGCACGTATCCGCCAATGGGAATTTGTTTATCATCTGTTTTGTCCCACATATCTGGGAGCCGGCGGTTTATGAGTATCCATTGTCCGTTATGGAAATGGAAATCTCCGACAGGCTTTTTATCTTCAGCAGAAGTTTTCTCGTTGGCTACAACAAAACGATTTACATGCCACATATAAAGTGTCTGCTTGTCATATACCATCAGACGGTAATTCTCTGGAGTAAATTTACCATCGTTCCTTGGTGAATAGTAAAGATTTAGCACCGGAAGCTGGCCGTGGTATTCTGTACCACAGAACGGACAACGAGGCTTCATCTTATTATCAAAGACAAACCAGTGAGCTTCGCAGTTGGGATTTTGACATGGTTGCATTAAGTCAGTGGTTTTTACCAGTGCTTGCTCCCATTCATCAGCAGTAGGGCGTCTTGACGGATCATGCAGAGCTGTAATAAATGCTCTGTCAAACAAATCTTTCAAGTATGGGCCACATATGGTATATGGTAATTTTGATGGGTCGCCTTGTGGGAGTTCTGCTTTGCCAAGATTCTGAGGTTTTACTCTGTTTGACGTATCAGTAGGATGTTCTATGAAAAGTGCTTTCTCTCCCATAGACATAGCCTCATCACGTTTTTCATCGTTAACATCGTGAACTTTTCCTCCTCGCAGAGGATGGCGGTAAAGCAGATTCATATAGACCATTACAGCGAGTGCATGTAAGTCCGTTGCTCTACAAGGAAGTTTCTTATTGGAGTCTCCAATCTTTAACTCACGGGTTTGCAGTACTTCAGGAGCGATAAAATCGGGAGTACCAACAACTTCAGGAGGATACTTGCCGGGAACAACCAAGGTATCACAGTCTATTATGCAGGCATTACCCCCGGCAGGATCCAGAAGAACATTGTTATATGATAAGTCAGAATGGGCTAATCCAGCTGCGTGTAAGCGTTTTACAGCACGAGCTATCTTGATTAACATATGAAAATGACTCAACCATGTACCCTTATCCTGCGGACGAAGATGTCGATTGCGTAACTTGGCAGAGGCAAACCATTTTCCATTTTTTTCTTTCCCTTTGAATGGTCCGTCAGCAAAGAAAAAGTGTGCATCATATGCAGGACATACCAATCCGAATTTTCCATTCCACTCAACAAGCTTTGTTGGCCAACAGAAAAGATTTTTCCAATACTCACCACCCATTTGGTTGAATATTCTCTCACGATACAACCCAACGATATTATTAAGGCGATCTTTAGAATTGGCATCAATCTTCTCTCTGAAGAACAGGACTACTTCTTTCTTTCCCGGACACCAATACATATCTTTCATACCGCCCTGAGCCGAAATCTCATTTATGAATTCGACCTGAGTATTATCGGATGCGGTTAGTTTTACTATATCTGCCATGTGATAATTTTCAATCTGTTAGTAAAGGATAGCTATTGTCCTATCATCATGATTGCCTGGGCTCCAAAAATCAAGCCATTTAAGCAGTTGATTTTTTGAGTTCTCGTTGTCATCTGAGAAATCAACTTCATTTACGAGATTCTCCCAGAGTTCATCCCATTTTTCTTTCTTTGCAAGATTTGCGTCCGTCTCAAAGAATGGGTCACTTATGCCATCTGTCATAAGCATCAATGCAGTAAAGTCCGGCACTATTGACATCTTGATGCGTGTTCTGTCTCTAAAAATTGATTCCATCGTCAAGAAACGAGTTTGACCTGCATACTCTCCTCCATCAGGTTCGTTAAGCAACTTTATAGAGTCGGCATTTTTATCATAAATAGCTATTGCACCGTCTCCAACACCAAAAGATGCGACAAACCAGCCAAAGCTAAATTTACGACATACTGCGAGCAATAAAGTCGTGGAGAAATCTTTCAACACAGCAGGTTCACTGCATTCATCAACTTTTTTAACAATTGCACGATGCGCTTCTGTTGCTGCTTTGAACAATATCTCGTGAATCTTTCCCACAACAGGTTTCAGATTCTCTTGTGTTTGATTTTCAGCATACATCTTTACGACAGCTTCAAATTCTTCACCTTGTTCTGCAAGTTTTTCTTTGCAATACTGCTCTACTGTTTCACAAGCGATGCGGGAACCCTCACGCGAATATTTAGCAGAACCTGCGCCATCAGCAACTGCAAGAACATACCAACCGTTTTGAGCATTGAAGCTAACACGGAAATCATCGTCACGAGGTTTCCCCTCCTGCGCATGGCTACGACCTCTCTTGCTGGCCACTACGATGTCTTTCTGTGGCAATCCTTCAAATTCTGGCACAAGGACGTAATCATTTGCCTCATCCTCCTTCTGAAATGGCAAATCGGCAGGAACAGGTTTGGGTTCCCAAAGGTCACGTGGGTCAGGATTAAACGCTATATTGAATTTACGTTCAAGAATAGGATCTCCTTGTTCCCATCCTTTGACTTTAGCACAGAGCTTAAAGTCATAAGTTTTAGCTTCGACCGGAGTTCCCGTAAGAGATATTAGACCAGTCTCAATGCTTATATTGTCCAATAATCCTGTTTCCTCTAATCCTTCAAACCAGACATCCTCATAATTGGACATATTCAAACTTACCTCTTGATAATACTCTGAGCCTTTCTTCCCATTTGGAAATACTATAGTAGCTCCATTGAGATTATTTTGTTCAATCACATAGTTTGCCATACGTTCTTCTTGATAGCGTTTCCATTCATCTTTGATACGCCAAGCCAGAAAATCATCAATCTGACTATTAGATGGAGATACTCCTATCCCTTGAAGCACCTCAACCACAAGCATCCGCCCGTTGTCAACGACAGTGCGAATGCGGCGTATGATTCGTTCTTCTCTTTTCATAACTTATCCTCTTGTTCTGGATATATCAATACCACCTTCGGCAGTGCCAAGCATTCCTTCCATGCCACACCACGGGCACTTATTCACTGGACTCTCGCCAACGCAGAACACATTACCACACTCACAAGTAACCAATCCAAACTGATTACCACAGCAGGGACATGTCGGAGCCCCAACCAGTTCCATGGAATTGATTTTTCGGTTTACGTTTTTACCGTCTGATAGCTGGTCATATGCTTCTCCGTCTATTGGATATGCACCAACCAACTTAAAGTCCATCGCATTGAACATTTCGAGACCTTCAAGTTTATGGCTACGTTTCGCATACTTGATAAGGTACTTCTTTCCTGTTGTCTGGCATTTACCTACAAGTACTGCAAAATTCTCATCAACTTTAATCTGCTTATTGGGGTCAACCTTTTCGAGATTTATGCCGTCGATGGGGGCAAGTTTCACTTCATCGTCATTGTAGTCAGTTACAGACATACTGGTAGTTTTTATAGAGTCAGTAACCCATTTGAAGAAGTATTTATAAGATAATGCGTCACTCGGATTAAAACGTATTATCTCACCCGTTAGCTGACCAAATAAGAGAGGATCAATATTATCCCCGATTGAAATCACAACCAGCTGAGTGCGGTTACGATACTTTTCATTCCAACGTTTTATTGCGTTAGTGGGGTCGTCCGTAGGAGTTCCATCAGTAAAAAGGAAAATAATTGGTTTCCAATCTCCTTTTTGCTCAACAGTTGTTTTTACAATATTTGTATCAATGTCTCTCATCAGGAATTCAAGGGCTGTTCCCAAAGATGTACCTCCACCAATTGGAATTATTGGAGGATAGAACTTGAATAGTTCGGTAAGTGGTGTCAGAGTCTGTGCTTTGCCTGCATATGCAATTACAGAGGCCCATGCAGTTTCCAAAGCATAAGGATCTGTGCGTAACTCTTGTATTATGTCACGCATTCCTTTCTGTACTTGTTCAATTGGTTCTCCGACCATCGACTCTGATACGTCTATGACGAAATATATAGGTAATCTTCGCATCGTTATAGTTATTGATTTACTGGTTGATGAAATGTGCCCGGTGAGAGATATACTTGACCCGGACCGATTATTTTTAACATACTTAGTCCTTCTCCTCCTAAAAGGTTACCCAATGACCAGTTGGATGACATTTGACTTTCCGAAATTGAATGAAGTGCGAGGATATGATCTTCATCTACTTCTATAGTTTCACCCGGACGAAGACTTATTGAGATTGGAGTCCCTTTTGTATCAAGAAAGACAGTTGAATTACCTGATATTTTTTGTAGGAGCAACCCCATTCCTCCCACCAACCCGGCTATTGAGATTTTTGTGCTTACATCAACTCGATTATTTGATGCCACATACACACTTCTATGGCAGATCATAGTTTCTCCAGTGATTTTTACAGGATGAAGTCCGTAATGACTGCCGATAACGAGCTTCTTTGGTTGATTGCTTTTATTATATAACCTGATGATGAAGAGCGATTCGCCAGAAAGTTTTGCTCCTATGAGTCGACCCAAACCTGAACCATTAAAACTCAACTCTTTTTCTATGCCACTTTCAAGATAAATTAAAGCACCTTTTTCTACATAGAAATCCTCACCCGGAGATAGTATAATCTCCAGATGCTGAACGAAATTTCCAACGAGTTTACAGTTCATAACTTATACGATTAGATTAACTTCCTCTGGAGGTGGAGGTAGAACTAAATCTTCGGCTGAACCAACGCTTCGGTTACCAACACCGATTGAATCAGACACCCATTTGAAGAATTTTTTGAATCCGGCACTATCAAGTGTATCGAGCATATACACCTGTTCAGTCAGAAGTTTCAACGGTTCGGGCTTCGCCTTCATTCCAGCTGCACAGGCAACAATACTTGCAAATTTACGCTTCTTAACCTCATTTACAATATTGTTATATTCTTGTAAATCCGAAGGCTTACCATCAGTTAACAAGAAAAGTAAAGGCATCCAATCTCCTTTGCGATCTGGAGTGATTAGTTGAACCTCTTTATCTACCTGTTCTATCAGCATTTTCAATGCAGCTCCTGTGTGAGTTGGGCCTGAATCGGGTGTGGTTATCTCAGGTAGCTGAAGATCTTCAAGCGGAGTCAGTGGTAGTATGCACTTAACATCCTTGTCAAATGTGATAATACTTATACAGGCGGATTCTAAGGCAAAAGGATCTTGTCGAAGACTTGACACCATTGCTTCAAGACCAACCTTCACCGACTCAATAGGTTCTCCTTTCATCGAGCCGGATGTGTCAATGAGTATATATACCGGTAGTCGTCTCATAATAATTTGCAATAAGGGGTGATTGTTTTTTCAATCAAACCACCCCTTATTTGATGTTAATCAGTTTATACTACGATGTTAACTTCTGGAGGTGGCGGTGGAAGTTCGCTGAGTCCGGTTACTTCGCCAAATCCATCTTCCACTTTCATTGAGCTTGTGCTGATAGAAGCAGATACCCACTTGAAGAAGGATTTAATTGTAGCGCTGTCAGCAGTATCGAGTTGAACCACACACTCGGTTATTTTTTTGAGTGTATCAGTATTGGCTCCCTGACCGGCAGCACAGGCTACGACAACACCCCATTTGCGTTTGTTGAAGTCATTCAGGCCTTTTTGAAGGTCATCAGTTGGCTCTCCATCAGTCATAATGAAAACCAATGGTTTCCAGTCGCCTTTTTGTTCTGCGGTTGTCTTTGTAACTTCAGCATCAGCTCTTTGAGCTAAAAGCGATAATGCGCCACCGAGAGCCGTACAACCACTTGCCGTTAAGTTGGGCTGCTGAAAAGATGACAACTCGGTAAGAGGGACATCCTGCTGAGCAGTGCTGTTAAATGTTATGACGCTGAGATATGCGGTTTCAAGTGCATAAGGGTCACTCCTGAGTGTTGACACAAGAATTTGAACACCGTTTTTGACGGCTTCAATAGGTTCACCATACATAGAACCTGATGTGTCAAGAAGAATGTAAACAGGTAATCTTCTCATATTTCTTTATTTTGAATAGTCTTTCATGACACGCGCCAACGTGTTGACAATAGAGCGGTCCGGGTAGGCATCACCGATGGCAGCGAATTTCCAGTCTCCGTTACGACGATAGAGTTTGCCAAGAATCAGTCCGCGCATTCCAGCACAGTCAGTCTTAGTTGCAACATCATACTGTGCGAACACCTCCTTGACCTTGGTAGGAGTACCCTCATACATTCTTATGTATGCGTAGGGTATTCCGGAAAAATCACCCTGATAGTCGTTGTTATTGTAGATGTTGAGAAAGAACACGATTGAATTGACATTGGGATTGATTTTAGTCAAGTCAACAGTTATAATCTCATTGTCAAGACCGTCATCTCCTCCTTGGTCACCTGTAAGGTCGTCCCCGATATGATGAAGAGCATGGTCAAGTGTATCGAGTTTACCGTTAGGCAAGCCAATGTTGCGGTCACCAAAACGATAAAGTGAAGAGTAGATGTGGTCGATAGGTTTTCCGTTTTGGTCAAACAGAAGGCAACTGAGGTCAAGATCGACATCTACGATAGAGGATGATAACCCAAAGAAAGCTTTCTTTGTCACCGCTCCCCAGTTGCAACCTACGCAAAACTGGGTAAGCTTCGAACCATTGTTTTTTTCAAGGTTGATTCGCTGACCTTTTTCAAGTCTTATAGCCATGTGTGATGATAGTTTAGTCTTTTGAACCGGCTGTGTAATTAAAGCCCCAGCCATAAGCCCGGTCACAGTCAGCGTGACCATTATGGAATGTTACAAGTTTCTTTACAGTGATGGAGTTATCTCCATTGAAATTGAGTTCGGCAATAGCACAAAACTTTTTGTCACTGGTTTGCTGTCCCATTTTAACCTCAACAGTTTCTGTCCCTGGCACAGCAACCTTAACTACCGCATCGGTCTCAGCCCATCGAGCAGCACCTTCATAGATGAAGGTATATATAATCATCCGCTTAATGTCATTAACACCAGCTGGATTAACTGAAATATTTTCTCCTGATTGAGCATTTCCTCCTCGGTCATCTCCATTATGCCAGATATAAGGTGATTTGGTATAACATCCTTGACGAGTTTGTTGGTCTCTATTGCCTCCACGGCCATGAGAGAACTGTACGCCGTCAATCAGCATCTTTGAACCATCCCGCATTTCATAGAAACAACCGAGATCAAGGTCAATCGCACTCTTGAACATTCCGAAGAAGCCACCATTACCCTTACTCCAGTCAAGATTGATGACAATCTCTCCGTTTAAGTTCGAGCCGGTTCGCTTTGTCAGGTCGATGCGGTGGGTATCACCACCTTTTTTCAGTTCTATAGCCATGTCATGTAAATTTAGCAACGAGTTCATCAAATTCGCCATGATGTCCGACACCAAGAGCTTTGATTTTCCATGTCCCGTTGTAACGATACAACTGAACGAATTCTACTGAAGCGCAGGTTGAGAAGTCTTCGGTCAAGTCGTAGATAATTTCTTCTTGTCCAATCTCCTCATGTCCCTCAGAATATATACGGACGTAAGCATTCTCAACCTGCCCGAAATTTTGACCGCGATTCTTTGCATCATATATGCTTACACAGATGATAATCTTTTCGATGTCTGAGCGAACTTTAGAAAGTTCCATGTCGATAGTTTCGGCATCTCCTTCATCGCCTCCTTCTTCGTTATCAATTGAACCGATAACAGAAATTTCAGGATCAACAGGTCGCGACTGTGCTCTCATTTCATCATTGCTTCGCCATTCTGTATAAGGAACAATCTTGATTGGAGAAAGCAATTTGCCGTTCTCATCTGCTTTGAGCCTTTTTTCAGAATTGTAGAATACGAGATAATCATCAGTTGGAATCTTACCAGACGCATCCACCATAAAGGCGGATACATCAAGGTCGAAGTCATCCTTTGCCGAAGCGTCTTCTCGGACTTGCCAACCTAATCCGACTGAAAATTTTTCAAGTTTGATTTCGGTGGAACCGCCTTTTTGAATGCGTATAGCCATATATGATTAGTATGCGTATTTGTTTACAAAGTATTCCAGTCCTCCCTTGAAACCATTGCCAATAGCTTCAAATTTCCATTCGCCATTGCGACGATAGAGTCGGCCAAATTCTACAGCGGTCTCTACCGAGAAGTCTTCATCGAGGTCATATTTGGCAATTTCCTCATCAGTGAGAGCATTGTAGATGCGAATGTAGCTATTGCGAACTTGTCCGAAGTTCTGACGACGATTTTCTGCATCATGTATGGTAGCAGTGAACAGGATCTCATTCACGCGAGGGTCAACCTTAGAAAGGTCAACAGTCAGAGTCTCGTCATCTCCACCATCGCTATTGCCTCCAGTTAAATCATCGCCTGATGATTCAACGGCACTGTCGGGAGATTTCTGATTGTTGTAGAACACGAAGAACTCATCTGCCGGAAGTTTTTTGTTTTCACCAAGCATAAAAGCTGAGGCATCAAGGTCAAAGTCATAACCAGTACTTTCGTTGGGATCCCATCCCAAACCGACACCGACTTTCTTTAAGCCGATTTCGATACGCTGTCCTTTTTGAAGATTTATTGCCATAATTTTAATTTTATAGTTTGTTGTTGATTACAATGCAAAATTACAGACACAATCGGCCATCGGTTTATATTTTGGAATGTTTCAAGCAAGACCATTCAATGAGCAGTGATTGTGCTTGCAAGGTTTTAAGTCGGTTAGTCCTCTCTTGAAAAGAGTCTTGGATGACAATTATTCTGTTAACTTATACCTTCTTACGAATCAAGATAAACAGATATTGCTAAACAAAAATCTCACAACTGGTAAAACATTCATGTTGATTCCCATGATAGCTGTTCTGATTATCAATTATTTTGCTTACCTTTGCAATTGGTTAAGTATCTCTTTTCAAGAGATTTGGATGGTTGCTAAACGAGACAGGACATCGCGTGACGCAACTTGTGGCAACGTCCTTGACTATCTTGTATATGGTGTTTCGTTTCGTCATGCCGATATGGTTGTTGATAGTTAACTCTAAACAAGAGATTGGGATTTTTTAGTGCTCGCTGATAATCATGGAGATACGAATATCATCTCGTGAGATTTGCTCAACAAAGTGGCCATAAAGACTTTATATGTTGTAAAACATAATAAATTTGGTTAACGGTTTTAGTCCTCATTTCCAGATTTTTTCGTAACTTTGCAAACTGAATAAGTATCTCTTGTTTAGAGATTTGGATGCTTGCTAAACAAAATAGCCTCGATGCCGGAGCACCGAGGCGTTCGTGTGTTTTATAGGGACTTTAGGATTAGACTATTGGCTTTGTCAACGACTGAGGTGTCAAGGGAGGCGAGGTAGATTTGGGTAGTGGCTTCGCTGTCGTGGCCCATGCCTTCGCTGATTACGCTGAGGGGGATGCCCTTTGCTTTTGCGGCACTGGCCCATGAGTGGCGAGCAACGTACATCGTCAAGGGGATGTTTATTCTGACCAAGTCGGCTATCTTCTTCAAGTTGTGATTGATGTTGTAACCGATGTTGCGGTAGGCACATCGCTCGTTGATACCATCTGTCTTGATGATGGGTAACAAATATTGCGTAGGATTGTCGGGATATTTGTCGAGGATGGCTTGCATTTCCGGCGCCCATGCGATTGTGAGCTGCTGTCCGGTCTTGCGACGGCGATAGACAATTGATCCGTTTTTAAGGTCTGTTTTCTTCAAATAAGCCATATCTATGAAACTCATACCACGAAGATAGAAACTCATCAGGAACATATCGCGGGCGTAGTCTAATGGCGGTGAGAGTGATAAGTCCAATGCCTTTATTTTCTTTATGGAGGGAAGAGGCAATGCGCGTTTAATGGTCTTATCTACGCCAGTATAGACATGACGGAAAGGATTGCGGTTCTCGATGATGTCATCCTCAACTGCCCGGTGATAGACCGCCCGAAGAATGCGGGTGTAAAAGGATATGGTGTTAGGAGAATTGCCACGCTGCTTGTGCCATGCCTCGTATGCTTCCATTATCTCGGAGGTCATGCAATCGAGCATGATGTCTTCGTCTTCTCGGAACTTCTTAAAACTGTTGAGTGCAGCTGTATAGGTTTCGGAGGTTCTTGTCTTACCGTGCTGCTTGAACTTGATAATCAAACTCTCCATGAAATTGAACAATGAGTATTCGCTTGCATATCTGCGAAACTCGTCAATCACATCATCGGCGGTATAGGACAATCCTTCTGCATCAAGGCGTTTGTCAATTTTGGTCAGTCGCTCTACATCCCAGCGGATTCTCTCGCGGATTGAGAGAATGAATGATTTCCTTTCGCTGGATTGCTTTGTTGTTACCATTGAACGGTTTTCATCCCATTCATCAGGCATTACATGATACTCAGTGTTTAGTTGACGGACTTTTCTCTCATGGATAATCTGGTAGTAGATTGCACCCTCATGGTCTGCAATCGTTGATGGTCGGTATTTTACTTTTATTGAGGCCATAGTGTATCGTTTTTTAGTCTATAAGATACGACAAAGGGACACACCCCGAATGGAGTGCATCCCTTCGACGCAACTTATTAGACTGTTATTAAGGGAGAAAAAGGGCGGCAAGTTCCGTTAGCCTCCGAGTTAACAAACCTTTGTGTTTCTTGCCTTTGTAATGGCAATGGGAGGTGTAGGCTTTGAAGATGTTGCGGTTGCCGGATTTGAGGAGGCGGAGGACGCTGGATTTGTTGACTACGCCGGGGCCACAGTTGTATGCGAGGGCGGCGAGGAGATATTTGTCTTTGCCATATTTCTCATACAGTGCACAGAATTTGGAATAGTCTTTGCGAAGAAGTGCGTCAGCCTGTGTTTCGGTTAGTTGGCAACCACGGCGGTAGGGTTCGCCCGGCTGAACTTGGTGTCCATATCCAACGTAAGGCCAATGCTTCGGCTTATGGAGTGTTTCAAACTTCTTGATTATTAAAACTGCGCGCTCAAAGAGCGGCAATTCCATTATGCTTCTTTTTGTTTTATGCTCCCTTGTGGGGGCAGTTCGCTGTGAGGCGGCGTTGCCGGGCATTGTTCCCACGAGGGAGAACAATGCCACAAAGAGTATCAGAAGTTTCTTCATTTGCCGATGGGTGTTAGTGTTCCGGGATTGATAGGAGTCACAACCAGACTTCCTGTGCCGCCGTTGTCGTCGCTGTCGTTGTTATTGAACTCAAATGTTTGTTCCCAGTGGGTCCCATAATTATCCTCTACCGTGACCAGAAGTTCGTGTGAGCCTGTGCTTCGGGCGGTGTAGTTGAGTCGGAATTGTTTGGATTCGATTAGGACGCGGTCATTGTTGACGAGTGTCGGGCCATCGACAAGTTTCAGTGTACCTTTCCCCTCATACTGGAAGTATCGGATTGTGTAGAGGGTGTTGGTGTAATTCCCTTCGGGGACGATGGTCATACGCAGTTCGACTGTTTCGCCATTGGCGATTTTGTCGGCGTATGGCATGACTTCCACGGTGAATGGATATGACTGCTGCACATCGAGGTCGTCAGAACATGAAGTGAGGGAGAACACGAGTGCGAAGAGGACTGCCCAGAATCCGAAGAAACAGGCGGGAGTGACGCGTATTGCGCCGATTCTATTGAGGATTGTTTTCATCAGAGTTTGAGTTTTGATTTTGTTGTCTGTTTGGGATAGAGCGACATTAGATAGTCGTTCAGATCTTTGTGATTAGGGTAAAGTGCGGACTTGTCCATTACCTTGTCGCCTAACTCCTGCTGGAGCTTGACGACGGCGGCTCGTCCTGCATTGTCGTTGTCGAGATAGCAACTCACCACGCTGTATTCTCTCAGTGGCGCAATGGCCTTATTCAGATTTGATACGGAGTTAAGCACGATTGTATCAGTGCCGTCATTATATCCGAGTCGTTCCGCTGAGAGAAAGTCGATGAAGCCTTCAAAGACATTACATCGGGCGTTGCCATTGGAAATGTGGGTTATATGCTTGGGTGGATAAGAGCCTTTGAAAAAGGAATTTCGCAGTTCATAGCCATGCGCGTTATTTTCAAAGCCGATGGCGTAAAACCTCTTGCCGTGCAATTCATAATCAACCTGCACACAATAGCATTGGGCTATGTCGCGTGATATGCCACGGTCAGCAAGGTATTTAAGCAGAGCCGGAGCCTCCAGTCTGGAGATTTCAACATTTTCAAAGGTTGGTTCTTCCTTGAACGGCATTGGATTGTAGGGCTTCTCCACAGCCAACTGCATCTTTTGGGCGATGAACTCCGCACGTTTGATGAAGTCTTTTTCGCCTGTCAATTCTCCGGCAAGATTGAAGATGTCGCCACCGGCACCGCTCCCAAAATCGTACCATAGATTTTTGCGAGGATTGACATGGAAAGACGGCTTTCGCTCATTGCGATATGGAGAGTAGAACCACAATCCTTTGCTGTCGCGGCCTGTCGGCTGATAGCCGAGGTGGTTGAGAAAATCCACCAACGGGATTTGTCTGATTTCGTCAATGTTCATAGACGCATCTTTCGTTTGGGCTTTGGCGGTTCAGTTTTCTCTTCGGCCTTCAACTGCTTTTTCTGTAAGGCGTTCATCTCACCGGCAATATATCGGTTTAGTTCCGACTTGTTGGCACAGCCGGTCATTTCATACGCAAGGTCATAGATTCCACCATTGGCACCAGACTTGGTATCACGCCATAAGTTCGTGCGGACATTGATAACCATCGTACCTTTGGCCGATGAATCGTAGGGAGAATTGTAGATTCTCAAATCGCCGTCAGCGGCTACCGGGTGTTTCTGACCCAATGCCTTCATAAAGTCAGTGAGCTGCATCTTGGCAATGTCAAGGTGTATTACCTGTGGCTCAATGGCTCTTTTTGTGAGCATTTCTTTGGCTATCTCATTATCGTTCATCATCTTGACAATGTAGCCGCTAATATCCTTCCGATGGTCGCCCCTTGCTGTAAGTTCCGCTAAATCATATAAATTACCGGATTCATCAGTCCCGTGATCATACCAATTATTCATTTTGGTGTCAACCACTAATAATGCCTCTGCATCATCACGGTACGGAGCATAGTAAAGTTTCAAATATCCATAGCCGCCAACTGACTTTTCGCCAAGGGCATCCAAGAATGCCGTAATCGGCATTCCCGGAATATCTTTCTCAGTGTATCTCATAGTTTGTTAGTCCATCATAATTCTAATGCCCAGTCCGTAGGAGAAATGGCAGTGTCCCGTTGAGTTACCGAAAATGAATCTCTCTTTGAGGTTGGCGGTGAGGGCGATTCTGTCTGAGAGATAGAAGTCAGCCTGAATGTTGACTGCTCCACCATAGATAAAGGCGTCCGAGTTGTGGAGTGTTGCACCGTCGGATAAAAGTGTCTTACCCCAGTTGACCGTCTCATATCCGGCAAGAGCTGAGATTCCTCCATAAAGGTGAAAGAACTGTGTATAGTTGCTGTAAAGGTGGAGATTATATTCTGCTTCGCCAGTAAATTCAGCTACGGGGATACGACCTTTCTCGCCGTAAGACTTATAGGTTTGGAGATACTCACCCCCGAAGACCCATTCGTGGGCATTGTTGCCTTTGAAAACGGAGTAATAGACACCGAAAGAATAGCCACAATTGCGGGCTGAGCCGGTATAGAAACCGTCAACCATATTCGCCTTGACTTCTACCGACCTCATGCCGGGAAGTGTTCGCTGAGCCATTGCCTGCCCTGTGAAAAGGGCAAGCATGGCAGCGAAAATTATCATCGCTTTTCTCATTGGATTACTGGATTGAAAGTTCATCAATTACGTTGGCTCTTACGATGTCTTCATTATCGACTACAAAGGACTGATGGCGACCACCTTCTTTTTCGGCGACCTCGATAACGAGCTGTTTGTCATCGGGGATTGTGAATTTCTCCAAGGCGAACACTGTGTGTTCCGTTGATTTACCGTGTACCACCGTCACATAGTTCTGGGCGCGTAGCGGTTCAAGAATCTGCTCCTGCATGGCGGTTCGTTTGATAACTTTCTTATCCACAATCTTGAACATCACATAGTCAATGTCAAAAGCTATGTTTGAGGTATTCTTCAGTTCTGTGTGGAAATAGAGAAGTCCGTTGTTGGTGTAGATGCTTTTCAGTAGGAACTGGACTCCAAAACGCTTACTACCGATGTGCTTGATTTCTCGCTTGTTCTGCTTGTAGATACTTTTCATGATGAGCTTTACAAGCATCGGCGACTCCTGACCGAGTTTTTCCAGATAAATCTCCTGCGCGTTGTTGGGGCGGTTCACAGCCCCACCGTCATGGAGAAAATCAGTCATCTCGATACTGAGCAACTGCGGTTCTTTGGCGAATTTTACGTTAAATGTGTAATAGCTACCATCTTCAGTGATAACCGAAAGATTGGTTTCCTGCTTGAACGACTTGAAAGCTGATTTTACACGCAGCACATTCTTCGCACCATCGGCGAGTCCGGCAACAAGGTTCTCATTACCGAGATCCACGTAGGTAATCTCAGCCGGGAAGATGATATGCGTGGTTTTGTTGTAGCATACCTCCAGCGCATGAGGCGGAATCATTCGGTCGAAGCCGACTTTTCGGGTAAGACCATTGAATTTGTCGCCGTCGGTATAGTTAGCACCGTACACATTCATGTCGTGTTCGGCGACCGTTTCAGTGTCAGAAGACACATTGCTATCGGTGTTTTTGACTGTTTTTGCGTTGACAGCGGTGGCTGCTCCGAAGAGCGCCACTGCCGCAACGAAGAGTTTTGTGATTGTTTTCATTCGTTGTGTTGGTGTGTTTTGTTGATTACTGCTCAACCTGTTTGAGCATCACTTTGTAGCCGGATTTCAGATGAACTTTCACCTGCCGGACTTTCTTGGTAAGATATTGACCTACGCCGTTGAGTAAGCCTCGACCCACGTCGGAGACAATCTGCGCTCCGGCATTGGTGGATATGTTGATTGAACTGCCGACGGTGCTCCCCATATTGGCTCCGATTTCTTTCAGTGCGTCAGACTCCATAGAGTTGGGTATGTTGATACCCTCCTGACCATCGGAGTCATAGACAGCGAGGTCAACCTCCATGATACAACCTAATGCCTCAATGCTTTCAATCGTGATTTCAAGGCGTTCTCCTTGCAATCGTGCCGAGCCGACAACGGTTGTATTCTTTGGCAACAGCGAGTTGCCTATCCACATAGGTTCAAGGGTTCTCAGTTTCACGCTCTGACCGTCAATTACCGACTGGTCAGAGGCTATGCACGCTGAAATGGTATTCTTGAAATTCTGACGCTTGCCGCCGACAGCGGTAGAGAATGACCGTTCAGATGTTGCCGCACTGAGAGAGGAAACCACATTACGGTTGACCTGATTCACGGGCATAACCTTACGCTCTTTCTCGGGTTCATCAACTATGACCGCCTGCTGACTGCCATTGCCGGTGCTGAAATACTGCGCCGCCAACTGATAAGACTTCTCCATCAGCTCCACTTCATTGGGCTGCTGAGTCTGCTGCTGGGCGTAGGCATTCTGCATTTCCAGTTCATCAATCCTCGCTTGAAGTTCTGCGACCTGTGCCGCAGACTGGTCTTCGGGAATATAAAAATCTTCAAGTGACGCTTGGACTGACTGGTATGCCTGTGCCGATGACTCTATTGCAGTCGGCTCTTCTGAAATATTTGTCGGCATCGTATCCGCCATTTCAGTGAATGTCTGGACTACGCTATCCTGTCGGTGCTTTTCATCTTCAAGTGCCTTAGCCTCCATTGCTTTGAGTTTGTTCCCTTCAATTTCGGCATTGTCACCATCCGGCAGCTCCATATTGGCGTTGCTTGTGTCGGTCATGTCTGACGAGAATCCACTGCCGAAAATTAACCAAAGGGCAACTATGAATGTCAGGAACATCGCGGGAAATACAATGGCATACTTTTTAAGTTTGGCTCTCTCAGCCTCATTTTTCGGCTGAAACCAGCCATTGACTTTCGTTTTCAGTTCTTCAAATGTCATCAAATGTTGGTAGTGACTGTTTTTCAGTTGAAGCTGGTAACTCCACTGCCTTTATATGCTTTATCTCATCAATGTGCTGACGGGCTTGCCCCAGTCCTATGTGGTAACAGGCATTGCCGAACAATAGAAATGCGATGAGGACAAACAATCCGAAGAATACACCCACGATTGTCAACCGTCGTTTCTGCGGTATATTATCACATTTGCATCTAAGGAAATTTCTCAATTTCCCTTTGGGAGTGTGCCACACCTTATTATATATGGTGTCGCGTACTTTTGATAAAACTCTCACTTATCGTTTGATTGTGGAAATATCTTTATTTTCAAGGATATTGAAACCCTCGATTATAAAGCCGTTAGGATTGTCATCTGATCTTGACGAATTGGTCAGCTTGCAGGTTGTTATAAGACTGCGCTCAGTCACGTTGCTCTGACGAATGATTTTCTGCTTCGCATAAGTCACCGCCGTGTATGGATAGTTGGTGAAGTTGCATACAACGCTGTCCACCTGACATATCTGGTTGATGTTGCCGGAGATAATTCGGTTATAGTAACCTTTTTCCGAGAAGTCAGAGTAGTAATTGTATGCGCTGTTGTCAGAGAGAATCAATGCGCGGTTGATATTGTGTTCGATAGCTGATTTGTCCGGCGAGAGAGTGAAAAACAATTCATGGAAACGTCTTACATGCTCCCGTGCCTCTGCCGGACGGTTCTGGCTCATATCCTGTGACAAGGCAAGCATCAAAGACTTGCCATTGTCAAGGACATAGATTTTTTCACGCTGCTTCTCAGCAAAGTTGAAAACCATAACCAGAGCCACCGAGACAACCACCGCACACATAGCCACAAATACAATTCCGAAAAGCCTTATCTGACGGAAAGATGACTCTATGTTTTTAAGTGATTTGAACTCCATTTAATCGGTGTTTGAATGTCATTTTAATAGTTTTCCGGCTCTGCCGGCCACGTTGCCCACGACTGCACCTCCGACACTTCCGGCCATAGAACCAGCTTGCATCGCTGTATTGTTGACAGCCCGATTGTAGTTTCCGGCACCGCCGGCTTGGATAATCCACCCCGCCACAGTGGGTATTGTAAAGTAACCTATAATGCCAATAATCATAAAGATAACATACGCGGTATTTGTCCCGTCGAGGTCTGCATTGGGGTTATTCGTCAGTTCTGAAATGTCGTTTTGAAGCATCAAAACTTGTATCTTGGCAAGAATGGTACTGAACAAATCCGCCACAGGCAACCATAGATAAGTCTGAATATATCGCTGGATCCACATGGTCAGTGTTGACTGGAAGCCGTCCCATACCGAGAGGGCAAATGCAATCGGGCCGAGTATTGCCAACACAATCAAGAAGAATGTCCTTATTGTGTCTATCGTAAGGGAGGCTGCTTGAAAGAGCATTTCAAGTAATTCCCTGAAAAAGTTCTGAATGGCTTTCTTGACCTTATACATTCCACGCTCAATATACATACCGGCTGCTGTACCGATTTCCGTAACACCGAGTTCATCAATCTGACGGTCAAACTCAGCATCATCGACGAGGTAGGCAGTTGACGGGTCATTCATCATCTGCTCATATTCCAATCGGTCTTTTTCCTCACGGTATTTTTGCATATCGAGAGTTTGCCCCTCCAGCATCGAGGCTGTTCCTTGAACGATTGGCGACATCACCGCATTGATTGTCCCAAGTACCACCGAAGGGAAGAACATTATGCAGAAGCCGATAACAAAGGGGCGAAGCAACGGGAACACATCAATCGGTTCTGCTCTCGCCAGCGATTGCCAGATACGGTAGGCGACATAGAACAATGCGCCTAATCCGGCGATTGCCTGTGCCACGCCCGCCATATCTGAGCAAAGTGGCATCATCTCATCATAGAGCGAGCGGAGGATTGTGTGAAGGTTACTGAAATCTATCGAGCACAGCATGATTACCAGTATTTTTCACTGCCGTCGCCGTAGAGGTTTACAACCCTTTGTGTGTCGGCTTTCTTTTTCGCCCTCAGATATGAGACGCTGATGTTCTTATTGGTGTAATAAGCGGTCAGATTCTTCAACCGCTTCATCTCCTTGTAACAGTTATCCACCACATCCATACGGTCTTTGTCGGTCATGGAGAGAGTGGTAATGTTAACCACCTGTTTCAAATCTCCAAGTACACCATTGGCTTCTTCCAATATCCGGGTGTAGCCGGAGGCTATTGCAGACAGTTCCGAGGAAGTGAAGTTTGGATCCGTGAGCATCTTCTGGAAATTGTTGACATAGTATCCGGAGATATTGCCGAGCATGAGTATTGTCTGCTGCACCTTTCTGGCATCACGGACGAGATTGTTGACCGACTGGAGAGCGTCGTAATATTTCTTCGCCTGCTGATAAATTTTCACGGTTTCCTGAAAATTTTTCACCATGTGGGTCGCCGTCTGCGACTCTTGAACGAGTGATTTGGAGTTGTTTACGATGCTCTGCGCAATGTTGGACGGGTCTATTACGGTCCATTGGGCACTTGCCTTATTTGTTCCAAGAAACAAGCAAATGGCAAATATCGGAATTAGAAATTTCAGTTGTTTCATTTTAGATTTTTGTTTTTATTCAAGACTAAAGTCAGTGTATTCAGATAGAGCTTTTTTAGTTAGTTTATAAGCGCCAAAAGAGTCGGCAAAAAGCTGAAGAAACACGTTCCCGTCTTCGAGCTGAATTAGTAATTCAGTGCGGATACCTTGTCGATAGAAATAGAATACCGAATTTTCTCGGTCAAAATGAAGTGGATAAAGTTCCGATTCTTCCATAAAATCCACATTCTCATCATCACTAAATAGGAAAATGTAGAAATGCGCACTGTGGATATTGATGTCAATTGCCTTATCATTAAGGCAATTTTTCCACGAACCAAGAAGATTGAAACGTGGATCCTTTTTTAGTTGCTCAATAAGAGCTGATGTATAGTTCATATCTTAGTTTAATGATTATCTTATTTTGTGTGCCATGTGCACGATAATTTTGACTCCAAGTCCAAATATGATCAGCGAAAATGTAAACAGGGCGATAAGATCACCTACAATACTAAATAGAATTGTCATAATGACTTTCATGAACTTCATGTCATACCCGCCCTTCGTTGCTGTGCCATCATTCGGATTGCCATTTCAAGATTGCCATCGAGTTTGGCGGCGCGTTGTTGCACCTCAACTTTTTCTGTTTCCTCCGTGGTGTAGCAATAGTATTCCTCGCCAGACACTTCTGTTGCATAGACTGCCGATTGTGTTCCTCCGAGTCCAATCCACACCTCTTTATATAAGCGGTTGGGGTTGTTAGCCATATTGATACTCAGTATCTGGGATTTCTCCTTATCGGTCAGACCTAACAATTCCTGAATCTGGTCGAAGCGGTTCATGTATTTGCGCTGGTCAAGAAGTATCTTGCAGTCGGAGTTGTTGATGATGGTTTCCTTGACAATCGGCGACGAAATTATGTCGTCAACCTCCTGTGTCACAACAACAGCCTCACCGAAATACTTTCGGACGGTCTTGTAGAGGTACTTCATGTACTCAGCCATATTTGCCGAGGATAGAGCCTTCCAAGCCTCCTCACAGATAAGGACTTTACGGATACCCTTCAGACGGCGCATCTTGTTGATGAAAGCCTCCATGATGATGATTGTCACCACCGGAAACAATTCTCTATTATCCTTGATCGAATCAATCTCGAAGACAACAAACCGCTTGTTGAGCAGGTCTATATTGGCTTTGGAATTGAGCAGAAAGTCGAAGCGTCCACCGTGATAATACTGCCGTAGCGTGGTCAGGAAGTTGTCAATGTCGAAATCCTGTTTGTAGATGGGTATCGGGCGATTTGCCATTTCCGCACGGTAATCATCACGCATGAACTCATAGAATGAGTTGAAACATGGAACAATGTCGCGGTCTTTTGCCATCTTATCGAGGAACATAGACAATGCAGAGCCAAGCTCGCCGGATTCTGTCTTTGTCACTCTGTCATCTTCCGATTTCCAGAGCGTCAGCAGCAATGTCTTGATTGAGTCTTTCTTCTCCACATCAAATACTCCGTCGTCTGTATAGAACGGATTAAAAGAGATTGGGTTATCCTCCGTATAGGTGAAGTACACGCCATCTTCGTCATGAGTCCTGTTGCGAATCAAGTTGCTCAGACCTTCGTAGGAATTACCCGTATCAATCAGCAGGATATGCGCGCCCTGTTCGTAATATTGTCGGACAAAGTGGTTGGTAAAGAACGACTTCCCACTACCTGACGGACCAAGTATGAACTTGTTTCGGTTGGTGGTTATACCTCGCTTCATCGGCTCATCAGATATATCCAAGTGGATAGGTTTGCCAGTGAGTCGGTCAACCATCTTTATCCCGAATGGAGAGAGAGAAGAACGGTAGTTTGTTTCGGCAGTGAAGAAGCAAACGGCAGGTTCGATGAATGTATAGAATGATTCCTCCGCAGGGAAGTCAGCCTCATTGCCGGGCATCGCAGCCCAAAACAGTGTCGGGCAGTCAATAGTGTTGTGCCGTGGCATACAACCCATTGTCGCCAGTTGACCGCCAACATCATTTTTGACTCTCCTCAATTCCTCGGCATCATCGCTCCAAGCCATTATGTTGCAATGGCAGCGCACGGAAATCAGTCCGTAACTGTGAGCCTCATTGAGATATTGGTCAATCCATTCTTTGTTGATAGCGTTGCTTCGGCTGTACTTTGACAGGGAGTTCATGTTGCGTGCCGTCTTTTCAAACCGCGTCAGATTCTCGTCAGGATCATCAATCAGTAGATGCTGGTTGTAGATATGGTTGCAAGGCAACAGCAACCCTACGGGAGAAGCGAAAGAAAGCCGGCAGTCGCTTCGGTCAGTTGATAACCGCTCATATCTGTTGTCTGTGCTGACCTTTGCGGGCAAATCCTCAGTGTCTGAAAGGGTATGTAGGCAGAGTAACTTGTCGCCGATTCTCATCTCTTTTGCCGATAGGTCAATGTCCTCTAAGCAAGTGACGTCATCCATTGAGAGCGACATATATTTCTCAATCAGGCCGGAGGTTGACTCAGTGCCTATCAGGTCTTCGTCATTGAGCCTTTGGAGTTTTATATAGCCGCTGTCATTCATAATTCGCTCGAATTGCTCAACGCTTTCCATGAACTTCACAACCATTTCGTGATTCAAGTCCTTTGGCATTATACGTCCACGGCAGAGGGTGGAGAAGTTCGATTGCTTGCGCATACGTTCCTTTGTAGTCTTCGTCAGAAAGAGGTAGCACTTGTGAGCGAGATATGGGCGCTCGTTGAAGTGGCGTTCAAATGAACAGTCAAGAAAAGATAAATCCTCTTTTTGTAGTTCCGGCTTATACTTCTCACTAACAAACCAATCCTGCTTATGTACGACCGTATAGTGTGGCAAAACCTTGATTGCCTTGCACCAAGCGGAGTGCATCGCTTCATATTCAGCAGAGGTGACAGTGAATAATTCCGGGAGGCTCACCTCAAAGGCCACGGTAACATCCGCGTCCTTTGAGATGATGCAGCCATGCTCGACCGCCAACAGCGGCAGCTTCGACTCCAGTGTTGTAGCTTTCAGTATATTCCTCATGTTTTATGCTTTATCAATCGTGTTATGCGCAGACGGTTGATGATATATCGTGGTCGATATTTGACCGAGGTCAGTTTCATCAGACCGTACTGACCGTATTTGCCATTGAGGTGGAATGTGAGCCAGACAAGAAAGGACGCACCTGTCGCACCGAAGCCTATGCAGACCCATTGGGAGATTCCGGCGATATACATGATGACGAACACCACGAACATGGCAAGCAATCCTCCTGCGAAGATGAACAGGTATTGCGCTTTCAAACCTTTGTACTCAACCGACCGGCCAATGCCCTTATTGATTGAATACTCAGACATCAGAGGAAGAATGAGCGGAGGATTGTGGCTGCTACAATCAAGAAGATACAGGCCCCGAACCATGAGGCGGCAGTCTTGCTCGTGTCGGGGTCGCCACTCGACCATTTGGAGTAAACCTTGATGCCGCCGATGAGACCGACAACAGCACCGATTGCGTACACCAGTTTCGTTCCCGGATCAAAATAGGAGGTGACCATTGAAGTGGCTTCATTGATGCCACTCAGACCGTTACCGGCGGCGAACATTTGGATTGCAGCCGTCAGAAGAAGCATTGCGGCAATAGGACGGCGGCGATGGGGTGCGTTCATAAACGCTACGGTTCTTTCATAGAATTTCTTGAAAAAATTAGACATGAATTAAATTATAGATAGGTTTGCCTTGCGGCCAAGTGTCAATGATAGACATTGAAATCAATTTCATCAATATCCGAGGTGTCGATGTCTGCGTGGAAAAGGATCTTTTTAGGTTTAGTTTGCTGTTCCACTGTTTCATCCTCATCCATTGTTGACGTAGTGGGTTGTTCATTTGATTCTTCATCTTTCTTTGGCAGATGAAGTTCGATAAGCATAATCCGCTTTTTTATGGCAGGATCGAGAGAAATCTCCTCCTTGATAGTGGTTCCCTCCAATTCCTGAAGCGTGCGTTGGGCAATCTTCATATCCTCCGGACTGTCTGACTTTTCTTTCAGGACATTCATGGTTGTGTTGATGTCATTGAAGTCTATTCCATCAGCACGGGGTTCTGTCGGTTCCGGAGTTTCCCCCATAATGTCGGCAACAGTCTTGTTTGAGAAAACCTCATCCAGTTTTTCAACAGGGACAACGCCGGTATCTGCTTTGATTGGAGGTTCCGGCAATCCTGCATCGGCATAACTGCCATACTCCTCAATTATCAAGGGGACGACCTCCTTTACAACCTCTTCCACGATTTTTTTATATGTGTCAGGGTCATATTTGCTTTCTCCTACAACTGCGGCGACTTTTTCATCAAGAGAATTATTCGTATCGGGTATGTAATTTTTTTCAGCCGTTCCCTCTGATACATTATTCTCTGCAATGTCCGAAGGTTCACTTGTCTTTTTAGAGTCCTTTGACAACAGCATTTTGGCAAGGAAGATATTGCTTGCCAACAACGCTAATACTAAAAATACTGTCATAGGAACAGCTCCTCCCGGCTATCTTCAAAGATGCGCTTCATTAAATCCGCATTCTTTGCAAAGTGGTCGAGGACGATGGCTGTAAGATACCCGCCGATTGTCGCTCCTGTCTGAGCGTTTGCTGCAACCATCAGCGAAAGCACTCTGTGGACTTCCGCCGTGACATGAACTTTGACATGGGTCGGGCAGTTTGAGCGGGTAAGATATTTGCTAACGTATGCTACCTGTTCAGGGTCTGCCGTTTTTACCTCCGCCTCTACAATGTCGGGGGAGACTTTGATTGTTACTTTATGTGACATATTCTATTGTCGTTTATTTATGAAGTTTTCATACTGCCGAAAATGTTCGGCAAGCACGTTATTGATATAGGCTTTGGTAGAACATACCGGTCCTGTTTCGTAAGACAACACACGCTTGATTTTCCGGATAAAGTCGGGATGGATGTCAACCATAAGATATTTGCATAAAGGGCGCATGTGTTCCATATTCCTTACAAAAGTATCCAGATATTCATCTTCTTCCGGTAAAGGTTGTGATTGCACTTTCTTACGTTTGGAGTCCGAAGCTCTGGCCGGTGTTTCAGTCTTATTCTCATTCTCTTTTTTCACGGTTGACTGGGAGGACTCCTCGCGGAAACTGCGGATGAACTCATCGGGATCTACATCCGATTCATATACCTTCGACATGGCTCAGGCTTAGTCTTTGAGGATTTTGAGAATCTCATCCGCAAGTTCAGTGAGACGTGTGCCTTTAAGCAGCGTCTTGTCCGGAGGCATGACCGTGGAGCGAAAAACCGCCCTTTCAAGGGTTTCCGAACCCTCACGGCGATACTTTTTTGTATCCGGTACTTTTGTCCGAAGTGTTGCCAGTCCCAACTCTTCAAATAACTTCTCATAGCGGTCGTATAAGTCTGTTTTCTCACGGGCATCCATCATATTCCAGAGCATATAAAGCCCTTTAATCTGAGAGCGGCCTGTCGTGAGCCATTCCTGTAATTTGAGAGCGAAGGCGAGCGAGCTTTCAAGGACAACATTGTCGGCGGCGATGGGAACGACCACCATATCCATGCAGTTCACCACATTCACTACGCCACGGTTGTTGACCGTTCCGGGCAAGTCGAAGAATACGATGTCAACATCTTCGCCTTCCTCTATCAAATCCCTTACTTTCTTCATCGCCTCTTCTGGAGGGCATACAAGAACAGGAAATGGCTTGAGCTTTGTACGGAGCAGGGTGTCGGAGAAGGTCTTTTTGAATGCCGGACTTAATTCCAGCAACATCTTCTCCCTTTCACGCATATCGTTTATGCTGTACTGCGGATAGTCGCAGTCAACAACGATAATCTTCAAGCCCATGCAGTAGTAAAGGTAACTTGCCATCGTTACTGTAAGGGTTGTTTTGCCAGCTCCACCTTTCTGAGTGGAGAAAGCCACGAATTTGGGTTCTTTCATTCATGTTTTTAGTTGATGTTCAGACACAAAGCGAGCCTGAGGCGCAAGTTCCGATTATCAATCCGGGTAATTGTTAACCGTCCCTTTCGTCTGTGTCTCAGTTGATAATAAAAAGTGGGGATGCCTTACTTCTGACTTTCAATGGTCCCTGACGTGCAGTCCCGCTTGGTAACTGTTTTGAACTCTGCGGTTACCATTTTGTCGTCATCGTGTCAGCTGTGAGTTTTTTTGTTCGCATTTCAGATTCAGGAGCAGGCCGTCGCTGTTCCTATATCCATTCTCTTGAACGCACGGATGTTTCCATCGGCTGGAATGCTCTGCAAAATTACAACCCACAAGTTCCGTATTCCAAATTTTCAGATAGCTCAACCGCATAAAGTCATGTTTTGGTCGCGTTTTTCCGCTTGTTGTTGACTCCGCTGATGAGCGACTGAAAATAGGTTTGGGTATTCCTTTAATTGCTCACTATGGACATCTGCCCATTGGGAATTGAGGAATCGTGTACCCGAGGAACTTAGTTATATATAGTTCAATAAATAGATTTATCGGAGGACAAATCAATGTATCAATCTACATTCCGAATTTTCGATTGACCGATATTTAATTAGATCTAACGATTAAATCTTCTGTTGACTCAACAATAAGCAGTTCCAAAGGTAGATAGTATGAACTGTATGGTAGTCGGCAAAATAATCTAATTGTTGAACTCTCCGTTTTATATATGATCAGGCGATTGTCGGATAAATTATTCAAAAGATATAACTGACGGTCGAAGAATCGTTCCGAAGATTAGTATATTGAACGTCTTGGAAGTCGGTCTGTCAATCGAACACGTTGCAAAGTTACTGCCTGAGTTATCGGATTTCCAAATATTTGCATAGCTCGACCGCATAAAGTACCCTTATTTCCGCTTATTTCCGCCTGTAGGGAAGCCTCGGATTCATCGCATATTTGAAGGATTTGGTTAGGTGGCAACAACTTGATTGATCTCTGTTTTCAAAAAAGTGCTTTCAAGAGGGTCAAAAATTTGCATTTGGGGGTCTCCATGTCGTATCTTTGTAAGAGCAATAGCGCATGACGCAGCCGAAAATCAGGCAGGAGCGAATGAAAAACACGGATTCTGATATACATCAATCCAAAATCCACTTCCTTATATTATATCGGATGTTCACAAGAACATAGCAAGGTGTCTTTTCAGTTACTGAAAAGGTTTTGGGTTACCGGGTACCCACAAAACGACCTTGCAATGTTGGGTAAATGCTCCGAAGTCGCATTTACCTTGAATAGACCTGCCGTCGGCTACAAAAACGCCATGCGTCACTTTCAATCCCGTTCTGTTATGGCAGAAAATTTCAACAAAGGAGGGCGTCCAACGGTCGCCAACCGTTGCCACAACTGCGTAATGCTACGCTTCGATGACCTCGAATTTGACAAACTTATCCGTATGATGGAGCTTGCCGGGGAGAGCGTCAAGGCTACTTTCATCAAGGGTCTGGTCTTGGGCAAGACTTTTAAGGTGCATAAAATCGACAAGACAATGCTCGATTATCTCACCAAACTTTCAGCCCTATTTGCCGAATACCGCAACATCGGCGTCAACTACAACATCGTGGTGAAGGAACTCAAAGCCGGATTCTCCGAGAAAAAGGCAATGACGTTGCTCTACCGTCTTGAAAAAGAAACGAAGGATCTGGCGGCTGTCACCGCCAAAGTCCTTGCACTTACTGAGGATATGCGCAACCAATGGTCGCAAAAATCTCAGTAGGCAGCAGTCTGTACGGCGCACTCTCATACAACGGAGAGAAAATCAACAAGGAGGAGGGTCGAGTCCTTTGTACCAATAAAATTTATGTGCCACCTGACGGAAAAATCGGCATCTCGGAAATGGTGGAGGATTTCAAAAACTACATGCCGAAGACCGGACGCACAAAGAAGCCGGTTCTCCATATCTCCCTCAATCCACATCCAGATGATGTGTTATCGGATTCTGACCTCGCCAACATTGCCCGAGAGTATCTTGACAAACTCGGATTCGGTGAGCAACCCTACATAATTTATAAGCACACCGATATAGAACGCCACCATATCCATATAGTGACGGTCAATGTCGATGAACAGGGAAAGCGGCTCAACATGGATTTTATCCATCGGCGTAGCAAGAAAGCGACTACCGAGATTGAGGAGAAATACAATCTCCATAAGGCCGAGCGTCAACGTCTGGAACCGGATACTCCATTAAAGAAAGTTGACTATAATGCCGGTGATGTAAAGCGTCAGGTTGCCAACACCGTCAAGCTCATAATGAGCCGTTACTCATTTCAGACAATGGGAGAATACAACGCTGTGTTGTCGCTCTATGGTTTGACCTCAGAAGAGACCAACGGCATGGTCAATGGCAGGGAGTATCATGGGATAGTTTATTCCGCACTGGATGAAAACGGTAGAAAGGTTGGCAACCCGTTCAAGGCTTCACGCCTCGGTAAGTTCTCAAGCCTTAATGCAGTCCACGAGAAAATCAACCGTTCCGAACAGAATATAACTCATGAGGCAGTGGCAAAGACAAGAAGGCGAGTTGCTCAGTCCCTGAATGAATCTCACAGTAAGGAAGAATTTATTGCTGCACTGAAAGAGCGCAATATCGACCTTGTATTGAGATATACCGATGAAGGACGAATCTATGGCGCAACCTTCATAGACCATGATACGCATACCGTACTGAATGGCTCTCGCCTTGGCAGGGAATATGCCGCCAATGCTCTTAATGAACGATTCTCCGGAGATAATGAGGTTAGCCGGACTCCTGTTATTGTTGAACCGACAAATCCGGATAATGAAACAAATCAAGAGCAGCAGACATCAACCAACTCGGCTCCTACTCAACAGCATCAGGATAGCGGTAATGACTATGATTACTCACTCCCCAGTCTTGATTTGTTTCAGCTTAACCCGACAGTTGACGCTGATGAGGAGGATTTCAAACGCCGCATGAAGCAGAAGAAGAAGCGCGGTCAACGACCGAAATTCTAAATATTGTATATAAAAATGTCTCAGCAAGAGGACGACCTGCGGGCATTGGCTAAAATCATGGATTTAATCCGTGGTCTTAGCATCCTCGTTGTGGTCACACAAATCTACTGGTACTGCCATAACCTTATCGGCGATTGGGTATTCCATGCCCAGACTATGAAAATCCTTAACGGACTTAATGATGCCGGAGGTCTATACAACAACCTATGGAACGCCAAATGGTGGTCCCTTCTATTGTTGGCTCTCTCTTGTTTCGGAACAAAAGGTGTCAAGAATGAGAAAATCAAGTGGAGGCAGATTTGGATAATCATTGGCATTGGCGGTGTCCTGTTTCTCCTCAACTGGTGGATGATGAGTTTAGGTTGGCAAATTACTTACATCGTGACCACAGTTACCGGCTATGTTTGCCTCCTTTTGGGAGGAATATGGATGAGCCGTATGTTGAAAAACAACATGATGGACGACCGTTTCAACGATGAGAATGAATCATTTCAGCAGGAAACACGCCTGCTTACGAATGACTATTCCATAAACCTTCCCACAAAATTCTACTACAAAAAACGATGGAACGAGGGGTGGGTAAACATTGTCAATCCTTTCAGAGCGACAATCGTACTCGGCACTCCCGGTTCCGGTAAGTCATACGCCGTTGTCAACAATTTCATCAAGCAGATGATTGAGAAAGGGTACTCGCTTTATGTCTATGATTTCAAGAGTCCCGACCTCAGTACCATCGCTTTCAACCACCTGTTGAATCACCTTGACAAATACGGAGATGTGGAACCGAAATTCTATATGATAAATTTCGATGATCCGGAGCGCAGCCACCGTTGTAACCCCATTCACCCTGATTTCATGTCAGATATTGCCGATGCCTATGAGAGCGCATATACCATAATGCTCAACCTTAATAAGTCGTGGGTGCAAAAACAGGGTGACTTTTTTGTCGAATCTCCGATTGTATTGTTCGCGGCTATCATCTGGTTTCTGCGAATCTATAAAGGCGGACGGTATTGCACATTTCCTCATGCTATTGAGTTTTTGTGCCGCAGATATGAGGATATTTTTCCGATTCTAACCAGCTATCCGGACTTGGAAAATTACCTGTCGCCATTTATGGATGCTTGGCTCGGAGGGGCAGCGGAGCAGCTTGCAGGTCAGATTGCCTCGGCAAAAATACCTCTCTCGCGTATGATTTCGCCACAACTCTATTGGGTAATGACCGGCAATGATTTCACTCTTGACATAAACAACCCGAAAGAGCCGAAGATTCTATGCGTCGGCAACAATCCTGACCGTCAGAATATCTATGGTGCGGCCCTCGGACTTTACAATTCGAGAATCGTGAAACTAATCAATAAGAAAGGGATGTTGAAGTCCGGTGTCATTATAGATGAGCTTCCCACGATATACTTTAAGGGCTTGGATAACCTAATTGCTACGGCCCGAAGCAATAAGGTTGCCGTGTGTCTCGGTTTTCAGGATTTCTCACAGTTGGAACGTGACTATGGGAAGCCGGAGGCTGCGGTCGTGATGAATACAGTCGGCAATATCTTCTCCGGGCAGGTGGTAGGTTCGACCGCCAAAACTTTGTCTGAACGCTTTGGTAAGGTGTTGCAGAAGCGGCAGTCAATATCAATCAACCGTCAGGATGTAAGCCACTCATTCAACACTCAGATGGACTCGCTTATCCCGCCAAGCAAGATCTCAACGCTCACACAGGGAATATTTGTCGGAGCTGTTTCAGACAACATCGACCAACGCATTGACCAGAAGATTTTTCACGCAGAGATTGTCGTGGACAGTAAAAAGGTCAATGCAGAAATGAAAAAATATGTGCCGATTCCAATCCTGACCGATTTCAAAGATACCTCGGAGGATAAACACAAGATGAGAGCTGACATTCAGGCAAACTACGACAAAATAAAGCAGGACGTGCGGGATATAGTTGACAATGAGATTGCCCGCATAGATGCTGACCCTAAATTGCGACACCTTCTTCAGCAGAAGGGTTGAAACCATCAATTATAGATATATTGATGACTGATAACAATTTTGACAGCCGGGGTTATGACCTCGACTACTATAACCTCTTTCTTCGCCGATACCTTTCGGAGCATAGATTCCCGGAAGCGGAGGATGACCTATTTATCGCCAGCCGTTCTGAACACGCATACGATGTTTTCGTTGAATCCCGCCTTGCCGGTGACGAGTGGTATATTTCCAATGAAAAAGCAATGGCTGCACTTTACGCAGGATTTGAAATGTCACCTTACGATTTCATCAGCGGCCTGTTGCTTGATGAGTTTCAAGACAATATTTCACTTGAAGATGAATCCATTGAGTTTTGGACTTACACATTTATTGATGAGTTGAAAGATGAATTCAAAGGAATTACTTTGGGCGAAGAATTTTTCAACACTTCCGACGGGGAAGTATTCCGGCTGACGGTTATTGGCCGTATTACCTTATTCTTTGAGGAGTATGGCTTATAACAGATTACAAACAATGCGCGATAACATCGAGGCTATAAGACTTGCCCTGCGCCTTGATGTTGAACATCGCAATGCGGAAAATGCCCTTGAAAGGGAGATACTGCGCAAGTATGCCGGGTTCGGAGGACTGAAATGTATCTTGCAGGACGCCAACGAACTTGCCGACGCCGCAAAGTGGAGCAAGAGCGACATTGAGCTGTTTGCGCCTACGGTTGAACTTCGCCGCCTTATCCACGACTATTCCAAGAATGACAAGGAGTTTGCCGCTTATATGGACTCGCTGAAAGCGTCCGTGCTGACGGCTTTCTATACTCCTGAGCCTGTGATTGATGCCATCGCTGATTCGTTGAAGGCTAATGGTATTGAGGTAAAGAGTCTCCTTGAACCATCTGCCGGACAGGGAGCCTTTGTAGATTCGTTCCTACAACGCTATCCCGGTGCTGAGACATTGGCATTTGAGAAAGATTTGCTGACAGGCAAAATATTGGCTGCGCTCCATCCCTCAATCTCAACCGAGATAAAGGGCTTTGAGAAGATTGACCCAGATTTTGAGGGATATTTCGACGTGGCAGCGTCCAATATACCTTTCGGGGACTTTGCGGTTGCCGACCCCCGATATGCCACAAGCAAGGAGATTGCCTACCGTCAGTCAACAAGGGCTATCCACAATTACTTCTTCTTGAAGTCGCTCGACACCGTGCATGAGGGTGGAATTGTCGCTTTCATTGCCTCACAAGGTGTGATGAATGCCGCCAGCCCCTTTGTGCGCATGGAGATGATGCGCCGTGCTGACCTTGTGGGTGCTTTCCGTCTGCCCAACAACACATTCTCAGACAATGCCGGAACGGATGCCGGGTCTGATCTGATTATTCTTCAGAAGCACACCAACAAGAAAGCGTTGTCGGCTGATGAGGAATTTTTCATCCAGTCAATTGTTGACCGTGACACCAAGGCTCCGAATAATAAATATTTTGCGGCATTCCCTCAGAATGTTATATGCACAGAGGCTAAAGTTGGCACTGACCAGTTCGGTAAACCGGCTATCATCTACAAACATGAGGGCGGTGTCGATGGTATTGCCAGCGATATGCGCAAGGCACTCCATGAATCGCTGAAAATGCGCCTAAATCTGGACTTCTATAATAATAGGAGTCTAACACCGCCAACACCTGAGTCTGTTAAGCGTTCTACCGAAAACAAGGTAGAAAAGCCAAAGCGCATAGCGGATACCCCGTTGATGCAGCAATATCGGGAAATGAAGAAGAAACATCCCGATGCCATTCTCCTTTTCCGTGTAGGAGATTTCTATGAGTGTATGGGCGTTGATGCCGTCAAAGCGTCGGAGATACTGGAAATAACCCTGACCAGACGTCGCAACGGCAAAGCCGACAGTATAGAACTGGCAGGTTTTCCGCACCATGCCCTTGACACCTATCTCCCCAAGCTCGTAAGGGCAGGTCAGCGTGTGGCTATCTGTGAACAGCTTGAAGATCCAAAGCAGAAACAAAAGGAGGAATATAAGCCTACGGAGATTATAACGCCGCCACCGACGGTTGAACCAAAACCGGCTCCCGCTCCTGTTGAACCAGTAAAGGAGATTGAAACTGACGGTGGACCCGACTTCAACGACAATCCCGACCCGCGTCTGTTTGCCTACAATCTTTTTGGAGAGCTGGAACCATTGCAAAAACCGAAGCGTCAGCCACGACAGCCAAAGACCGAGGAAGATAAGCCGAGGCCTACTACCAAAATCCAGATTTCCGATGAGCAGGTAAAGAAATTCCGTCCACTATCTGATAAGGAGCTGGAATTTTATGGTTCTCTTGATTGGGAAACCAATCCGCCAATCAATGGATTCTACGAGACAATGATGTCGATTGCCCATCGTCAGCTTGCTGAAATGGAGGCGGAACGTCAGGCGATGGAAGCAACCAAGAAGGAAACCATTACCGAAGACGGCACTATTATCGAAATATCAAAAGGTGATTTTGTTCCGAAGCCAAGAGTGGCAGCGGAAGCACCCAAACCGGCTGAACGTGATATGTCTCCCCGTCCTTTCTCGGAGGATATTCAGTTCTTCCACCACAATGGCAGTATGGTCGTGGACAAGGGGCAGGTCGGTTTTCTCTCGGAAGTACGCAAAAATGGCGCGACATTCTCACCGCTCACTCTTAAACCGGAACAGGAGAAACGAGCCATGCTCTATATCACGCTGTCGGAAACTTATCAGCAATTATACCATTTTGAGGCTGAGACGCATGAGGAAAATGCAGATATGCGCGAACACCTCAATCAGTATTATGATGAATTTATAGACAGATACGGCAACCTCAACGAGAAACAGAATGTAAAATTCATACTCATGGACGCAAACGGGCGTGATTCGTTGGCTCTGGAGCGTGGCGAGAATGGTCATTTTGTCAAAGCTGACATCTTTGACCACCCGGTATCATTTGCCGTTGATGAGGTTACATCAGTTGATACCTCGATGGAGGCATTGACAGCTTCACTCAATAAATTTGGAGAGGTCAACCTCGAATATATGGGCAGTCTTGTTGATATGGAGCAGGAGGCGATGATTGACAGCCTTGCCGGACACATATATTATAATCCGCTCGTGTCAAACTTTGAGATTGCCGACCGCTTCATCGCCGGTAATGTAGTGCAGAAAGCCGAGAAGGTCAAGGAGTGGGTTAACCGCGAGGAAGAACGCATCAAGGATTTTCCCGGCTTTGACGGCGTTGAACCGTTCATTGACTTGTCGAAAGAATCATTGAAAGCGTTGGAGGAAGCCATTCCCCGAAAGATTACTTTCGATGAACTGGACTTCAATTTCGGTGAACGCTGGATTCCAACCGGAATATACTCCGCTTATATGAGTCACCTATATGGCACTGAAGTTAATATAGCCTATTCTTCATCAATGGACGAGTATTCCTGTGATGCCCGTCACAAGAATATGAAGATTTGGGAGGAGTTCTGTGTCAGAGGTTATTATCGTGTATATGACGGCATGAGCCTTCTCAAACACGCCCTGCACAACACAGTGCCGGACATCAAGAAGTCTATTGGCAAGGATGAGAATGGCCACGACATAAAAGTCCCCGACAGTGAGGCAATCCAACTCGCCAACACCAAGATTGATGAAATCCGTAATGGATTCTCGGACTGGCTGGAGGCTCAATCGCAGGAGTTCAAGGATAGACTTGTTGATTTGTATAACAGCAAGTTCAACTGCTACGTCAGACCTCATTATGACGGCTCACATCAGAAGTTTCCCGACCTCAACATGAAACTGTTGGGCGACCGCTACCATATCAATTCCGTATATCAGTCACAGAAGGATTGCGTATGGATGCTGATTCAGAACGGTGGAGGAATATGCGACCATCAGGTGGGCACGGGCAAGACCCTGATAATGTGCATGGCGGCTCATGAGATGAAACGTCTCGGATTGGTGAATAAACCGATGATTATCGGAATGAAAGCCAATGTTGCGGAAATTGCCATGACTTATCAGACAGCCTATCCCAATGCCCGTATCCTCTATGCGGATGCCAAGAGTTTCACAGCAGCAAACCGCGTGAACTTCTTCAACCAGATCAAGAACAACGACTATGACTGTATCATAATGTCGCACGACCAGTTCGGCAAGATACCGCAGTCTCCGGAGATGCAACAGCAAATCCTTCAATCCGAACTTGACACTGTTGAGGAGAATCTTGAAGTCATCAAGCAGCAGGGACACGACATTTCGCGTGGTATGCTCAAAGGTCTGTTGAAGCGTAAGGAGAACCTCACCGCCAAGATAACCACCATACAGTATCAGATGGAACAGTCCAAGGACAGTGTTGTTGACTTCAAACAGATGGGCATCGACCATATTTTCGTTGACGAGAGCCATTATCAGAACTTTTATGAATTTCCTAAATTTCGCATCAAGTTGCTGATTCTTATTTTGTTGCATTTTAATATAGTTCGGATTATTTATTGAGTGAGTTGTTATGAAATGAGGCATTGTACTTATTACAAGCACAATACCCCACATTCGTCATTTATGCAAACCCAAGAAAACCTCAAGTTCCATTTTACCTTTTGCCGATTTCCATTTCTTACCAACGCACCTCTGGTTTTCATCCTCAAGCGTTTCCAATGCTTTTTCCTCTTGTTCGGTAGTTATGTCAAGATATACCATTGTCGTTTGGATATTCTCATGCCCAAGCAAATAAGAGATTTGGGCAATGTTCATGCCGTTTTCAAGCCAATGGGATGCTTTGGCGTGCCTGAACTGATGCGCATGTATGTCCAAAGGAACGTCACTACATTTGCCATGCGCCATCTTTGCGTACCTTTTCAGCATTTTATTAACATTTTCCGCAGACATGGGTGTGTATATACCTCTGCTTTTTGAACTGAAGAGTAATGCTTCAGCATCGCCAGGATTAGGATGATACTCGGTAAGGTATTTCTTCAAATATTGAACAGGCTTTGCCAGAAGAGGTATTGGGCGTCTCTTTCGTCCTTTTCCTATGACAATTATGTGAGGCTTTGCGCAGTCCATGGTAATATTGCAAATCTTCAGCGTCAAAAGCTCATTGATGCGCACGGCAGTCGAATACAGAAGAAGCAGAAGCGTGTAATCACGAAAACCAATGGCGGTTCTTTGGTTTGGCATGGATAAAAGCGTGTCAACAGCCAACTTGCTGAGCCCGATCACTTTCCTTTTTGGAGTTTTTTCATTCGGCACATTCTCCGCCTGCAGGAACACTGAAACGAATGATATGTCATTATCTGATAGGTATTTCAGAAAAGCGCGCAAGGCGGACAATCTCACATTGCAGGTTGCCGGGCTACAGTTACGGACTTTTTTCATCCAAACAATCCACTCCTCAATGTTTTTCTTGCAAAAGCAATCAGCATTCAACGTTTCGGGCGTTATGCCTTTTACCGTTCTGAGGAACTCTGCATAAAGCGTCATGGAAACATGGTAGTTTCTTAGGGTATGTCGGCTGCACGCCTTGATGGAAGGCACATGGTGTTCAAGCCAGTCATGCAGGCACGCGGCAATCTGCATGGCCTGTGGGTTAATCTTCTTTTTCATAATCGTCTTGCGTTAATTGTTGGCTGATTTCATTGTCGGTACACGCCATTATGTCCGAAATCGCCGGAGTCAAAGAGTAGTAAGCCAATGTACTTTCTATTTGCCTGTGCCCCATACTCTTGCTTAGAGCCAGTAATTTGTCATGTACGGCAAATCCTTGGTGTGTCCAGCTGTTTATGTTCTCTATGGCGTAGTTGTGCCTTAGTTCGTATGGGATTGCGCGGGATGAATTGCAGCTTTGCCACAGCACCCTGAAGTGGTACGTTACCCATACAGGAGGGTGCGGCTTGTCATCCGGTGTCGGGAAAAACACCCTACGGTTCGGAATCAGCCCATCTATTTTTCCGTCATAAGTACGCATCAGGGGCAACATTGTGTCATGGAGGACTACATAATGCTGGTCATACCCTTTGCCACGTTTGATGGATACCACGCCATTTTCAAGGTTTACGTCATCGCGTTCCAGCAGGATGGCCTCGGTTGTCCTTATTCCTGAACTGTACAGTAAACGGAAGAACACCGGCAGTGTCATGCGCTGGATGGCCGCGAGTCTGCCACGCCTTGGCTTTATGTTGTCGCAAGCGTCAAAGAAGCGTTTCAATTCATAGTGTGTAAAAGGATGCGGCGTATAAGTCCTCGGCACAGACCTTGGCACTTGCGGCAAGTCAATTTTCGTCATTCCACGCTTGTTCATGTACTTGATGAAGTCTAAGACAGGATAGACACGTGACACGCAGGAGTTTGTGCATTCAGTCGGACGTTGCCTGCACCATCTGTCCACGATTTCTTGGGTAAGCTCAGTTTGTCCCGGATATTCCCTTGCGCAAAAATGATCGAACAGTATTACGTTCTTGACATAGCTATGGCTGTTACGCCCGGAAGCCTTGCGGTATTTTACATACCCTTCTATAGCGTTGGATAGGAATGAAATAGTTTTCATACGTCAAACACCCCCTTTCCTACGGGAAAGTATTCTATGCTCAATGAACATTCCTTCAGCCTCTTGAATTCCGCACTAAGGTAGCGGTCGAGAGAATCCGGGGACGCATGACCGAGGGTGGCACTTATGACAGGTTGCTGCACACCGCCCTGTAACAGGGCCGTTGCCACATTGTGGCGGAACAGATGCAGACTCTTTCTCTCATTTTCACCTTGTCTTATTCCTGCTTTGCACATGACTTTTGAGCATATAGCATCGAGATTGCTTGTATGAAGCCTTCTGTATGGCACCTGTACTGTGAGAAAAACATATGGTTCCGGGCTTCGGGGACGTTCTTTGAGCAGGTAATCAAATACAGCGTTTCCTACCACGGCACGGAGTGGCAATGTCAGGGGCTGTCCCGTCTTTGCCTGAGTGATTTTTATCAGGTCGTGTTCCCAATCGAAGCTGTCAAGCGTGAGTGCAGAGATGTCACATCCACGCAATCCCGTGTACATGGCCAAGGTTATGATGGCTTTGTCCTGTAGAGATATTGTGCTATCGTGTTCTAAAGTATGCCTGATAGCAGTCAGTTCTTGCTCCGTAAGGTATTGAATGTTTTTCCGCATATTGGGTATGGACGGCAGGTATGCGATTATACGTTCAACGGATTTGCCATAGTGAGGCAAACAGGCTTTCAGCCCATATTCCACCGAATATTTGAGCGAATGGCCCATTTTCGGTTTTATGTCTTTGGAAAACACTTCTAATACCGCATCTTCTGTTATTGATTCGAATGAGTACACTCCCATTTCCTGTAGCCGGAAGAAGAACGAAGATAGCGCATACTTCACATTTATTGAAAATTTGCAACGTCTGTCTACCATGTTGAAAGCCATGTCCGTTACATCCTTGTATTCTGCGCCGAGCAACTCATAGTGGTGAGGCTTGCTGTAGTGTTTGCAACCATCGGGTAATAATCCATTCTCAATGTATTGGCAGATTACACGCAACAGGCGTACCTTGTTCCTGTAGGTATACTTGTTGGACCACAATTCTTTTAATGTCGGTTCAACGTCGGAGAAACTCTGCCATTTATAATGGTTAGCATTTTCCGATAGCCACTCAGCCATTTTCTTCACATAGCCTATGTACATGGCTGAATAACCGGTTTCTTGTAAATAAGAAACAAGCCCCTCGACTTTTTCATTCAGATTAAATATGTCCATAATCGCATCTTGTTTAAAAGTTATTCTACAATTATGACGGAATATAATCAGAACTGTTTACGGATCAAAACAAATGATTACTAAATAATTGAGTAATTTAATAGGAAACTCATAAAAGTTCTGATAATGTGATAAATCCGGAATTTTGGATTTATGTCAGTGTTTCAAGAATCTGATGTTCAATACCAGACATGACCGTGTGGCTGGACTTGGCAACTCCGAAGGAAGCCAACGCTCACTGAATCTTCTCTATGCCATCCGTACCATCCAAGAGAGGACCGGGCGCGATTTGGGTGCGACTTTTCTCAGCGGCACCACAATCTCCAACTCATTGACGGAGTTGTATCTCCTGTTCAAGTATCTGCGGCCGAAAGAACTTGAAAGGCAGGAGATCCGGTGTTTCGACGCATGGGCGGCAATCTTCGCCAAGAAGACAACCGACTATGAGTTCAATGTCACCAACAGCATTGTAGCAAAGGAAAGATTCAGATACTTCATAAAGGTTCCGGAGTTGGCGGCTTTTTATAATGAGATAACGGATTATAGAACCGCACAGGATGTTGGTGTTGACCGACCGGAGAAGAACGAGATTCTTCACAATATCCCGCCCACGCCTCAACAGGAGGAGTTTATCCAGAAACTAATGGAGTTTGCCAAAAGCGGTGATGCCACAATATTGGGTCGTGCGCCATTGTCTGACACTGAGGAGAAGGCGAAGATGCTCATCGCCACAGATTATGCAAAGAAGATGGCTCTTGACATGAGAATGATTGACCCCAATTATTCTGATGACCCGAACAATAAGGCGAGCCACTGTGCCAAGATGATTGCCCAATACTACCATAAGTATGACGCTCAGAAAGGCACACAGTTTGTATTCAGCGATTTAGGAACTTACAAGCCGGGCGAATGGAACATATACTCTGAGATCAAGCGTAAATTGATTGAGGATTATGGTATTCCTCCGCATGAGATAAGGTTTATCCAAGAGTGCAAGACTGAGCGGTCACGAAAGGCTGTCATTCAGGCTATGAATGACGGCGATGTGCGGGTGCTTTTCGGCTCAACCTCCATGTTGGGAACTGGCGTAAACGCCCAAAGGAGAGCTGTCGCTGTCCATGAATTGGAATGCCCGTGGCGTCCGAGCGACCTCGAACAACGCGAGGGTCGCGCTATCCGTGCCGGCAACGAGATTGCCAAACTGTATGCTGATAATAAGGTGGATGTGATTATCTACGCGGTTGAGAAGTCTTTGGACTCCTACAAGTTCAATCTTCTTCATTGCAAGGCTACGTTCATAAACCAACTTAAAAGTGGTGCATTGGGAGCGCGAACAATCGACGAGGGTTCTATGGACGAGAAGAATGGCATGAATTTCTCTGAGTACATGGCTATCCTATCCGGCAACACCGACCTGCTCGATAAGGCAAAACTTGAAAAACGGATAGCGGCGTTGGAGAGTGAACGAAAGTCGTTCAACAAGGGACGTGGCGATTCCGAGTTCCGGCTCCAGACCATAACCCATGACATTGCCAACAACGAGGCGGCAATAGAGCGGATGAAAGCCGACTGGGAACGTTACGACAAAGTGGTGCAGCATGACAAGGATGGCAACCCAATCAACAATCTCACGATTGACACCTGTAACCTCTCCGATGAGAAGAATATGGGTATCCACCTGCAAGGTCTGGCACAACGTACAGACACCCACGGACAATATCAGCGTGTGGGCGAGGTCTATGGCTTCCCAATCAGCATTATCTCTGAAAGAGTATTGACTGACGGCGTTGAGAAAGTGCAGAACCGCTTTGTTGTCGAGGGCAACTACAAATATAAGTACAACAACGGCCAGTTGGCGATGGCTGACACCCACGCCGCCTGCATGAACTTTGTCAATGCTCTGGAGAAAATCCCCGGCATAATCGCCCAGTACGAGGAACGTACCGCCAAACTCAAAGCGGATGTTCCCATACTTGAAGGCATTATGGCTAAGACATGGGGCAAGGAGGACGAGTTGAAGCAGTTGAAATCCGAACTTGCAGCTCTTGACCGCAAAATCGCCGCTGAATTAGCACCTAAGCATGAGAACAAGGAGGACGGCGAGGAGGTAAAGCGAGAGGATTCTCCTCACACTGTCCAGACAATTGATGCGCCGACACCGGACACAGACAATAAAAAGTCAATGGTCGCGGAGCCAACCACCACATACAAAGAACGGGAACCGTTAAGTTCCCGCATCATTATCGGTGGTTGTGGCGTAACTCCCCCCGGAGGTTTCCGAGCTGCCGGTCCCAAATTGTAGATAAATTGAATGGCGACACTCTTGATATGTAGAGCGTCGCCATTCAAATCCTTATCTATAATCCTTTGGAATACCCTCTGCCTTAATCCAAGCATAGAGAGTCGAGCGGTTTATGCCGAGCAACATTGCGGCCTGAGCCTTGTTGCCTTTAGTCTGCCTCAATGCCCGCTGCACACGATAATGACGGGTATGGGATTCTCTGTTCTTGGGAATCTCATTCAGGACTATATCATCTTTCCCTAATGTTTCACCACGAAACTCATAACAAGCGCGTGATATTGTGCTGAACAATTCCCGCACATTGCCGGTCCAGATATGGTTGGTCAATTTGTTGATAGCACCTTTTGTAAGGCGAGGGGATTTGATTCCCGACTCTGCGCAGATCTGCTTAATAAAGCACTCCGCCAAAGGAATAATATCGTCCTGACAATCTGAAAGAGGTGGAACAATCACAACATTGCTGTGTATGCAATGAAACAAGGCTTCGGAAAAATCACCGTCCCGTACTTTTTCAGCGAGATTTACTTTTGTCGATAGGATTATGCGTCCGGTAAACTTGATTTCCTTTGTAAGATTCTGAGGAGTGAACACTCCGCGTTGAATTACAGTGGCAAGCACTTCCTGAACGTGCAACGGCAGCATACAAACTTCATGAATGTAAAGAGTGCCTCCATTGGCTTGAGCCAACAGTCCTTGCTGGTTGCGATACAAAGGATGTTTCACACCTGTTTCCTTGCCACGGAATATATCCATGCTTTCAGTCGCGCTCAGATAATGTGCGCACTCAGCCACAACGAATGGTCCGGAGCGGCGAGGGCTACTGTCATGAATCACTCGCGCTATCGCACTTTTTCCTACACCTTGGGGCCCTGAAAGGAGAAGCGTAGAATTTGAGTTGCTCTCAATATTTATCCTTCTCGAACATCCCTGAAAAGCATTGCTATTCCGTTGAAACCATCTTTGGTCTTCTCTATGGCACTTTTCTATTGCAATTGTAAGTCTGTCAACAACAAGTGAATCAAAATAGAAGCAATGGTCAGCACCTAACTTATACACCTTATTATATATATCCGGCGACTCTGTCATGGCCACACCAACTTTTTTAATTCCTAAAATGGTGTCATTCGTCCATTCAAGCAGTTTTATACCATCACAGTCTTTACCTGAGACTGCCACTATCAGCATAGTGCAATCACTTCGTTCAAGAATTTTCTTTGCAGTGCTGATGCTGTTGGTGGTCTGTATTTTTCGTCCCGGTTTGGAAAATACCTCTTCCATTTTTTTACCATCCTCTATCTGGGAACTGTAGATAAGGAGGCTCCGATTACTCGGTGGATCATTGTCTATATTCATAAGACTTTCGGGGAGTGTTAAAAATGATTTTGCCATTATAACAAATGTGTATAGGGTATTTGTTCGCCAAAACTGAGTACAAAGATACAATTTTTATTTTAGAATGACATACTGTTGCACAATTAAATATGGCTGATATTGCGTGAATTTATGTAGCATACACAACATAGTGTTGTGTTAATACAACACTTTTAACACACTCGACAATTCAAATGCACGGAGTTATATTAGATTTATATTACAGGTTGATAGAGTGTTACAAATATTTTACATCGGACATTGAACTTTGTTGAAATTAAATATATTGAGAAGGGCATAACTCAAAAACGATATTGAAATGGAAATATTAACCCTCCTGAACAGCCAGTTCTTTCACCAGTTGGAAGAAGGCGATGAAAGCAACATCAAGGCGCTCTACGCCGATATGAGAGCCACAATCGTGGAATATGCCCACGGCAACAGCCAATGGCGAGTGATACACACCGGCCTGTCGATATTTATTTCCGAGGTGACCGAAATCCTCGGTTATGCCGATGGCTTGTTGAGCCGATATGCAAAGCGTATCCTTGAAATAGCCAAATGTCTGCTCAATCAGATAGAAATGGCTGTTTCAGCGAAAATCGCACTGGATACAGTGGCTGAGAATAATAAAGTGACTGATACAACATCAGATGTGACTTTCACCGGTAATTATGCCGACTTCTGTGAACTCATCCACCTTATAATAGCCTGTAAATTCATAAATGGAGGGAGCAAAGCATACCATCTCCATATCAAGAAAGGACTTCATGCACTTTTCGGTCTTGACTTCGACCCGAAGAAATATCAGAACGCAAGAGACGGCATAAAACGCCGCTGTCCTGCTAAGGGGATCCGGGTGACATACTTCCTCGACAATATGGTGGATGTCGTAAATGCCGAACTTGCAGCATAATAGCATACTCAAATGCTGATACACACTTATGAATCCAAATGATAGCTAAAGAGTAACTGCCTGAAAATCATCAATCGAAGAATATTTGACACAATAAAACATCAGCACTTATCCGATGCTTACAATGCCCGGAAAAAGCCGCAGTAACTTTGCATCGTAAAACTTAAACGACACCCGATATGAATACAAAACCACCAGATCAACCGAGGGACACAACACCTTTATCCAAGTGGATGATGGACACCATGACCATTGTGGTCTATTTGTTGAACTCCATTGCCAACTCAATGATAAAGCTCGTAAAAAAATCTGACAAGCCTCAGCTTTCCTACAAAGGTAGTACTATAATAATGCTTGAGGATCTTGCAATAGGTCTTAACAAAACGACCCGAACAATCAGAAAAATGCGAGCTGAAGGGAAAATGGAATACTATATCAGCAATGATGGCCGAACCATATTCATGACCCAAGACCAGTTTGACGATTACGTTCTCCAAAACTTCGTCAACGTCACCAGAGATAATTATCGCGCCGCAAGTCCGGCGTAATGTTTAACCAAATAATTTTAATGGAACAAAACAAAGAACAGCAACAATCTGAAGTGCTGATTGCCCGCAACAACGAAACAGGGCAGGTCGGCGTAGTCGTGGGACAGAATCCCGACGGCACCCCGAAAATGGCGGATGTAAAATCCGCGAAGCTCAGTGACCTTGTGAAATTTTCCAAAGGTCAGAATCCCCTCGAAGCCTTCATGTCGAACTTCATCCGGCAGGCAAAGAACCCATCGCTATTCGGTTTCTTCAAGATTCCTGAAACTGAGTTCGACAAGATCGGTCCGGCGATGTCCGATATGCTCCAAGACCCTGTGGCTAACGCCGACCTTCTTAAACCCTTTGAGGTTGACGCTAAATCAATGGCAAAGGAACAGACGGTTACTGAACAGCATGACCAGACTCCGGCAAAGGAGACTTCTACCGCAATCAAGATGGCACCGGTTGACCCCAACAAAGTTGACTGGGACACCATCGAAAAACAATGGGGCATCAAGAGAGATGACCTCGAAAAGTCCGGAGCAATGCAGCAGATGGTATATAACCACAAGTCTCCGCAGCTTTTCACCCTGAGACCGGAAATCGGCGGCGAGAAATTCGAGGCACAGGCCCGGCTCTCGTTCAAGTCCAATCCTGACGGCAGTTTTACCCTCACGCCTCATTTTGTGAAGCACGAGCCTCAACTCGACAAAACTTATAAAGGCTATACCTTCACGGACGAGGATAAGGCTCAGCTCCGCAAGACAGGAAATCTGGGCAGATCTGTTGACCTTACTGACCCGAAAACCGGGGAGGTCAAGAAGTCGCTCGTCAGCATCGACCGTCTCACCAATGAGATTGAAAGTATCCCCGTGGATAAAATCTACATCAAGAACAAGGTCGCCAACATCGAACTTGACATGAAGCAGATCGGCATCCTCAAAGACGGAGGCATAATCAGAGAGCAGCATATCGAGCTGCCCAACGGACGGAAGTTTACCGCCGACCTTCAGTACAATGCCGACAAGCGCGATGTGGTTTTCGTCAACTCGGAACAATACCGCCAGAAGCGGGAGCAATCTCAGGAACAGGGTGGACAGCAGTACAACTCATGGCTCGACAAGGAGGGCAACATCAAGAACCTCACCAAATGGAAAGGTGTGCCGCTCTCCGAAACCGCCCAAGCTGACTATCGTGCCGGCAAACAGATTATGGTAGGAGAAATCCCTGACCGAAACGGGAATCCCTGCACGGTCTATCTCCAGTTTGACCCTGAGAAGCAGCGTCCGAAGCAGACCTATGTCTATCCCGACAAAGAGAAGGTTGTCGGCATAGCCAGCGAGAGCAAGACGCAATATGCTGTCAACAATGAGGGTAAGACCAACGAACCCACAAAAGGGGTTAAGGAACCGCTCCAAAGGGGGCAGACCGAACCCAAAAACGAAGAGCAGAAGAAACAGCAAAAGCCAAAAGGCCCCAAACTCTGACCTTCAACCACTTTATCCGCAAGCTCTGAATTGAGCAGACCGCCATTCCCTCGCGTGCGCAAGCGATGATATGGCAATCCTTCCGCCGACATGGGGAGGTCGCGAACTCCCCGTGTCATTCTCTCCAAACCTCCCGGCTGAGAGTGTCAGCCTTCAACAAACCCAATTTACAAACTCTAAAAAATTTTCAGACATGAAAGTCATAATTACCGAGGCCGCTCCCGTGGCTTCAGCCATCGCCCGCGCCCTTAACGTAACCACCAATGTAGCCGTCCCCGGCGTAATCTACAACAATGACATCGCTGTCATCACCGTCACTCCTGACTTCATCCGTCCCTTCGGACTCGGAGTGCTTCCCGGCAAGGACGCTCTCCCCATCGTACCGGAACGCTACACCTACGGTATCCGACATACTCCTGATGAAAACGGCCGTTACGGAATCTCGACCGAGGACAAGACCTATGCCGACTATATTGGTAAACTTATCCGTGGCGGCGATGAGGTAATCTTCGCGTCCGACGGCGGAGCCGACGCTCAGGGACGTTTCGCCAACATCTGCCGTTTCTTCAAAGTCGGCGCACCCACAAGCCGTATGTTCCTGACCCGTCTGGAGCGCAAGGCAATCAAGTCGGCGTTCAAGATCCGTCAGTGGGGACGTAAGTTCCATAATCTCGCCCAGACAGGACTTGTGGGCATGGCGATGGACGAGGCTTTCAAGTACAATGTTTCGGAAGCATACCGTTCACTGTTCAAGGAAATGAAGTCGCCTATCTGCCGTCAGGACGTGCTTGTACTTGCCGCCGTCAGGAACTATCTTGAATCCGACGCAGAAGCCCGTGGCCAACACGTTCCCGTCAACACCCATTCCGTAATGGTGAGCGGCGTGGCACTCGGCAAGGATGTCAAATTCTATCCTTGTTCGACATACTCCACCAAAGAGGAGGCGGCGGAGGCATACAAGAATCTGTGTGTGCCGGCAACAGTCGAGGCTTCCGATGTTATGCTCGACACTGAGATGAGTCCGTCTCCGGCACTCTTCACTCTCACCACGCTCCAGAGCGAGGCATGGGAAAAACTGAACCTCAATTTCTCCACAACCCGCGACATCGCCGTCAGCCTCTATGAGCGTGGTTTTATCTCGTCGCCCCTGACATCATGCGCAAAACTGCCCGAATCGTTGCGCGATGAACTCCGCCGCTACAAATGGTGCAGGAAGTATTCCTTTGTCGCCGACGGTACAATCTCCGGCAATCACGGAATCATAATCTCAGGCAACAAGCCTCTGTTTCTCGACAGTGATGAACAGCGCGTATATGACCTTATCCGTTCACGCTTCTACGCCAACCTTGCCGGGCCTACCGCAGTTAACGAGCTGGTTATCGAGGTGGAAATCAACGGCGAACCGTTCTATGGAACTATCCCTTACACCCCCGACATCAAGGTGCCTAAGGCCGTGGAAGTGAAACTCACCGGTAAATCCCAATTCTCCCACACCTCAGTGGCTCCCACAGCGCCCAAAATGAACGATCTTCTCTGCGCAATCTCAATGTTGCTCCGTTCACTATCGGACAAATACAATCCCGGTATGCCTTTCACATTGGCACACCATGATGTGGCGGACGCATTCGACCGTCTCCGCGACAACCGCCTTCTTCTGGACGTATGCGGTGAACCGGCAATCACCGGCGAGGGAAATCTCCTGCTTGAAACCTTCAACGCAACTTATGCCCTCGGTCACCTTATGGCATATCAGGTAGAGGTTGAACGGCTCTACGGCGACCGCAAGAACAGTGTCGGCGGAGCGCAGCTCATGAATGAGTATGGTAAATGGATCTATGCCAAGACCGAACAGCTCATCACCGACCACCGTCTGTTCCCGGCTAAGGTAGATACCCATGTCTGCCCGATATGCGGCCGACACTCGGTTATCCGCTATCCCCGCGTTGCGAAATGCCATGTCTGCGGATTCACCATGCCTTTGCAGTTCATGGGCCACAAGTTCACCGACAAGGAGGTCGCCAGCCTTCTGACCCACGGCTACACATCGCAGATAATGTTCACCAACCGCCACGGCCATGAGTTCTACGACATCGTTGTGCGCGGCAAGGGCAAAGGGCTGTCATTCGCCCCGATTGAAGCCAAATTATACTGAAAATAACCGCCGTTTGAAAATAATTCACTAAATTCGCAATCGAATCGCAGTCTATGTAACATACGACTTGCGGATTTAGTGGTTGAAGGCGGAGGGGACTCCGCCTTCTTTTTTCACTCGGTCACATTTGAAACCGCTAAACATTGGAATACGTAAGAATCGACAAAGAGGCACTGGATGCAATGTTCGAGATAATGGAGTATCAGTCCCTTTTGATTGCGGCGATGTATGAAAAGTGCCGCTCAATCCAATCCGGCAAATGGATTCCAACTGAGACCGTCGCGGAACTGCTATGTGTTTCAACCCGGAAAGTGAGAACTATGAAAACGCTCGGACAAATCGGCTATGTAAAACATGGACGGAAATGTTTTTACAAGTCAGAGGACGTATATTCAAAAATAAACAAAGGCAAGAGTGAAAGAAATATATGACAAAGAACATGACGTTATAAGAAAATTCCTCTCGATGGGAAGGCGAAATATTGAGATGCTGGAGGAAATAGCGTTGGAATATAAACCTTTCCTGATGGGCAAACGCTTTATGACCGATGCCCAGTTATCTGAAAGACTCGGCATTTCGCGCCGAACATTGCAGGACTTCCGCGACAGAGGTATTATTCCGTTCTATCGTCTTGACGGAAAGATACTTTATGAAGAAAAGGATATAGAGGAATATCTGTCCTCAATCTACATACCCAAATATTAAAAGGGAGAGTTACCGAATCGACCGGTAGCTCTCCCTTTTTCAGTTGTCTGATGTTGATGTCATCTGTTGATGCTCAGTCTGTCAAATCGGTTGCGCATGGTCTGCATATCCTCATAGACGGTCTGGTCTTGAATCTTCGCGTAGATCTGCGTTGTCTTGATGTCGCTGTGTCCGAGCATCTTCTGGATTGATTCGAGAGGGACATGGTTGTTGAGCGACAGAGACGCGAAAGTGTGTCGCGCGATGTGGGTGGTAAGAGGCTTGGTTATCTTTGCGAGATCCGCAATCTCTTTGAGATAAGCGTTCATTTTCTGATTGGAGCATACGGGAAGCACTACTCCGGTAGATACTGCAACGGGGTGGTTGACATATTTGTCGGCTATCTGACGCGGCACCTCCAACATCGGTATGATACTCAACTCGCCGGTTTTCTCACGGGACTTGCGTATCCACATATTGCCGTCGCGGTCTTTCTCTATGTCGCTCCATTGAAGCGATTTTATATCGCAGAATGCAAGTCCGGTGAAGCAGCAGAACACGAATGTGTCCCTGACAAGTTCCAGACGCGGCATGATGGAGAAGTCGAGTTTGAGAATCTCCATAATTTCAGCCTCAGTCAGAAATTGTCGTTTCGCCTGAGTGCGGTGGAACTTCCTGCCGATGAACGGGTCTTCTGTTATCCATTTATGCGCGATGGCATACTGGATAGTGTTCTTGAGATAGCGGAGGTACTTCACAGCCGTGTTGTTGGCGCAGTTCTTGCTGACACGCAGGAAATGCTCGAAATCATCTATCATTCCTGCCGTGACATCCCTTACCGGAATATCATCGACATTCATAGTCAGACGCATGAACTCGCCGAGGTAGGTCACGCAACGTTCCCAACGCAGGTAGGTCGCATTGACCATATCGCCACGTTCCATTTCCTCTTTTCTCTTGGCGTTGGATTCAGTGAAAATCTCACAGAGCATTTTGGGTTTCTCAACCTTGCCGAGAAACAGATCGCGCATAACAATAGGGTTGACGAGTTTCTTCTCACGGACGAGATTGGTATGAATCTCGCAGAATCTGGCCCGTATCTCATCGAGGTACTTGTTCAGCTCCAGATCGCGCCGGGAGCGACCTTTTGATAGTTTGCGTTTCTGGTCCCAGTTCTCAGGATTGACCGAGCGGCCTATGGCGAGGTCAGTCTGCTGACCTGCCACTGAAATTCTGACATACACCTTGTGGTCGGTGTAGCCTTCCGACCTTGGCTTCCTTGTGAAGAAGGTCAGGGTGAAATAAGGGTTGTTTGTCATGTTACTTACGGGTTTAATGGTTACTTAAAGATACTCATTTTTAACCCGGATTCCAAATGCGCTTCGGAACATGATACTCCGGCGGTGGCGTAACCGTGTACATCCGGCCGATTTTTCGGCGAGATTTAACATTGTACACGAATTTCACACGGCAGAATGGGGAAGACCACAGCAGGGACGACAGACAAAATCATCGGACAAGACTAAATCTTAAATAAAGTTAAAATTCGCCATGCCACACCCGAATTGTGGGTCGAGGGTCGCGTTCCCGCCCGCAGAACCCCACTTTTTCAAAGTTGAATTTCTGCAAATCCGCAGTCATCAGCCTGTTGCGGGCCTTTCCGTGTAACCGTGTACATTTTTGTACACGAAACACGATGTACACGTTTTGTACACGCCTGTAGGTAATATTCTGCGTTATCCTGCAATTTCACCAAAAAGAAAAAGCACTGAAAATCAACTGATTTCAGTGCTTTGCGGTGTTCTTCCGAACCCTTTCGTGATCCGCCTGGGGCTCGAACCCAGGACCCCAACATTAAAAGTGTTGTGCTCTACCAGCTGAGCTAGCGAATCCCATTTTTGGTGGCGAAATTTGATGTTCGCCTTAAAAACGGTGCAAAGTTAGGATTTTTTTTTTTATCTGCCAAATCTTTTGTGAAAAATTTTAAACTGTCGACTCTCAATCGACTCTCCCTACTCTCAACTGGCAACTTTAGAGTCAACAAGCAAGTGCAAAATTAGCGAATAAGTTTGAAGACCTTGACTTTGGGTGAAGAAAAGTTGAATTTTTTGCGAGGTGTAGAGTCAACCGTGCAGATTCAAATGGCAAGTGGTGTAGGTTGCTGAAGAGTATTTACAGTAGGTGATACGAATATGTGTTGAGTTCTCTAATAAAGATTTCTTTTGTTTAGATGTAAAATATTATGTGGATGGATATGTGGGGGGGTAGATGTTGCGAGTGTGTGATCGGTGGGATGGTGAAAATATTGCGGCGGGGAAATGCTGAGCTCTTTCTCAAATGATGGTGTGTCATAATGCACAATTATAAAGATTTACCCCTGCTACAGCTACCTGTGGCAAGGGTAATTTATTCAAAAAGGGAGTTTTGACACAGCCTAATTTTTTTGTCACTTCAGATTGCTCCGCCGTGTTTCGTTTATATGTCAGATATCTTATTTTTTGATGAGAGATTTCGTTTGTCCCATTTTGGATGGGCGGGGTCCTCTGCTACGAGGGCTTCTTCGAGGCTGATGCCGAGTGCGTCAGCCAGTTTTGAGCCGTAGCTGGGATCGGCATTGTGGCATGCTCTGACATGACGTTGCTTTATGAACAGCGGCACGCCTTCCATTGCTCTGGCTGTATTCTCGCAAGTGGCTTTCTGTTCCTCAGGAGGCATCAGACGCCACAGTCTGCCGGGCTGGGTGTAGTAGTCATCATCATATTCCCGCTCATCGTAGTTGAATGCTGCTCCATGCAGTTCGAGTGGCGGTTCTTTCAGGTGGGGGTTGTCCTGCCATTCTCCGAAGCTGTTAGGCTCGTAGGAGAGGGTGCGGCCGTAGTTGTCGTCGGTGCGCATTTTTCCGTCACGGTGGTAGGAATGGAACGGACATTTCGGTTGGTTGACCGGAATCAGGTTGTGGTTTACTCCGAGTCGGTAACGCTGGGCGTCGCCGTAGGAGAACAGTCTTCCCTGAAGCATTTTGTCGGGGGAGAATCCGATGCCTTCCACGATGTTCATAGGGTTGAATGCCGCCTGTTCGATTTCGGCAAAGAAATTCTCGGGGTTGCGGTTGAGCTCCAGGATTCCCACATCGCGGAGGGGGAAGTCCTTGTGATACCACACTTTTGTGAGGTCGAAGGGGTTGATGTGATATTTCTTTGCTTCATCTTCTGTCATGAGCTGTACCTGCATGAGCCAGCGCGGATAGTCGCCACGTTCGATGGCTTCGAAGAGGTCACGCTGGTTGGATTCACGGTCCTTCGCAATCACTTTCTCAGCTTCTTCGTCAGTGAGATTCTTGATGCCTTGCAGGGTCCTCAGGTGGAATTTCACCCATATGCGTTTGTTTTCCTTATTATAGAAGCTGTAAGTGTGGCTTCCGAATCCGTGCATATGGCGGAATGATGCGGGGATTCCTCTTGGCGACATTGTGATTGTCACCTGATGGAGAGCTTCGGGGAGCAGTGTCCAGAAATCCCAGTTGTTTGTGGGGCTGCGCATTCCAGTCCTGGAGTCACGTTTGATAGCATGATTGAGGTCGGGGAATTTCAGGGGGTCACGAAGGAAGAACACCGGGGTGTTGTTGCCCACAAGATCCCAGTTGCCTTCATCAGTATAGAATTTCATTGCGAATCCTCGTATGTCTCTTTCGGCGTCGGCGGCTCCGCGTTCGCCTGCAACTGTTGAGAACCGCACGAGGCACGGTGTCTGTTTTCCGACTTTTGAAAATATTGATGCTCGCGTGAACTCGGTGATGTCGTCAGTCACGGTGAATGTGCCGAATGCGCCTGACCCTTTTGCATGCATTCGCCTTTCTGGTATCACTTCGCGGTCGAAGTGGGCGATCTTTTCCGAATACCATGGGTCCTGGAGCAGCACAGGTCCCCGGGGACCTGCTGTCTGTATGTTTTGATTGTCGGCAATCGGCCTGCCGTTTTCGGCGGTAAGTCTCTTTTTATCCATATGTGGCATTTATAAATGGTTCTGTATCTAAAACATCTCTGAAAATGGTTTGTTCAGGATTCTCAAATGTTCGGATTATTAAGCGGTTTGTTGTATTAACTATTTTTAACTAAGTATAAACTGGCTTGTAACTATTCAGCGAAATCCTTTCTTGATTTTCAGACGCTTACCAATGCGCCAATTTCATAAATCACAGAAAACGGATGTTATTTTTGTTGGTCTCAAAAATAACATATTTTATAAGTCATTGATTATTAGTATTATTTGTTTTACTTATTCGCTGAATAGTTACCTAAGTATTTATCATTGATTTTGAGAATACATATTTAGAGCGACAAATCATATTTATGGATAATAACCGAAATACATAACACTCGACGAGTTATAACGATGTTTGCATCCGGCGACTTCACTGCATCAACCAATGATGCGGTGGAGCGATGGCTCGTAGATGATGAGGGGCGTGATGTCAAGGATGCCGCTCTGGAAGAATTGTGGGAGGAAGCGTCGCTCAGCCACGGCGGCGAAGATGTGAATGACGCGTGGGGCGTATTCTGCCGCAAGAACGGTATACCTTATAATAATACATTAAATAATACGCTCGCTAATGATCCAAGGAAGGTGCGTCTGCGCATGCTCCGTATATGGCAGGGTGTTGCGGCTGTGTTCATAATAGGATTCTTTGTGGCTGTAGGTCTTATCCTCGGGAATGATGACGAAGTCTCATCCGAGATGGTGCAGAGTTACGCGCCTGTAGCCGCCACCACGTCCATTATGTTGCCTGACGGCACTGAGGTGCAGCTCAACTCCAGGAGCCTCCTTCTTTATCCCGCAAAATTCGAAGGCGGAACACGTTCGGTATTTCTGGTAGGGGAGGCTTGCTTCAAGGTGAAGCCTGACAAGGAGCATCCCTTTATTGTGAACCAGCGGAGATCTACAGATCACAGCACTCGGCACAGAATTCAATGTAAACGCTTATCCTGAGAATGAAGAGATCACAGCCACGCTGCTTGAAGGCAAGGTGATGATTGAGAGCGATCATATGACATCGAAGTCAATCCTCAAGCCCGAACAGGAGCTTGCCTACAATCGTCTGAACCATGAGTGCACTCTGAGGCATCCTGACATGGAGGATGTGACAGCCTGGCAGCGTGGAGAGCTGGTGTTCAGCAAGATGACTGTCCCCGACATACTGAAAGTGCTGGAACGGAGATATGATTATGAGTTTGTGTATGCTCCCGGTGCATTCCGTAATGACCGGTACACGTTCCGTTTCCGTAACGAAGCATCTCTGCATGAAGTGATGGAGGTGGTGAGGGATGTGGCCGGCAACATAGCGTTCTCCATCAATGGGGCTGTGTGCCGCGTGAAAAACAGTTAGACAATTAATGTATTATAGAATTAGATATAAAAAATATTAACCTTAATAAATAATAGCCATCTAAAACAAAAATGAAGAAAAGTATCAGCCTCCGGAGGAGTTATTTCTCCATGCTTGCAGGTATCCGGACTGAGTACAGCAACACCCCCGAGGGACTTCCCGGCAATGAGGACTGCGGGCAGATGTCGGCATGGTATGTGTTCTCGGCTATGGGTTTCTATCCTGTCAATCCTGTAGGAGGGGTGTATGAGATAGGCACCCCGCTTTTCCCGAGGGTGGAAATCAGTGTAGGTAAGAACAAGAAATTTACACTTATAGCTAATAATCTGACAAAAGATTGTATCTTTGTCAAGTCGGTTAAAGTTGACGGCAAACCTTACCATAAGAGCCATATCACGCATCGTCAGATCCTTGACGGAGCTACCGTAGAACTTGAGATGGCGTCGACTCCGCAATCACCCTGGTACGAATAGAAAAAATCTTATGAAGCAAATCATGAAAAAACTAATTATAGTCATCACGGCAGCCATATCTGTCACTGGGCTGACTGTGCTTTCGGGCTGCGGTGGAGCGAAGTCTGATGCTGTTGACTATGCATCGTATGTAAATCCGTTCATAGGCACCGGAGGCCATGGTCACACCTTCCCAGGTGCAATCATGCCCCACGGCATGATACAGCCGAGCCCTGACACCCGCATTGACGGATGGGATGCATGCTCGGGATATTATTATTCGGATTCATTGCTCAACGGATTCACCCAGACTCACCTGAGCGGAACCGGATGTGCCGACTATGGCGATTTTCTCATAATACCCACTGTGGGAGAGCAGGTGATCGACGAGCAGGTCGACACTCTGCAGAACCGCCCTTATGCCTCGGGATTCTCCAAGGCAAACGAGATGGCTGAGCCCGGCTACTACACCACTTTCCTTGACCGTTACGGAGTGAAGGCCGAGATCACATCCACCCAGCGTGCGGCTCTCTACCGCTTCACTTTTCCTGAGGCGGAGGATGCCGGATTCATTATCGATCTTGACTACTCGATTCAGAACCAGACCAATCTCGACATGAAGCTTGAGGTGGTGAGCGACACCGAGATACGAGGATATAAGATGAGCAAATACTGGGCTTTTGACCAGCAGCTGTCATTCTATGCTAAATTTTCCAAGCCTTTCACTGTAGAGACCGTCACCGACACTATAATGAGCACAAAAGGGCAGTCGCTTGCCCGCTGCAAGGCTCTGGTGAAACTTGCTCCTACAGCAAAGGATGAGCAGGTGTATGTGAAGATAGGCATATCGGCTGTCGATTGGGACGGTGCGCGCAAGAATCTTGAGGCAGAGATTCCCGAATGGGATTTTGACGGCATAAAGGCAGCCTCGCGCAAGGCGTGGAACGAGTATCTCGGCAAGATAGATGTGTCGAGCGACGATGCCGACGATCTCGCGGTGTTCTACACTGCCATGTATCATACAGGCATAAGCCCCAATCTGTTCACGGATGTCGACGGCCGCTATCTCGGCATGGACCGTAAGCCTCATCAGGGTGACCCGGAGCATCCGATATATACCATATTCTCTCTTTGGGACACCTACAGGGCATTCCATCCGCTCATGACAATCATTGACACCGACAGAAACAACGATTATATCAATAGCCTCCTCACCAAGTATCAGGAGGGCGGACTCCTGCCGATGTGGGAGCTTGCCGGAAATTACACTGCCACAATGACCGGGTATCATGCCGTGTCGGTAATGGCTGATGCTCTGTCGAAAGGCATAAGCAATTTTGATCCGGAACTCGCCTATAAGGCTGCTGTGCGATCTGCGGTGTGGGACACTACCGGAATAGTGACTCCGGAGCTTGTGAAGAAGGCCCTCATGCCTAAATCAAAGGAGTACAAGAACACTCTCGGCTTCATACCCTGGGACAAGGAGCATGAGTCGGTTGCCAAGGGGCTTGAATATGCCTATGATGACTGGTGTATATCACTTCTTGCCGAGGCTGCCGGCGACAGTGCCGGAGTGGAGGAATACAAGGCTAAGGGGCAGGCTTACCGTCATTATTTCGATCCTGTGACACGCTTTATGCGCGGCAGGGACGAGAAGGGCAACTGGCATCTGCCGTTCAATCCGCGTTCGTCCAACCATCGCGAGGATGACTATTGCGAGGGCACTGCATGGCAGTGGACCTGGTATGTGCCTCATGATGTGGAGGGGCTGATAGGTCTGATGGGTGGAAACGAGAAGTTTGTCGAGAAGCTCGATTCGCTCTTCACAGCCGATTCATCGCTTGAGGGCGACCTCGTGTCGGCTGACATATCCGGGCTGATAGGTCAGTATGCTCACGGCAATGAGCCTTCCCACCATATACTCCATCTCTATAATTATGCAGGCGAGCCTTGGAAAACCCAGGAGCTTGTGGACCAGGTGATGAAGGAGCAGTACCGCAACGATGTCGACGGATTGTCGGGCAATGAGGACTGCGGTCAGATGTCGTCGTGGTATGTGCTCAATTCTCTCGGTTTCTATCAGGTGGCTCCGGGCAAGCCGGTCTATTCTATCGGACGCCCATGGTTCCGTGAAGCGTCGGTCAACATGCCTAACGGCAAGAACATCGAAATAAGTGTGGAGAATTTCTCAAAGGAGAACAAATATATCGAGTCGGTAACTCTCGACGGAGAGCCGCTTGACAGTCCGTTCTTTACACACGATCAGATAAGGAACGGTGCGAAATTCCATTATGTGATGAGTGATAAACCGACCCGCTGGGGCGTAAAAAAATAATTGCCATGAAAAAAACAGTCATATTTTTAGGTCTCATATCGGCTCTGAATGTTTCAGCCGAGACTGCGGATTACACCCAGTACGTCAATCCGCTCATGGGTACCCAGTCGTCATTCGAACTGTCGACCGGCAACACTTATCCTGTGATAGCACGTCCGTGGGGCATGAACTTCTGGACCCCTGTTACCGGAAAAATGGGTGATGGCTGGCAGTACACATATGACGCCTACAAGATACGTGGTTTCGAGCAGACCCATCAGCCGAGCCCTTGGATAAATGATTACGGTCAGTTTGCCATAATGCCTGTGACCGGCAGTGCCAAATTCAATGAGGATGATCGCGCGAGCTGGTTCTCCCACAAGGCAGAGGAGGCTCGTCCCTATTACTATAAAGAATATCTCGCAGATCATGATGTGGTGGCGGAAATGACACCCACCGACCGTGCTGCAATGTTTCGTTTCACATTCCCTGAGAATGACTCATCGTTCGTTGTGGTCGATGCCTATGACCGCGGGTCGGCAATCAGGATAATCCCCGAGAAGAACAGGATAGTGGGATACACCACCCGCAACAGTGGGGGAGTCCCTGAAAATTTCAGGAATTATTTTGTGGTGGAGTTCGACAAGCCGTTCACTTATTGCGCCACATTCTCCAACGACACCGTGCCCTCCAAGCCTGACGGTACTGCCGGCATATCATTGAAGCCCGGGGTGCTTGAGCAGGAGAATTTCCATACAGGTGCGCTGATAGGGTTCAGGACCGGAAAGGGTGAGAGGGTGCATGCTCGCGTGGCATCGTCGTTCATAAGTCCCGAACAGGCTGAACTGAATCTTAAGGAGCTGGCGGACCGTGATTTTGACAAGCTTGTATCCGATAACAGACAGGCGTGGAACGATGTGCTCGGACGTGTTGAGATCGAGGATGACTCCAATAACGACCGTCTGCGCAACTTCTATTCATGCCTTTACCGCTCGCTTCTTTTCCCGAGAAAATTCTATGAGATAGATGCCTCCAGCAAGGTGGTGCACTACAGCCCCTATAACGGCGAGGTGAAACCTGGATACATGTACACTGATACAGGTCTGTGGGATACGTTCCGCAGTGCCACTCACGATATCGCCTGTGACGGTGTGTATATGAGTGAACTTTCCAATTCCGAGCAGTCAAAGTACATAGGCTGGCAGGGAGGATTCTACAATATCGCCAAGATTGTCGGCACAGGGCTTCTGGTGTATCTTGCCGGTGTCATCATCCGCTATGCCGGCGGTGACGCCTCCGGAGCATTGCCTGAGACTGTCCGCAATGCCAACCGTATAGGATGGAGCTGGGTCATGGCTCTTGTGGGAGCTATCATGCTTATTATCGGTGTGTACCATATATTTGTGCTACCATCGGGTGGGACGAAGGATTGCCGCAAGGAGCGTTCGGCAAGCGACGTTGCGCGCGAGCTTACCACTGTGCTTGGCGAGTTCTTCCGAAAGAAACATATATGGTATTGTCTGACATTCAATATACCGTTTGTGGTCTATGCTGTACTTGCTTATTTCCAGCCTACCGGCGGAGTAATAATATCGGCGGGCATCATTCTTGAGTATTTCGGATACGGATTCGGATTTGTCGGTCTTACCCTGTTCATGATGCAACAGGTGGCTCCCGGAAAGCATCAGATGGCTCACTATGCTTTTGCTTCCGGAATAATGAATTTCGGGGTGATGCTTCCCGGTATGCTCAGCGGATGGGTGTGCAATATGCTGGGTGGCTACACGTTGTTCTTTATAGTAGTGACTATACTTACGATAGTCCCGCCTCTTGTCACATATTTTGTTCCGTTCAAGTATAATGATGATGGCTCGCTGATCGCTCCGGCGGTGGATGGGGCTCTCACCCAAGGTGAAGGGACAGAGTGATCTTAAAAAATAAGAAATTGAAAACAAAAACAGATTTTTTCCATATGAAAAATTTACCATGGGAAGGACGACCTGAAGGTTGCCGGGATGTCATGTGGAGATTCAGCCATAACCCTATCATCGACCGTTATCAGATACCTGTATCCAACAGTATATTCAATAGTGCTGTCGTTCCCTTTGGTGACGGTTATGCCGGAGTGTTCCGTTGCGATAACCGTGCCGTGCAGATGAACATCTTTGCAGGATTCAGCAAGGATGGTGTCAACTGGGAGATAGAGCATGAGCCTATAAGATTCAATGCCGGCAACACGGATATGATCGACTCGGACTATAAGTATGATCCGCGTGTCACTTTCATAGGTGACCGTTACTGGATCACATGGTGCAACGGTTACCATGGTCCGACAATCGGCATAGGATATACTTTTGATTTCAAAGAGTTCTTCCAGTGTGAGAACGCTTTCCTGCCGTTCAACCGCAACGGTGTACTTTTCCCTGAAAAAATCAATGGCAAATATGCGATGCTGAGCCGTCCGAGCGACAATGGTCATACACCTTTCGGTGACATCTGGCTAAGCTATAGCCCCGACATGAAGTACTGGGGTGAGCACCGCCATGTGATGAGCCCTGCGCCTTTCGACCAAAGCGCGTGGCAGTGCACCAAGGTAGGAGCAGGTTCGGTGCCAATTCTTACCGAGCAGGGCTGGCTGATGTTTTTCCACGGAGTGATCACCACCTGCAATGGTTTCCGCTACTCAATGGGTGCGGCTCTTCTTGACAGGGAGGACCCTTCGAAGGTGATATACCGCTCCAAGCCTTATCTGCTCGCACCTGCCGCTCCTTATGAACTGGCAGGAGATGTGCCCAACGTGGTGTTCCCCTGTGCGGCCCTTACTGACGGAGACCGCGTAGCTGTATATTACGGAGCTGCCGACACATCGGTGTGCATGGCTTTCGGCTATATATCTGAAATAATAGAATTCATAAAGAATAATTCATTATGAGAAAAATGTTGTCGTGGGGCGTTGCCGCAGTGCTGACGGTTTTGTCCATACAAGCGAAGGAACCTGTGGATTGGGTCAATCCGTTCATAGGGACCACTAATTTCGGCACCACGAATCCGGGGGCTGTCACACCTAACGGACTTATGTCGGTGGCTCCTTTCAATGTGATGGGTTCGGACCTCAATCAATTTGACAAGGACAGCAGGTGGTGGTCAACGCCCTACGACAACACAAATTCATATTTCACAGGTTTTTCTCACGTCAATCTCAGCGGTGTTGGATGCCCTGAACTGGGATCGCTCCTTGTGATGGCGACTGCTGGGAAGCTTGATGTTGATTACCGTAACTATGGTTCGTCATATTCCGATGAGCATGCCACTCCGGGGTTGTATGGCTTGACACTTGACAAGTATGGCATAAAAGCAGAGGCTACGGCCACAACCCGAACAGGAAGAATCCGGTTCACATTCCCGGAAGGCAAGGGTAACATTCTTCTTAATCTTGGCGAAGGACTGACCAACGAAAGCGGAGCTACCGTAAGGCGCGTGTCAGATACCGAAGTGGTAGGGTGCAAGCTTATGGGCACTTTCTGCTACAATCCTCAGGCAGTGTTCCCTCTGTATTTTGCAATGAGAGTCGACAGAAAGCCCGCCAAGCAGGGCTTCTGGAAGTTTCAGCGACCCAAAAAAGGAGTTGAGGCCGAATGGGATGTCGATGATGCCAAGTACAAGCTTTATCCCGATTTCGGCAAGACGATATCCGGTGACGACATAGGTGTATGGTACACTTACGATACCAAGCCTGGTGAGATTATCGAAGTGTCGGTAGGCGTATCGTTTGTCAGCGAGGAGAATGCGATGCTGAATCTCAACACCGAGCAGCCTCGTGACATAACTTTTGATAAAATATATGCCGATGTCCGCAAGCGTTGGAACGACGATCTGAGCCGTATAATTGTTGAGGGCGGGACTGACGATCAGAAGACAGTCTTCTATACAGCTCTCTACCATACACTCCTGCATCCTAACATTCTTCAGGATGTCGATGGAAGATATCCTGCGATGGAGAGCAATGCGGTGATGAGCACCGACGGCAACCGTTACACCGTATTCTCCCTATGGGACACTTACCGCAACCTCCATCAGCTCATGACTCTTGTGTATCCCGAACGTCAGCTTGACATGGTGCGTTCCATGGTGGATATGTCAAAGGAATGGGGCTGGCTCCCTAAATGGGAACTTTTCGGACGTGAGACTTTCACGATGGAGGGCGATCCGGCTATTCCTGTCATCATTGACACCTGGCGCAAGGGGCTCACCGACTTTGATATGGATGCGGCTTATGCTGCAATGAAGAAATCGGCCACGACACAAGGCAAGGACAATCCCATGCGTCCCGATAATGATCCTTATATCGAAAAGGGCTATATCCCTCTCGGATATTTTGCCGGTGACAATTCCGGTGACAACTCCGTAAGTCATGCCCTGGAGTATTATGTGGCTGACAATGCTCTCGCATGGCTCGCCGAGGAGCGTGGAGAGAAGGATTTCGCTAAAGAGCTGCGCAAGCGTGCGGCTGGATGGAGGAACTATTATTCCAAGGAGAGCGGTACACTGCGGCCTATCAATGCCGACGGCAGTTTCCTGACACCGTTCGATCCGCGTCAGGGTGAGAACTTTGAGCCTGTGCCCGGTTTTCACGAGGGCAGCGCATGGAATTATACATTCTATGTGCCTCACGATATTGACGGACTGTCGAAAGTGATGGGCGGCAAGCGTCAGTTTGTCGATAAGCTGCAAAAAGTATTTGATGAAGGGCTTTATGACCCCGCCAATGAGCCGGACATAGCTTATCCCTATCTTTTCAGCCGTTTTAAAGGCGAGGAGTGGCGTACATCTAAGCTTGTCGGAGAGCTACTTGCAAAGCATTTCACAACCAAGCCCGACGGCCTGCCCGGCAATGATGATACCGGCACAATGTCGGCATGGGCTGTATTTTCTATGATGGGACTGTATCCCGATGTGCCAGGAGTGCCTGAGTACACACTGACAACACCGGTTTTCGATAAAGTGACCATCAATCTCGGTGATCACCCCCTTGAGATATCCAAGGTGAGTGACGGTAAGAACAGTATAATGCTGGATGGAAAACCAGCCAGGCATCGGATAACTCATTCGGAGCTTATGCAATCCGGCAGACTTCAATTTCATGTTAACGAATAACTAATACATCAGTATGAGACTTTTAATAAAACCGGATTATGATCGTATGTCGGTATATGCGGCCGACTATGTGATAAACCGTATCAATGAGCATAACAAAAGATACGATAGGCCGTTTGTTCTCGGGCTTCCTACCGGTTCATCACCTATAGGTATGTACCGTGAGCTTGTAAAAGCTGTGTCAGAGGGACGTGTGTCATTCAGAAATGTAGTGACATTCAATATGGATGAGTATGTCGGGCTTCCCGAAGAACATTCTGAGAGCTATCATTCTTTCATGCACAGGCATCTGTTTGATCATATCGACTGCCCGAAAGAGAATATACACATACTCAACGGCAATGCCGATGACCTCATGAAAGAGTGTGCCGACTATGAAAAAGCTATCGAGAGCTACGGCGGAATAGATCTGTTTGTCGGAGGCATAGGTCCTGACGGTCATATAGCCTTCAACGAGCCATACTCCTCTTTCTCTTCCAGAACGCGTATAAAGACTCTTACCAAGGATACGCGTATAGCCAATTCCCGCTTCTTCGGCGGCAATCCTGACGACGTACCTCAGTGTGCGCTTACTGTAGGTGTCGCCACAGTGATGGATGCAAGAGAGGTCCTGATTCTGTGCAACGGTCATAACAAGGCAAGAGCGTTGTATGCAGCGGTTGAAGGTCCTATATGCCAGGCATGGACAATAAGTGCGTTGCAGAACCATCCACGCGGGGTGATCGTATGTGATGAGAATGCTACTGATGAATTAAAGGTAAGCACTTACCGCTATTTCAAGGACATTGAAAATCTGTGACATATGCGACTCAATCTTTCTTCACAAATAGACATACAGCCTGTGCATGGTGAAAATGCATGGCTTAAAGGTGACATTGAATGGACTCCCAGATTGCTCAGGTCAGCACTTGCCTGGCTTTCGGAAAAGACCGGAAAATCACTTCTGAAACTCACCGACAAGGATTACAGTGAGAACGGACTCGATCAGCTGCTGAGAATCTATGGTTCGGCGTATGATGTGAACATAAGGGTGTTCAATGATTTGCAGCACACTATCACAGGTTGGCCGGGAGGTAAGCCGAATGCCGATGATACCGATCGTCCGGAAAGGGCATTTCCTTATCCCAAACGTATCATAGTGTTCTCGCCTCATCCCGATGATGACGTCATCTCTATGGGAGGAACCATAAGCAGGCTTGTGCGTCAGCATCATGACATCCATATAGCTTATCAGACATCCGGCAATATTGCTGTCAATGATGAGGAAGTCACCCGCTTCATGCATTTCATCAATGGGTTCAAGAGTCTTTTTCTTGATGATGCCACCGAAGAGATCTCCCGGAAATACAAGGAAGTGAAAAATTTCCTAAGCAATAAGAAGGAGGGTGATCTCGACACTCGCGATGTGCTCACAATCAAGGGGCTTATACGTCGTGGAGAGGCACGGACTGCTTGCGCATACAATCATATCCCCAAGGAGCGTATACACTTCCTTGACCTTCCGTTCTATGAGAGCGGCAAGGTTGAGAAACTGCCTATGGGGGAGGTTGATGTAAATATCGTGTATGACCTGCTTTGTGAGGTCAAGCCTCACCAGATATATGTGGCTGGCGACCTTGCCGATCCTCACGGCACACACCGTAAATGTACAGATGCGGTGCTCGCCGCAATCGATGTGGCTAAGTCGCGGGGTGATGAGTGGCTCAACGAATGCCGCATATGGATGTATCGTGGAGCATGGGCCGAATGGGATATAGAGAATATAGAGATGGCTGTGCCTATCAGCCCTGAGGAGTTGCGCATGAAACGCAATGCCATATTGAAGCATTCGTCACAGATGGAGTTTGCACCGTTTCTCGGAAATGACAGCCGCTTGTTCTGGCAGCGTGCCGAGGACCGCAACCGCGCGACCGCAAAACTGTATCATGATCTCGGGTTTGCCGATTATGAGGCGATCGAGGCTTTCGTAGAATATAAACCGTTATAATCATATCAACAGTTCGGTAATTTTTGAGCAGGCATAGCTGTATCGCACTGATACACAATAGTTTGCATTGATATTGAATTGTTGTTGCATCTTATTGATATTCAATTGAATATGCAAATTTTACCGAACTATTATCATATACAAAATGGCAACATTTCCGATACTAATGTTTGAACCCCGTTTCAAAAGTGTGATATGGGGTGGCAAGCGTATAGCCGAGTTCAAAGGTCTGCCATCACAGGGTGACAATATTGGTGAGAGCTGGGAGCTTTCCGGAGTGCCCGGTAACGAGTCGGTAGTGTCAGAAGGCTTGTTCAAGGGAAAGAATCTTCACGAACTCCTTGTTGAGCATTCACGTGAAATCATGGGAGAGAGGCTTACAGAGCGTTTCGGTGACGAGTTCCCTCTTCTGGTAAAGCTCATTGATTCCGCCGATGACCTTTCTGTGCAGGTGCATCCCGATGATGAGCTTGCGGGCAAGCGTCACAATTGTCCCGGAAAGACTGAGATGTGGATAAGTATAGCTCCGGAGGATGGTGCATATCTGTATTCCGGTTTGAACCGTGTGCTCACTCCCGACGAGTATCGCCGACGCATCGCCGACAATACTATCACCGAGTGCCTTGGCAAATATTATCCCGAAAAGGATGATGTGTTCTTTCTGCCTGCCGGTAGGGTGCACAGCATAGGCAAGGGAAATTTTGTGCTTGAGATCCAGGAGACATCCGATATCACTTATCGTATATATGACTATGACCGCCGTGATGCTCAGGGTAATCCACGGCAGCTGCATATTGAGGAGTCGGTTGATGCTGTGGACTTCAATGATATCGAAGGTGCCGCACCCACCAAGATTCCGCACGGCGAGAATGTTCAGCATATCATAGCTGACTGCGCTCATTTCACAGTCTCGTCAATTGAAGTCAAGGATCAGTATGTCCTTGATCTTGAGGACAGGGATTCGTTTACCATAATTGTTGCCATTGACGGCTATGCTCCATTGATTGATTCTGATGGCACTGTCACAATGCTTCCTGAAGGTAGCACTGCTCTTATTCCGGCTTCGATGCCAGGGGTGACCATACGTGGCAACTGCAAGGTAATCACAGCCTACATAAAGTAAAATAATTGTTATAACTAACTTGATCAATACCATGTACAGATCAGATAATCGTATTGTCGCGACCCTTGATGCAGGTGGCACGAATCTTGTATTCGGTGCTATGCGCGGTTGCGAATATATTACAGAACCTCTCACTCTCCCATCACGTGCAGATGATCTTGAACTATGCCTGCAAACCATAGTGGATGGATTCACTGAGATATTTTCACGGCTTGGCGATAAGCCTGTGGCAATCAGTTTTGCATTTCCTGGTCCGGCAGATTATCCGTCAGGAATAATAGGAGGGTATCTTCTTAATTTCCCATCATTCCGCGACGGAGTAGCCCTCGGTCCATTCCTTGAAGAGAAATTCGGAGTACCTGTTTTCATCAACAATGATGGTGACCTGTATGCTTTCGGTGAGGCTACAGGAGGTATTCTTCCTGAGATAAATAAACGTGTTGCCGATCTTGGAGGACATAAAGTGTACCGGAATCTGATCGGATTCACTTTTGGTACAGGTCTTGGCATAGGTCAGGTAATAAACGGTCAACTCAATTTGGGTAACAATTCCTGTGTGGAGGCTTGCTTCTTGAGAAACAAGTCCAATCCGCGAATCATAGCCGAGGATGGAGTGTCGATCCGTGCGGTGATCCGTGAATACCGCAACCTGTCAGGAAATCATGAAGAGGATCTTACCCCTTATGATATCTTTAAGATTGCTGAGGGCACTAAGGATGGGGATCAGGAGGCAGCAAAAGAATCTTTTGCTCGTTTTGGAGAGATTGCCGGAGATGTGTTCGCTACTGCCGTATTGCTGTCGGATGCTATAGTTGTTGTGGGCGGAGGCGTTACAGGAGCAATGAAGTACATTAAGCCTGCTCTTCTTAAGGAGATGCGTTCTACAATCGACACTGTATGTGGAGACTCTGTGAACCGTCTGCCTATGCAGGTTCTTGATCTTGATGACGATAATGATGTTGAGGTATTTGCTGTGGGCGATTCTCGTGAGCTTCGTATCCCGGGGTCCGACAGGACTGTCATATACGACCCAATGAAACGTACAGGTGTCGCAGTCAGCAGAATCGGCGCGTCAAAGGCAATTTCTATAGGAGCTTACAACTATGCTCTGTCTCAGATAGATAATGCCAAGTGAAAATTCAGAAAAAGCTCATAGAAATAAATTAGAGACCGTATCGTAAAAACTTTAACTGCACCTTGAAAGTCCCTGACTTTTAAGGTGCAGTTAAATATATTTAGGCTTGTATTTATTCAGGAATTACGATATGTTCGCCGTCCTTGGAAATATTATAGGTCTTATGGAAACCACCGTCCTTATGTTTTACACTTATGATTATCTGTTTTGGAAAAACCGGAGCAGACTGGGACAGTGCGCCGGAGCAGACTGGGACACTTTTGATGCTGCAAAGTTAATGATTTTTTCTGAGACTGTCGCCTTTTAGCTCAAAACGTATCGCTGAGTGCACCATCCGGTCGAGTATGGCGTCGGCGGCGGTGGTGTTTGTCTCCAGACAGTCGTACCAGTCGGAGACGGGGATTTGCGAGGCTATGATTGTCGCCTTGCGGCCGTGGCGGTCCTCGATGATCTCCATAAGGTCGAGTATCTGCTCGTTGTTGAGTTTCTTGATTCCGAAGTCGTCGATTATGATCAGGTCGTAAGAGGCTATCTTCTCGAAGAGCCTCTTGGTCTGACGCTCGACTCTTGCCATGGCGAGGTCTTCCATGAGTTTGAGGATGCTCCAGTAGCGGGTCTTGAAGCCGGATATGCAGGCATGATGTCCGAGGGCCGATGCGAGCCAGCTTTTGCCCGTGCCGGTGGCTCCGGTTATGATCACAGGAATGCCGCGCCTGATGTATTCGCCGGCACACATCTGGGTGATGTATGCTTTGTCAAGACCACGCGCAGAGTCGTATGCGAGTTCGTCGACTGACACCTGATAGCGGAACCGGGCGTTTTTGAGAAGCCGGGCATTCCGGTTTGCCCGGCGCATGTCGTGTTCTCCCTGAAGGAGAAGACGGAGTCCGTCCACGATGTTGAGTGAAGTTGCCTGACGTGTTTCCATCAGGCTCTGCCATGTCTGCGCCATTCCCGGAAGGCGCATCTGTCGGAGTTCAGAAAGGATTCTTTCCATTGATTGTGTTGTTTTTATGTAAATGGTGGATTATTATGCGAAAGCCGCTTTTCCGCGGATGTTGGAGTGATTTCCGGGAGGCGTCAGTTCATCGGCGTTCTCACGGAAGCCCTCGCATTGTGTCTTGATGAGAGCCTTGACGAACCTGTAGCGCAGATTGCCGTGGCAGACGGCTATGGTACATGCCTGACGGAACAGGGCCGGGTCGCTGTCGCGTTGGAGACTGAAGAAGCCCTGGGCAGTGCGGAAGTATACCTGTTCGGGCTGTCCTCCGGCGAATATGGCCTCTATTATTGTCTTGAACTCGGGGCTGATGCGTTCGGCTTTGGATATGAAGTACTCGGCGCTGTATGCGCGGTATTCCCTTGATTTTGGAGGAAGGTGCTCCTCGACATAGGTGTAGTCGTTGCGGCGGTATGAGCGCATGTGTGTGGCCACGCATTCTCCCGAGTGATATACGCGTACCTGCGTGGCTGTGAAGGTGACATCCACCTGCTGCCCGATCAGACGGTAAGGCACGGAGTATGAGTTGCGGTTCGCCCCGAAGGTGATGAAGCTGTTCGGGGCCACCTTCAGTGTGGCGCGGCGTTTGAACTCGAACGGAGCCTGCGGTAGCGGAGCCAGCATCGGTTTCTCGGAGGCCAGGAAGCACTCACGCCGCGAGTAATCGCAGCCGGTCAGCCGCTTCTGGTTATAGCGGTCGACAAGCTCAGCGACTGCCTCGTTTAGTTCTTCCAGAGAGTGGAAGATGCGGTTGCGCAGCGGGGCGTAGATATGACGGTAGGCCTTGTTGACGGCATCCTCGACCAGAGCCTTGTCCTTGGGCTTGCGAACTCTCGCGGGCTGTGCCACACACAGATAGTGGTTGGCAAGGTCGTTCATGCCTGTAGTCAGGTCAGGTTCGTAGGAATCGGCCTTCTTGACCGCCGATTTCAGATTGTCAGGCACCAGTATCTTCGGGACACCTCCGAAAAACTCCAGAGCCCTGACCGTGGCCATCAGAAACTGCTCTATCCCCTGTGACCGCACGCACATGACAAAAGTCATGCCCGAGTACGGCATTATGGCCACATACGTCTCCACAAACACCTCCTCCCCTGTGTCAGTGTCAATATACGACAGACGGTCCCCGGCAAAGTCAATCAGCATCTTCTGTCCCGGCTGATACAGGTCGCGAAGTAACGTCGAGGGAGTGACCGCTTTCATATGCTGGGATATGTGATAGCGGAACTGCGACAGGCTGTAGCCGTCGGGGTGATCTCTGCGGTATTCCTCCCATAACAGCTGCGATGTGACATGCGGTTTTTTCAGTTCTTTCTCCAAAGCGGGCAGAAGTTCCTTCAGAACTTCCATCCGCTCATCGCAATACGCCGGGCTGCCCCCGTTGAAACGGTGGTTCAGAACCGTGTCCTCCAGCGCTATAAGTTCGCGTGTCGTAAGAGGGTCCGCCTCAGCTATCGACTTGTAGCGGCTGACTGTGTTCTTGCTGATATGGAGCGCTGAAGCAATTGAACGGATCGATTCCTTTTGCGACAGGCGTATCAGCACCTGCTTGATGATATTCATGCTTATCGGTTGTGTTGCCATGGCTATATTCCTTATTTATGGGAATATAGCTGAAAATCATCAAAAGTGTCCCAGCATGCTCCGGTTTTTTGCGCCAGGCGCCCGACAGCCAGAGACTTGCGTCAGAGCGACTGTCCCAGCATGCTCCGGTTTTCTGCGCGGCGCGGCGTGCTTTCGGCCATTTGTCCCAGCATGCTCCGGTTTTTACGCCTGTCGACCCCGAACTCAGGACGCAATTAGCTGATAATCAATCCTGCCTTCCGGCTCTAAAATGCAGATTTCGGCACTGTTTTATGCCTCCCATGCTGTCCCAGCATGCTCCGGTCTCTCCACTGTTTGTTGGACATGGTGAAATTGTCGATGTATCCATTGTCCTTGTAGCCTGAGGCTTCAAGTGCTTCCTTGCAATATGTAGGAAGATTATTGAGATATTTTCGGGCATCATCGTAAGTGAACAGCATTTCCTTATATCCGTCGTAAGAATCGACCACATCATTGTCGAGGAATGTGGAGACTGTCAGATCAAATTTCTCACACATGTTTCTGCGGTCCTTCATGTCACTCCAGCTGTATTGTACCATCTTGTTTTTATCATCAGGGGAGATGATCTGCACATGCACATTAGCAGTGTTGTCGCCTGGACTGTAGAGGAATGATGAAGAGATCTCGGCAAATTCCACCTTGGTGGAATCCGTGCCTGCTTGATCAAGAAGTTCGTTTATTTTGGCCTGTAGTTCTCCTGGCTGGTCTCCAATTATGTCCTCAGGTACAGGTCCTGGATTCAGAAAGCTGCAGGATGTCATCAGCATTGAGAGTGTTGACACTGCTAATACGGATCTAAAAAACTTTTTCATATTGCTTGATTGATTTTTTCACCGCAAAATTAGTGAAAGAATTTGGAAAAACAAACCAATTGGTCTGTTTTTTGCGAAAAAGTCTGCCCAGCTTCGATATCCTGATAAATTTAATTATCAAATCATTGATAATCAGAGATTGATATTTGCAGTGCTGATATGAAAATAGGTTTTATGGCTTCATAATTAAAAGAGGTCTACTCTTATGTTGCCATAATTTAGGTCGTATTGGATACCGTAATTTTCAGGCTTTCAGTAGAGAATATGCGAAACGTAATTTCTGAGCAAGAAACTTTGTGTCAAGTCCTCCAAGGAATGATTGTTCGAATGACAGACCTAAGAATATCTGACGGAACATTAGGGCTGCGCTTTCAATATCTATGTCGCTGCGTATCTCCTTGCGTTCAATAGCTGATTTTATTGCCGATTTCCATATCTCATAATCCTGCTCGAATATTTGCATGATCTTCTTGTCAGCATTGGGATAGTAGAGCCTTACTTGCATGAGTATATGAAAATAATAGAAATTAAAGCTACATCCTGAAGGATTATTTCCGTCGTCAAGTATTTGTATAAGTCTGCTCATAGTGCGTTCTACACCGGAAATATATTGTTCGATAAACTCATGCAGAGTGCAGGACTGGAAATTGAATTTGATGGAGGTTGACTGCATGTGGAACACATATTTATCTATAACAGCGATAAATAGATCCAGCTTAAGCGGGTAGTAATAGATGAGGCCTGCTTTCGAGAGCCCGCAGGCTTTTGCGATCTCCGTCTGACTTGCTTTTTCATAATTCATCTTGGCAAATACGCGCAAGGCATTTTCAAGAACTTCTTCCCGATTGGTAATCATATATAAAAAGCTTTTGTTACAGGACACGAAGTTACAAAATATTTTCTAATATGTCATCGGTTTTTGTAATTTACCCCACACTATAGGTTTCGTCCTCTCTTGAATTTAATAAAACGATTGTGTTGAAAAACATGGCTATGCATAGGATTATTTTGACTGAAAGGGACTATCTTTGCCTAAGTAATAATTAACGAAATAATACGATTCAAATATGGGAATGAATGTGTATTCCAATCGGGAGGAGATACTGGAGCGTATCAATGCTATGACAGCTGACGACCGTGATGCGGAAGTGGTGGATTATCTTATGTCATTTCCAGAAGAGGAGCTTACTGATGAGCTTAAGGGGCTGTTGGCCCGAGCCTATAACAATACCGGTGAATATGAGAAGGCATTACCGCTGCTTGTTGAGACGGAGAGTTACGGCAGAGAGACTGCCAACTGGAATTTCAGAATGGGATATTCCCTCTATTTTCTTGGTGATTATGAGGGGTCGCTTAAATATTTCAGTCAGGCGTTGGAGATCGAGCCTGATGACGAGGACACCAAATGGTTTATTGCTCAATGCAATATAAATATGCCTTTCAGGCAGCGTGTTGTTGATTTTTGGAAATGGTTCTCCGAAAACAGTGCTGATATAGAAGAAATGCTTGCCGGAAGAAATGACGGCAGGGGGAGTCTGTCCGATCTTATGGCTGAAGGCATGTCGATAATAGGTGAGGATGTGTATTATAACATAGGTGGTGACCGAGAGCTTACATTCTGTGTGGAAGGGAATACCGAGTGCTATTATCTGTATCCTTATCTGGTTGATAATATGCCTCTGGAGCTTAAAGACAGATGGACTGTTCATTCATGTCAGCATCCTTCCGACATAAGCGGATTCACATTCCGTATGTATGACAAGGATATACCTATGACGGAGATACTTGTGCGTGCGGATTATGATGCGGAAAGTTCGGCATTCGATCTTTGCTACCATCATCCTGCGCTTGCAGAACTTGATGAAGCAAAAAGCATCAATGCTTTTTATGTGATACTTCAGCATGCCATAGGTGAAGGTGCGGTATACAACTATGTCTATGATGTAAGACAGTCAGACAGTACTGACGGTATGTATCCTATAGGTGAGCTCTCATCCGGGATGAAGAATATGCTTGAAAACAACGGAAAAGAGTATCACACCGAGCCGGAACTGAATTGGTGTACCTACAGATGTGAGCCGAAGGAGGATAGTGAGAAGTTGCGAGAGGAGATAATATGCGGGAACTCACGTTTTATGCTTCTGAACCGCCAATATATGGAGGGAGATATGCAGTGTTATCGTGACCTTGCATTGAAGGGGGCATCTGCAATGTTCCTGATGATCACGATCCCTGATGGATGGGGGATAAAAGAATTCATGGATATGCGTTATACCATAGAAGACCGTATCGAGAGTATGTTTGGTAATAGTGATACGCCAGGATTGCTGCTTGGCGGAGCCATGGGCAATAAAGATATAGCCTATATTGATGTGCTTTTGTTTGACGGGCCAGGATTCCTGAGGCATCTTAATGATCCTCTTGTCATGGACGATCTTCTCCGGTGCGGGGATGGAAGTGTGATGGATTCCTCGGTATATGCGAAAGGATTTTGCCAGAACGACCCTATGGTGGAGTTACGTAAGCGTGACCGTATGGGATGAGTCTTGATATTGCCATGCCGGGGCTGTTACTTCCCGGCGGTGGCAATAAACAGTCTGTCTGTATCGAAATATTTTTCTGCCATTGAAGCGAGCATTTCAGACGTGAGTTGACGTGCGGCATTGTCCTGCATGGCAAAGTATCCCGCAGGTGTGCTTGCGGTTACCTGTGTCTGTAGGAAATCCATTCGTGAGAATGGAGTGTCAAGGACTCCGGCAAGTTCGGAAAGCACAAACCTGCTGATGCGGTTCACTTCATCGGCTGTATATGAGTCGGGATTTTTCATCCGTTCTATTTCGGCGATTGTCTCGCTTATAAGAAGATCGGCTGTGGAAGGATCGGTCTGTGACGATATGGATATGAAACCGCTGTGACGGTAGCCTATGAGTGATGCCGTGATGCCGTAGGTGAGACCTTTCTCTTCACGTATGTTAAGCATCAGACGGCTTCCGAAATATCCTCCAAGGGCTACTGTCGCTATTCGTAGCGGAACGTAGTCCGGATGATTTCTGCCTATTGCGGGAATCATAAGTTTGACACCGCTTTGTAATGAATCAGGCATGTCGACGTGGGTCTTTCCGCCGGATGTATGTTCAGGGAATCGGAGTGGTGGCAGAGGGTATGGATTGTGGGAGGGTATGGCAGAGAATATGCCTGCAGCTTCATTGATCATGCTGTCCGACAGCAGTCCGCTAATGTACACATGCATTCCTGATGGGTCGAGGCGTGCATTGTGGGCTTCGGCGAGCATTTCCGGTGTGATTCCCATGAGTTCTTCCGGCGATGGGACCGCCGAAAGCGGATGTTCGGGACCGTATATGAGATTTCTCATGGCGCATCCCGCACGGTAGAGCACCTTGTGATGATCTACTTCGAGCCTTGCTGCTTCATTGCGCACCACATGGGAGGTCGCCTCAGGGTCGAATGCCGGTGACAGCACTATCTCGTTGACCAATGGGAGTAGAGTACGGTATGTGCTGTTGAGGCAATATACGCTTAAGGCTGAGTGGTGGGTGGATGTCTCGATTCCGGTCCAGGCTCCGTTGTGTTCGATAATGTCGGACAGCTGTTCTCCGGAATGATTGACAGTTCCCTCCAGAAGCAGTGAATTGGCGATTTCTAACAGCTTGGGGCGTGGTGATTCAGCGATTCCTCCCGGCAGGAGTATCTTTATGCGGCTTACGTCGGCATTTCCTCCGCTCAGGAAATGCAGTGTCAGACCATTCGGCAGAGTCATTGTCTCTGCTTCGGGGAATGATAGTCTCCCCATATTATGAATGTCGGGGGCAATTGCCCTGTCGATAATTTCTTCCATTGTCAGAGTTCCTTTTCCTTAAGCGAGCTGAGGACCGATTTACGGGCCTCTTCGGCTGTAGGCTGTTCGGCTGGTTGAGTGGATATGGTTGCAACCTGTACGGTCTTCTGTTGTGTTGGTTCCGGTTGGGATTGTGGCGTTTTACGATCAGCGTTTTTTTGTGTTTCCGGTTTTTGTTCTGTTCCGGGCGCTGCGGTTGGTGTCTGTTGTTTGGGCTGGGGTAGCTCTTCTACCGGGGTGAGGGTGAATCCGGCAGGGGATTCGAGCTGAGATATATGTATCTCTGGAATATCTCGTGAAGATGGCTCCTCGTGTCGGATGTCGTTTTCTTTTTTATGTTTGTCGGGCTTGTTCTTATTATTTTTATTGTATGCGTCACCTATCATTGCGTGATATTTGTCCACCATTCCGGCTCCGACATAGGTTCGGGAGTAGTAGGATGAGTTTATGTCGCTTATTATCACACCTTGCGATGTGGATGCGTGGATCATCTGATTGCCACCGACGAATATGCCTACATGTGATACTTTCCTTTTGTTCTTTCCTGTCGCAAAGAAGATAAGGTCGCCTGGCACCATGCCTCCTTTTGACACTGATGAGCAGTAGTCGTGCTGTTCGCGTGAGTTGCGTGGAAGCTGTATCCCGAGGGCGTCCTTGTATACCTGAAGTACGAGCCCCGAACAGTCTATGCCTCTTCGGTCATTCCCTCCGTATCTATAAGGTGTGCCAAGCCAGCTGCGGGCTTTGTTGATGAGAGCAGCTGACTGAGGTGCCATATATGTGTCATTATCGTTATTGTCTTTGCTGATGCCCGACCCTTTGTCGGGGGTATAATTGTTTGCCGGGATGCGGGTGGTCCTTGATGATCCGCAGGCTGTCAAAATGGCAAGGACTGACACAACGAGTATATGTGATGCTATCCGTTTTAACATAATAATGCAAAGATACAGCATTATTTTTGGATTGTTATAAGTGTTGGCCGGATGATGTCGTAAATATTCCTTAAATTGGGGATGGAGCTATTAAAATTGTTTAAAGTCATGTCATGTGATGTAACTTTGCACGCGTTTTGCCGTCTTAAGGGTGTAAAGCAATTGAAATATTTACCAACCACTATCATAAGAATAATATGAAATTATCAGGCAAGATTATCCTCCTTGCGGCAGGTACCGCAATCCTGAGTTCGGCACTGACTGCCGGAGTAATGAAGGAGGCTTTCTCATCTCGTGACGATTTCTCTGTGGCTACTGCTGATGCCGGTGTTAACGGCAATCAGGGTGGATTCTATACAGTGGGTCTCTCTCCTGCTACAACAACTGATTTCACCCAGGCAGCAGAAAGCTCCATCAACGGAGTTGTCTCAATCAAAAGTTATATCACTCCCCGTCAGCGTTCGCAGGGATATGGAGGAGGTTTCTTTATAGATCCGTTCGAGTACTTCTTCGGATCACCGCGAGGGAACCGTCGACAGCAGCCTCAGCAACCACAGCAGGAGCCAGACCAGGATATGGAGCCCAGTGGACTCGGTTCAGGTGTCATTATAAGTGCCGACGGATACATCGTGACCAACAATCATGTGATCGATGAGGCCGAAAGATTACAGGTTACACTTAACGACAACCGTTCGTTTGACGCTACCGTCATCGGCTCGGACCCCACCACCGATATCGCTCTCATAAAGATCGATGCCGAGAATCTCCCTATAATCCCTATGGGGGACAGCGAGACCCTTAAAGTGGGTGAATGGGTGCTTGCAGTTGGCAATCCATTCGGCTTCACATCTACAGTCACAGCCGGCATTGTATCGGCAAAAGGGCGTAGCATCGGAGGGTCTACAGGCTCGAAACCTATGGGCATTGAATCGTATATACAGACAGATGCCGCAGTAAATCCCGGTAATTCAGGCGGTGCCTTGGTCAATCTCAATGGCGACCTTATCGGTATAAATACCGCTATCTATAGCCAGACCGGTAATTATGCAGGGTATTCTTTTGCAGTGCCGACATCTATTGTAAAGAAGGTCGTGAGCGATCTCCGTCAGTATGGTGCAGTGCAGCGTGCAATTCTTGGTATAGTCATTCAGAATCTGACTGGTGATCTTGCCAAGGACAAGGGTATCAAGTCGGTGACCAAGGGTGTGTATGTGCAGTCCTTCAGCGAAGGCCGTTCATCAGCCAGGGAAGGTGGCATAGAGGCAGGTGATGTGATCATCGCTATTAACGGTGTGCCCACCGACAATGTCGCTCAGCTTCAGGAACAGGTGGTGAAACATCGTCCCGGTGATAAGATAAATGTGGAACTTATACGCGACAATTCTAAAAAGACTGTCGTTGTGACACTCCTCAACCTGCAGGGTACCACAAATGTGACCAAAGCTAACGACTTCACCGATCTCGGCTGTGCATTCAAGAAGGTGGATGCTTCAACCCTCAAGCAGCTCGGCATCTCGGGCGGCGTGCAGGTGGTTGACCTGAAAGCAGGTATCGTGCGCGAGGCAGGTGTCCGTCAGGGCTTCATCATCACCTCCATCAATGAAATGCGTGTGGCTTCGCCGGCTGATGTCGAGAAGATATATCACGCACTGATGAAGGCTGAAGTAAACGACCGCATCATGATACTGCGCGGTGTATATCCTACCGGCAAGCGAGGACTCTATGCTCTCGATCTCGTTGGTGAATAATAAATATGGCTATATACCTACTTTAATAAATGATTGATTGATAATGTGATAAATTAAAGAAAAGGTTAAATAATAGATTACAAAGAGTGCAGGGCTGGTCGTGATGACCGGCCCTGCATTGTTATTGTCAGAAAAATTCGCGGTTCATTGAAGAATTCTTTGTAAATTTGCATTTGATTTTATCCATTGTTTCCAGATGTTTGAAATATACCTTACACCTATTATAATTACACTGCTATCGGTGCTGGTCATATCGGCATTGTATCTGCTATTCGGATTCCGTCATTATGTGTCGTCAGTGAGTCGTCAGGTTGCCGCTGACAATGAGCGCAGCCTGAATTATGCTGACAGTGGCAGCACTACTGATGCCGCCGGTTATCCGCCTGTTTCAGTAATTGTGTATTCCGAGGATGATGCTTCCAATCTTGAGATACTGCTTCCTCAGATACTTGAACAGGATTATCCCGCGCCGTTCGAGGTGATTGTGGTTAACGATGGTGCCATCAGTTCCACTAAGGATGTGATAGCCAGACTGGAGCAGAGATATTATAACCTGTATATGACTTTTACTCCTCAGGAGTCACGTTCGTTGTCGCGCAAGAAGCTTGCTGTCACCCTCGGCATCAAGGCTGCGAAATATAATGTGCTGGTCCATACTACAGGGAATTGTCAGATTCCATCCGGACAGTGGCTTAAGCGTATGGCAAGCCATTTCAGTCCGTCGACCGATATAGTGCTTGGATACGCGATTCCGGCTGTGAGCGACGGTGTCGATGAGCCTTGGAAGCGTCTTCATTCATTTGACCGTGTGAGGAGTGATGTCGAATGGCTTTCGTGGGCGATAGCAGGAAGGCCTTACCGTGGCGACGGGTGTAATATTGCCTATCGTCGCGAGATGTTTTTCCGAAACAAAGGCTTCTCCAGGTCGCTTGACCTCAAGTATGGTGATGACGATGTGTTCGTGAGTGAGGTAGCTCGCAAAGGAAACACGGCGGTGGAGCTGTCGGATGATTCGATGCTCCTGGTTGTGCAGAATTCCCCTCAGTCAATTCACCGGACAGAGAAGATACGTCGCGACTATACCGCATCACGTCTGTGTGGCCATGCGCGTATGTTTTTCAGTACCTGTTCCTGGGCATGGTGGGCGCTTTTGGGCTCTGCCGTTGCCTTGGGAGTTGTAGGGCTTCCATCATTTGTGCCTATGATAGTGGCTGGAGTCATAATGCTTTCGGTATGGATTGTGCTTATGGCTGCTTGGCGCAAGGTGTCGCGTTCGCTCGGTTCCCGCTCTATAATGCTCACATTCCCATGGTTTATGACATATCATCCTGTGTATACACTGTATTATTGGATGAGGGGCAGGTTCAGGCGAGGTTCTAATCTCACGTGGGGTTGATTCTTAAAAGCATAAGTGATGAAAGGGACCATAGAGGTTAACGGTCTGCGACTTTTTGCACGCCACGGTGTGTACGAAGAGGAGCGTGTGAACGGCAATACGTTTGAACTGTCAGTCCATCTCGTGTATCCTATAGAGAAAGGGATGATGAATGATGACCTTGATGGTACGCTCAATTATGCTGAGGTCGTTGAGGTGGCGCGCGAAGTGATGGCCTATCCGTCACAGTTGCTTGAGCATGTGGTGTGGCGTCTTCACAGTGCCTTGACTGATCGTTTCCCGGATATAGAGGGTGGCATGATAAGACTCACCAAGCTCAATCCGCCTATCCCTGCGGAGATGGACGGTGTGGCGGTGAGGATTGAATGGTGATCATATAATAAATCCTGAATACATACGGATTTGATAATATATTGAATGTGATGAAAAAGACAACTTCCATACTGCTTCTCACCGGATATCTCGGTAGCGGTAAGACTACACTTGTTAATCATATACTTTCAAATGAGCGCGGCATAAAGTTTGCTGTGATAGTCAATGATATAGGAGAGGTAAACATTGATGCCAGCCTCATAGAGAGAGGCGGAGTGGTTGACAGCAAGGATGACAGCCTTGTGGCTCTTTCGAACGGTTGCATATGCTGTACTCTCAAAATGGATCTCATCAAGCAGATAGAGGATATTATGGCTATGAACCGTTTCGATTACATTGTAATCGAGGCGAGCGGTATATGCGAACCCGCACCTATAGCCCAGACTATCTGCTCTATATCCCAGCTCGGAGCCCAGGCCACTGTGTTCGGTACTCCTAAGCTCGATTGTATAGTGACTGTTGTGGATGCCTTGAGGCTTAAAGATGAGTTTGGTTGCGGTGACTCCTTGAAAAAGGATAATCTTGAAGAGGAGGATATAGAGAATCTTATAATTCAGCAGATAGAGTTCTGTAACATCATCCTGCTCAACAAGGTGTCGGAAGTCACAGCCGAGGAACTGTCTCATATCCGAGCTATTGTGCGGGCTCTGCAGCCAACGGCTGAGATCATAGAATGTGATTATGCTGATGTGGATATTGCACGTATCATCAACACTGGTATGTTCAGTTTCGATGATGTGGCTACTTCTGCTGCCTGGGTGCAGCATATCGAACGTGACAACCATGAGATAGAAGAGGAGGAGCGAGAGCATAGCCATCACCACCATAATCACCACCATCATGATCATGATGAACACGGAAATCATAGCCATGAACACGACGGACATCCTGAGGGGTGTTCATGCGGTCATTGCCACCACCACCATCATGGAGAGGGTGAGGCTGAGGAGTATGGCATAGGGACATTCGTATATTATCGTCGTCCGGCCCTGGACCTTAACCGGTTTGATCATTTTGTGGCTGCACAATGGCCCAGGGAGGTGATACGTTGTAAGGGGGTATGCTATTTCTCATGCAATACCGATATGTCGTATCTCTTTGAATCGGCAGGAAAGCAGAAATCACTGAAAGAGGCAGGCCTATGGTTTGCGACAGCTCCCGAGGAAGAGTTCAGGGAACTGGTAGTCCAGGACCCCAATATACTAAAGGACTGGGATGAGGAGTACGGTGACCGTATGGTAAAACTCGTGTTCATAGGCCGCAATATGGACCGTGAGGCTATAATCAAGGCTCTGGATGCCTGTCTGGATAAATAATCATTAAAATTCCTATCAAAACAATTCAATGAAACCTTATCTGCAAGTCGAAGATCTGACCAAGAGCTATGGTGACCGTATGCTCTTCGATTCTATCACCTTTGGTGTGAACGAAGGGGATAAGATAGGAGTGATTGCCAAGAACGGTACCGGGAAGTCGACACTTCTGCGCCTTTTGTCGGGTCATGAGTCTCCTGACAGCGGGGCAATCACATTTCGCAACGACTTGCGTGTAGGTTTCCTTGACCAGTCTCCTATATTTGAGCCAGGAACCACTCTGATGAGCAATCTCCTGCCTGCCATTCATGAGAATGATCATGAGGAGTGGAACCGTGAGGACCGCGTGAGGCAGATGTTATCGCAGCTTGGCATTGATGATGCCGAATTGATTGTCGATCATCTGTCGGGAGGTCAGATTAAGCGTGCTGCCCTTGCCCGGGTGCTTCTCGGTGCTCCTGATCTTCTCATTCTCGATGAGCCGACCAACCATCTTGACATCTCGACTGTGGAATGGCTTGAGAACTATCTCTCACGTCAGAGGATCACACTTCTTATGGTCACCCACGACCGTTATTTTCTTGATCGGGTGTGCAATAAGATCATAGAGATCGACATGAAGCAGATATTCACCTATGATGGCAACTTTGATTATTATCTGCGTCGCCGTGAGGAACGCCTGGAGGCACTCACCGGCGAGCTTGCCAAGGTGAAAAACACTCTGCGCAGAGAGCAGGAATGGATGAGGCGTCAGCCTCAGGCCCGGGCAGGCAAGGCTCGTTTCCGCATCAATGCATTCTATGACCTCAAGGAGCGTGCCTCGGTGCGCTACGATGAGCGTAACATCGATCCGTCCGAGGTGAAGTCATCCTATATAGGATCAAAGATATTTGAGGCAAAGGGTGTGTCGAAACGTTTTGGCGAAAAAGTGATACTCGATGATTTCACTTACACTTTTGCCCGTTATGAGAAGGTAGGTATCGTAGGTGAGAACGGAGTGGGTAAATCCACATTCATCAAGATGCTCCAGGGCATTGTAAGTCAGGATGCCGGAGAGTGGAACGTGGGTGAGACTGTGCGCTTCGGATATTATTCGCAGGATGGGTTGAATCTTCCGGCGGGGAAGCGTGTGATAGATGCGATAACCGATATCACAGAGGATGTCGTGGTCAATGGCACGTCACATTATACCCCTATGCAGTTTCTCAACAGGTTCCTGTTTTCTCCCGCTGACCAGCAGAAATATATTTCCACTCTCAGCGGAGGGGAGATGCGTAGGCTCAATCTTGCGGCAGTGCTTATCACTCAGCCCAATTTCCTCATACTTGATGAGCCGACCAATGACCTTGACATAATGACTCTCGGGATACTTGAGGAGTATCTGCGTAATTTCAAGGGGTGTGTGATAGTCATATCCCATGACAGGTTCTTCCTTGATTCTATTGTAGACCATCTCTTTGTAATGGAAGGGAACGGTGTGATAAAGGATTTCCCCGGCAACTATACCGATTATCGGAATTATCTGAAAGAACTTAAGGCAGCACAGGCTCAGGAGACAGCAAAGTCGCAACAGTCCGCTGCGCCTTCGTCAAACCGTGAAGCCAAGCAGCGTCCGCGCCGGATGTCATTCAAGGAACGTAAGGAGTATGAGGCTCTTACTGCCGAGATAGATGCTCTCACTCAGGAGAAGAATGATCTTGAAGCCATGTTCAATTCCGGTGAGAATATACCTGATATAGCCGAAAAGGCTGCTCGTTACAGTTCTGTCAAGGATATTCTTGACGAAAAGGAACTGCGTTGGCTCGAACTTTCGGAGCTTGAGTGACAGCTGGTTAAAGGTAGGTTCGACGGACTTGTTTGAGGTTCTGACTCAGATAACCCCAAATGATATGATGCAAAGCGCATAAGCATATCCGAGACAATGACACTTTTGTTGTTCTCTGTAGGTGCCATGTCAAAACGGTTGAATCCGTTATGATCGGATTTACTATACATGAGTAATCCGTCGGAGTCGAAATAGGCTTCCATGACAAGTGGGATATCAGGGTGGATTTCCACTAATCCTATTGAGAGCCGCCTGTCAGTGTCAACGTAAATTCCTATCAGGGATGTTTGTGTCTCCAATGGAACCTGGCACGTAAAAGTGTTATTATCTTTTTTAGTGAAATGGATGATGTCTTCTTCAAATGGATCATTGAAGATTGACGAAGTTATGGCTGTGACATCTATACTGTCTGTAGCAATGGATTTATCGAAACTTATTGAGATTGTTCCTGTGCTGTAATGCAGGCAGTTGTCCATGGCTGACGTATATTGCATTTTACCAAAGAGGCAGAAACATATGGCGACGAGTGTAAGCCTTGTGTGATTGTAGAGATTTAAGGGCATAATGTTCTTTTGGTATGGAGAGTAATATCAGGAGCAAAGATAGCAGTTATGATTTAATATTACACTATGGTTATTCCTGTTCAAGTGTAGGAAAAATAAAATTCAGGTGAATTTTGTACTGCCTCATCGGAATTTTGTACCTTTGTAATAAAAAATCCGGAAAATTATGGCGAAGTCAATCGTGGAAACTCCTCTTATGAAACAGTATATTGCGATGAAGGGCAAGCATCCTGACGCGATATTGCTATTTAGGGTGGGGGACTTTTACGAGACTTTTTCAGAGGATGCGATAACTTCTTCTGAGATTCTTGGCATCACTCTTACCAAGAGGGCTAACGGTTCGGCTCAGTATGTTGAGCTTGCCGGATTTCCTTATCATGCTCTCGACACGTATCTTCCGAAGCTCGTCCGGGCCGGCAAGCGTGTAGCCATATGCGAACAGCTCGAAGATCCAAAGGCAACCAAGAAACTTGTAAAGCGCGGTATCACAGAGCTTGTGACTCCGGGTGTTGCCATAAATGACAATGTGCTTGACCATCGCGAGAATAATTTTCTTGCGGCAATTCACTTTGGCAAGCAAAAGACCGGGGTGGCTTTTCTTGATATATCTACCGGAGAGTTTCTTACAGCAGAGGGCTCGGTTGATTATATCGAGAAACTTATGAACGGTTTTGCTCCGAAGGAGGTGCTTGTCGAAAGAGGCAAAAAACGTATGGTCGAGGAGTCGTTTGCAGAGCATTATTATACATTTGAGCTTGATGACTGGGTTTTTACCGATTCATCGGCGATGGATAGGCTGCTAAAGCAGTTTGAGACATCATCGCTCAAAGGATTCGGTGTGGATAAGATGCCGGCAGCTATAATCGCTTCCGGCGCGGTTCTGTATTACCTTGATATAACCCAGCATACCCATACCCAGCATATCACATCCTTGTCGCGTATCGAGGAGGAAATGGCTGTTAGGCTTGACCGCTTCACGGTGCGTAATCTCGAATTGGTGCGCGCTATGAGCGAGGACGGAAAGAGCCTGCTTGATGTAATTGACCGTACTGTCAGCCCTATGGGTGCCCGTCTGCTTCACCGCTGGCTTCTATTTCCATTGAAGGACCACAAAGAGATAAACAAGCGTCTTGACATTGTGGAGCATTTCTTCAGGGCATCGGACGATCGCGACTCTCTGCGCGAGGCTCTTGAACAGATAGGGGATATGGAGCGTCTGATAGGCAAGGTGTCGGCTCTTAGGGTAAGCCCTCGCGAGATGGTGCAGTTGAGAAATGCATTGAGGGTCATTCCTGAGATAAAGAGGGTGTGTGCTTCGGCTGATCTTCCTGTTCTTAACTCCATAGGGGAACAATTGAATCCTTGCAGCACTATTGTCGATAAAATAAGCAGGGAGATAGTCGATGATGCGCCTGCCGCACTCAATCGCGGCGAGGTGATCAGGGCAGGCGTGGATGCTGAGCTTGACGAGCTGCGCGAGATTGCTTACAGAGGGAAGGATTATCTGTCGTCGCTCCAGCAGCGGGAGAGCCAGCGCACCGGAATCCCATCGCTAAAGGTGGGATATAACAATGTGTTCGGATACTATATAGAGGTGACCAACACTCATCGTGACAAGGTGCCTCAGGAATGGATACGCAAGCAGACACTTGTCAATGCCGAGCGTTACATCACTCAGGAGCTAAAGGATTATGAAGAGAAGATACTTGGAGCTCAGGACAGGATTGCTGTCATCGAGCAGCGTATATACACCGACCTTGTGACGCAGCTTTCGGATTATATTCCGGCGATTCTTCTTGATGCCCAGCTCATAGCCCAGCTCGATGTGTTGGGGTCGTTTACACGCGTGGCGATTGAGAACAGGTATAACCGTCCGGTGGTGGATGATTCTTTGGAGATTTCTATAGTGGAAGGCCGCCATCCTGTGATAGAGAGAGAATTGCCTCCCGGAGAACCGTATATATCCAATACCGTGAACCTGTCCAATTCCGGGACACAGGTGATGATGATAACCGGGCCCAACATGTCGGGTAAGTCGGCTCTTCTGCGACAGACTGCCCTCAATGTGCTGCTTGCGCAGATTGGCTCGTTTGTGGCAGCCGAGAGCGCGCATATAGGTGTGGTAGATAAGATTTTTACCCGAGTGGGGGCTTCCGACAATATCTCGCTTGGCGAATCGACATTCATGGTGGAGATGAATGAGGCTGCGTCCATACTCAACAATATGAGCGAACGCTCACTGATTCTCTTTGACGAACTTGGGCGCGGCACCTCTACATATGATGGTATCTCCATAGCCTGGGCTATTGTGGAGTACATACATGAACATGGCAAGATGCATCCCAAGACTCTATTTGCCACACATTACCATGAGCTCAACGAGATGGAGAAAACGTTCTCGCGTGTGGTGAATTATAATGTGTCGGTGCGAGAGATCGATGGCAAGGTGGTGTTCCTCCGAAAACTCTCACGTGGCGGCAGCGAGCATAGCTTCGGCATACATGTCGCCAAGCTTGCCGGTATGCCTCAGGTGATAGTCAAGAGGGCCGATGAGGTGCTCAGGCATCTTGAATCGGTGAATCGTGAAAGTGATAAGGCTACTGCTGAAAGGTTGGCTTCTCCGTCAAATGTTCATGAGGGCATGCAGCTGTCGTTCTTCCAGCTTGATGATCCTGTGCTTGCCCAGCTTCGTGATCAGATTCTTGGTCTTGATATCAATAATCTGACTCCGATGGCGGCACTGAATAAGCTCCATGATATAAGGACTATCCTCACAGGTAAATGATTGTTGGGAAGTCAGTCATATTGCAGCGGTACCGTTCGCCGTGCGGAGAGATGATGCTCGGAGCGATTGGCGACAGTATATGCCTATGCGGTTGGATAGGGCGCAGCGGATATGAAAGGGACCTGGCGAGAGTTACGAAGCACTTTGGAGCCTGTGTCGTGCATGGGACATGTCCGGTTATCGATATAGCGGCAGAGCAGCTTGATGAGTATTTTGCAGGCGAGCGAAAAGTGTTTGACCTTCCGCTTGTATTTTCCGGGACCGAATTTCAGAACATGGTATGGAACGGACTGCTGCGTATACCTTATGGTGTTACAATATCGTATGGTGAAGAGGCTTCTCGTCTCGGTTGTCCTAAGTCGGTTAGGGCAGTGGCTTCTGCAAACGGTGCGAATCCTATAGGTGTAATTGTGCCGTGCCATCGTGTGATAGGTGCTGATGGTTCCCTGACAGGCTACAGTGCGGGCACTGATATAAAAGCATTCTTGTTGAGATTGGAAGGTATAGACCTTTTTTAGATTGCAGGAAAATCATAAATGCCACGGAACATTGACGCTCCGTGGCATTTATGATTTTATTTACGATCTGTTTTGTGACTGACGGATTTAGAATCTGCGACCGCCGGGGCGACCACCTCCCCATCCGCCGTGACGTCCGCCACGGAATTCATCGCTCCCTTTGGGTTCATTCCCCTTTCCGAATGTGTTGAAACGGTAGGAGACTGAGAACATGAAATAGCGGGTAAGCACATTGCTTTCGGAGTCATCGATGTAATTGGCATTGATGCTGCGACGTACGCTGTTTACCTGGTTGAGCAGGTCATAGACACGTACCGATACTGTGAGCGCTTTGTCCTTGAGGAACTGCTGTGACAGTGAGGCGTTCCACATTATTGACCTCTGGTCATATCCGGCAGAATAGCCTTTGGTGTCGGAGTAGTTCACATCGCTTTGGACTGTGAGTCCCCACGGAGTGTAGTAAGTGGCGTCGAAACGGCCTCCGTAACGGTGGATTGTGCGGTTGGACTGCTTCTGAACGGTGTTGTGGGAGAACTGTACGCTATATTGCGGACGCAGTTCAAATTCGAAATTATCGGGGCGGAACGCAATTCCGGGGCTTTCGAAGATGTTGAAGTCAAGGGCGCGGTTTCTCACTCCGTTGTTGTAACCGATGTTCTGTGAAGCGTTTCCGAAAATATGGTTTGAGATGGTCCATTTTTTGTTTTTTAGAGGCATTGACATCATATTCATGAGTCGGGAGCTCCATACGCCGTTGACGTTTTTGTAGGTGGTCTCTCGTCCTGATGTCTCAGGATTGAACGTTGTCATTGATATGATGGAGTTCTGTGTGTAGCTGAAGTCTCCGTTGATCATTATCGAACGCTGGGAGTCCATGTTGAAGTCCTGGAATCGAATATTGATGTTGTGGGCGAATGACGGATCAAGGTTGGGATTACCTATCTTGATGTTCATAGGATCGGAGATGTCAGGTACGGGCTGCATCTGGCTCATAGAAGGCTGTGACGAGCGTCCGCGGTAATTAGCCTGGAGCGAGCGACGCTTGTTGAACTTGTAGCGCATACGCAGGAAGGGGGCGTAGTTCCATACCCAACGGTCCATATTGTTTTCGGACTTTATGTAGTCGATCGATTTGGTCATCTGAGGTACGAGTGCGAGTCCTACCTCATAATTTAGGTCTTTGCCTACTTTCTTGTAGCTTACTCGGATGTCCTGATTGAAATAGTTGTTACGGAACTGGTTGGAATAGTCAGGATTAGGTTCCACACCTACAGGGGGAAGAATGTCAAGGTCATAGTCGTTGGGTATATCGTAGGTAAGACGGTCGGCGTTGTTCCAACGATAGTTCATACGATAGCTGAAAGCAAGAGAGTGACCTTTTGCCGGATTGCCGAGAGGTTCGGTCCAGGTGGCTTGTGCCATGATCTGGTTGCTCCAGGTGTGATTGTCGGCATATTGGTCGAGCACATCGTCTGTTTCAAGCAGATGGTACATTATCTCTGATAGGGAGTTTTCATATTCACGAACATTCGAGAGCTGATAGCGAGAGCTGATAGAGAATGAGCGTCCGCGATGGTTCTTGAAGTTGTGGGAGTATATGAGTCGTCCGGCCAGTTCGTAGGATGTCCCTCGGTTGTGAGTGAGGTTATAGTCGGTGCTGACTTTCTCCATCAGTCCGCTGATGTTGACAGTAGAGTCGTTGGTGAATCCCCAGTGATGGTTGATGGAGAAGTTGGGGCGGAATTCGAGGGTGTTGAACGAGTCTGGCTTCCATAGTAGTCGCAGGGAGCCGTTGACGTTGTTGGAACGGTCGCGTGACAGGTTGCGTATATGTGAATATGCTGTCGAGTCAGTGAATATGTACTGACGGTCCTGTCGTGAACGAGAGCTGACATCTGTATTGGAGTACATTATGTCACCTCCTATGCGGAACACCTCTTCCTTGCCTATATTGAAGTTTATGCCTACGTTGCGTGAGGTGGTTATGCCTCCGCGTCCGAACATGCCTCCGCGGAAACGTCCGCCGTTGCCATCGGTGAAACCGGTGCGGTTGATGTTGTTGAGATTTCCGAGAAATGTTATCTGGTTGCCGTTCCAGAAGCGGTTGATATTGAACGATGCCGAATATCGGTCGTCGGTTCCGTAGCCAGCTTCGGCATTTCCGAACCAACCGTTGTCCATACCTTTTCTTACAGTGAGGTTTATCACGGTCTCGTCCTCGCCGTCGTCAACCCCTGTGAGTCGTGCCATGTCGCTTTTGCGGTCGACTACCTGAAGCTTGTCAATCATGTTGGCAGGTAGATTCTTGGATGCTACCTGAGGGTCGTCGCTGAAGAATTCTTTGCCGTTCACAAGAATCTTGCTAATGGATTTGCCATGGGCGGTAATCTTTCCGTCGCTGTCGACTTCCACACCCGGGAGACGTTTGAGCAGGTCCTCGACCACAGCATTGGGCTGGGTGTGGTAGGAGTCTGCATTATATTCCACTGTGTCCTCCATCACCTTGATCGGCGTCTTTGTGGCTACTACACTTACTTCCCCTAACAGATGTGATGCCTCTTTCATGTTGATGACACCGAGGCGAACGTTGGAGTTTTCAACTGTCACATTCTGGTGGTGTTCGCTGTAGCCTATGTAGGAGACGGATAGGATATATTTGCCTCGTTTGACACCTTCGAGTTTGAAGGTGCCTTCGAGTGAGGTTGTTACTCCTTTTACGAATGCGCTATCCTTGGCAGCAAGGAGTCGCACTGTAGCCTCCATAAGAGGATCGAGTGTGGCTGCATCCTTCACCGTCCCGGTGATTTTGGCAGCCATAGCTGATGTGGAGAATAAGAAGATTAGTGAAATCGCTGTGAGTGCGCGGTGAAGACGTGTCATAACTGGGTGATACGTGGGGTCAAGTTGTGTTAACGTAATGATAAATAAATTTCCTTGTACGTTTATTTTGACTCCGGTATCATTATAAAGTTTAATCCAATATTGACACTTTTTGTGTTAAAATACGCAAAATGTCTTTTAGAATATCTTTATGCTCGGGATATATCGTTTGGGCTGTTTCTTAAGGTCGATAAGAATGCTGTCGACATGTGCCGCCGAGTTGTTGAGATTGTGATATAACCCCGGGTCGTTGAGCAGAAGACCGAGTGAGGAGTTAGTTGAATTGAGTTTTGAGGTAGCCTCATCAAGATTGGCTGTGATGCTGTTGATGTTGCGTAGAGTCGAGTCAAGCGGCATGCGTTTCAGATCATCCGAAAGAACTGCGAGCGCGCTTGATACTTGCGAGATGTTTGCGGAAATATCGCTTACGTTCGCCATAGTGGAATTGGCGTTTTTCAGGAGAGCAGGCACAGTACGGTTGAGCTGTGTAGTGGTTGCTTCAAGGTTTGCCATTATTGCATCGAGACGTCTCACAGAGTTCACGAGAGCCGGATCGGCAGCGACAGCAGTCAGTGCCACTACAAGAGAGTCGATGTGTGGAGCGATCTGAATTATTGATGGCATGAGTTCGGTGGATACTTTATCCATAAGTCCGGACCCTACTACGCCTGATATTTTTGAGCCTACTTCTAGTAGGTTGGGGGAGGTGCCCATCCTGAGTTCGATGGTTGATGTCCCGAGCATGTCTGTCACAATTACTGCGCTTGTCCCTTCGGGGAGCAGTAGCTGGCGGTCGAGACTTATTTCGACCTTTACGTGTCCAGGGTTGTCATATTCATATGCTATGTCACGCACCAGACCTACTTTATAGCCGTTAAGTGTTACCGGGGCGGATTGTGCAAGTCCTGCAACATTGGTGTATGAGGCATAATAATAATTTGCAGCCTTGAATATGTTGACCCCTTTGAGGTAGTTTATGCCAAACACGAGTGCGAGCAGGGCGATGAGCACTGAGGCTCCTATTATGATTTCACGAGAGAATAGCTTATTCATAATTGTTATATTGTAGCGTTATTTTATTTTGGATTATGACTTTTATTATTTGATGCGTTTGCCGTTACATGTTTTGATGACAAATGCATCAGGGAATTTCTTTTTTACTGTTTTAAGTTGGGCGTTTGCTTCCGACATGGACTGATATGAACCGTAGGTGTATTTTACGGTACCTCTGTCGTTGTAGTGTTCTACCGGTTTAAGCCCTTTAAGACGTTTGTCGCCTGACCGGAGGACACGGGGTGATGTGAGGAATTGTATTTTATATATAATTTTCCCATCAGTGTCTTTGGTTTTGGTGTCAGGCGTATCGAGGATCTGTTCTTCCAGGCTGTCAGTTATTTCGGGTTTCTCTTCGGCAGTTCTTTTTTTCTCATTTCGAGGGGTGTCTGAAGAGGGGTGTGAGGAATAGCTATGATAACGTTTTACGCCGTTGCATATGGCTTTAGCGAGTTTGGTGCTTCCGTTTTCCGATGCCATGAATGATTCCATGGCAGGATTGCATATGAAGTCGAGTTCGACAAGGATGGATGGCATGCTTGTGCGCACAAGTACCCAAAAAGGGGCTTGCCGCACGCCGTTGTTTTTTCGTCCGGCAGTCCTGACAAGCTGGTTCTGCACGGCTTCGGCAAGGGCGATGCTCTGGTCCATATTTTTGTGCTGCATCATCTCGAAGGCTATGTAGCTTTCAGTGGATGACGGATCAAAGCCTTCATAGGTGGTTGAATAGTCGGACTCAAGCTTCATAACTTCGTTCTCTCGCATGGCGACGCTAAGATTGGTGTCGCTGCGGTCAAGACCGAGGGTATAGACTGCGGCACCGTTGATGCGTCGATGTGCAGGTGATTTCGAGGAAATGGAGTTAGCGTGGATGGATATGAATATGTCGGCATGCTTGCGGTTGGCAAAGTCGGCTCTTTTCTGGAGCGGTATGAACCGGTCGCTGTCGCGGGTCATAAGCACTTTGACATCGTCCATGTCTCTTTCAAGCATTCGCTTGAGTTTAAGTGCCACATTGAGGTTGATGCTCTTTTCATTTGTGCGCATTCCCAATGCTCCGGCATCTTTGCCTCCGTGTCCGGGGTCTATGACTATTACAAAGTCTTTAGCCTCTGCTATCGGAGCGATGCTGAGCAGGAGGAGTATGTATACTATTGTATTTAAAATGCGATGCATTATGGATTGAGACTGATATTCAATTTGCAAAATTAGCAAAAGAAAACCAAAACGAAGCCTGTAACACTAATTTTTTGGCATATCTGCGAAATTTTGTCTACTTTTGGAGAAGCAAATGATGATGGTTCATCACATGAAAACTGTTTAATGCTAATGATGTATGAATAATATATACAGCAAATTGCTTTTCACGCTGGTTGTGTGGATGGCGGTGCTCTCGTGCGGCAGGCATGGAGAGGAAGTTGATATTCACCGTCTTGACCTGGAGATTTCTCATGGTGTTGTGCCGGAGGATTCGGTTATGTATAAGGCAGCTGAAAAGCTGTTTGAGATATGTGGCTATGGCCCGGTGTATTTCCTGAGTGTGTGTGATTATGCCGACAAGTCTTCAATAAGGGAGCATCGCGATGCTGTAGAGAGGGAATTTGCCGATATGAGCCGTGAGCGTAAGTCGCTCGGGGAGCTTTTCGGCAGGATGCGCCGTGACCTGCCTGGAGCGGAAATACCACGCGTGTTCACGGTTATATCTCCTTATACACAGTCGGTTTTCGTTGCCGATTCAGCAGTTTATTTAGGTCTTAACCACTATCTTGGCACGGCGTATCCTCCGTATGAGCCTTTCCCGGAATATGTGAGGAGGCTTAAGGTGCGTGATCGCATCCCTGTTGATATTGCAGAGGCTATAATCAGGACATCCTATCCGTTCAAGTCCGGTGGAGATTATCCTCAGGTTTTGGCAAGGATGGCTTATGAGGGTGCGGTTGCCGAGGCTGTGATGCGGATGGCGGATGTTGATGAGCAGGAATCTCTCGGATACAATGACGAGGATTATTCGTGGCTAAATGACAATGAGCATGAGATATGGGATGCAATCGTGAGCCGACAGATGCTTTTCAATACGGACAGAGACATGATCCGTTCACTCGTTGGAGTAGGTCCGAGCACCAACGTAATAAGTGCCTCATCGCCGGGAAGAGCCGGCAGGTATGCAGGGCATCGTTTAGTAGTGTCTTATCTTAAGGCAAATCCGTCGGTGTCTCTTGAATCGCTTCTTTCCCCCGGCTTCTATGAAAATCCCTCCTTGCTTTCCTCGGCAAAGTATAATCCATAGCCTTTAAGCATGATTGAATCTACTGTGATGTCAGTGATACAAAGGTAGATACTGGGACTCCTGTTTAAGAATGTCAATAAAGAATGAAGGGATTAAACTTTAATAGCCTAATCCCTTCATCTGTGTTGTCTTACCTGGATTCGAACCAAGACAGGCAGAACCAAAAACTGCAGTGCTACCATTACACCATAAGACAATCCTTATGCTCAAGCTTCATCGCATGCCGATGATGCCTAAAGCGGTGCAAAGTTAGCGAGTTTTTTGCGTATTTGCAAGGGTTGCCCGAAGTATTTTATTGTCTTTGTTCTAATTTGCGGGTAATTAGACAATTATTTGGTCTATAAATAGAGCTTTAGTCAAGCTTGTGAATTACGAGACCGGAACGGAGTTTGGGCTCGAACCATGTGGTCTTGGGAGGCATTATATTGCCTGAATCCGCAATATCCATAAGTTGCTTCATGGATACGGGGTAGAGAGCAAGTGCCATAGCCATCTCCCCGGAATCCACACGGTGCTTGAGTTCGCCGAGACCGCGGATTCCGCCAACGAAGTCGATACGCTTGTCGGAACGCAGGTCGGTGATGCCGAGTATGTCGCGGAGTATCAAGTCGCTTGAGATTGTCACGTCAAGAATGCCGATGGGATCGTTGTCGTTGTAGGTGCCGGGCTTGGCGGTGAGAGAGTACCAGCGGCCTCCGAGATAAAGCGAGAAGTTGTGTAGGGCTTCGGGACGGTATTCATCTGTACCCTTATCCTCAACAGTGAAGTTTTCGGCTATGCGTGCGAGGAATTCCTCGGGAGTGAGACCGTTGAGATCACGCACCACACGATTGTAGTCGATGATGTTGAGATGGGATGCGGGGAATGCCACGGCAAGGAAATAGTTGTACTCCTCGTCACCTTTATGTGCGGGATTGTTCTGGGCCTTCTCGTGTCCGACGAGTGCGGCAGCAGCTGAGCGGTGGTGTCCGTCGGCGATGTAAAGATAGGGGATGCGTTCGAACTCGCTTGTCACGGTTGCTATCATTTCAGGGGTATCGATCACCCAGAAATGGTGGCCGAAGCCGTCGGGGGCAGTGAAGTCGTATTCGGGTTCGTTCTTGGTTACTTCGTCGATTACCTGCTGAAGCACAGTGTTGTCGGGGAACGCAAAGAATACCGGCTCAACGTTGGCATTGTTGATGCGGACATGCTTCATGCGGTCCTCTTCTTTGTCGCGACGTGTGAGCTCATGCTTCTTGATGCGTCCTTCCATGTAGTCGGCTACATTTGCAGCGATCACTATGCCGTATTGGGTGCGGCCGTTCATGGTCTGTGCATATATGTAGTAGTGCTCGTTGTCGTCCTGCACGAGCCATCCGTTTTGCTGGAATGCGTTGAAGTTTTCTACAGCTTTGTCGTACACCTTGGGATCGTGCTCATCGGTGCCCGGGGCAAAGTCGATCTCAGGCTTGATGATGTGGTAGAGTGAGCGCGGGTTGCCTTCGGCTTCGCTGCGTGCTTCTTCTGAGTTGAGAACGTCATAGGGGCGCGAGGCTACCTGTGTGACAAGGTCGCGTGGCGGGCGTACGCCGCGGAACGGTTTGACTTTTGCCATGATTTGTGTTTTTTGCTGGACTGAGTTTGCCCAGTCCATGGTTGATGATTTATGGATATTTGGTTAAGGTTACCTTTTGTTTTATGGCGGATGGCAGTACTTAGGTGTTCGGGCTGTTTCAGGAGGAGTGTGCCAAAATACTTATGTATGAGTTCTGGCACATCTCCTCACTGATGCCTTTTATGGGGCCGATAGGTGGATTATTTCTTTCTTTCGATGGTCTGCTTTCGGTCGGGTCCTATTGAGACTATGGTGATAGGAGTCTCAAGCTCTTTTTCAAGGAATTCGATGTAGTCTTTGAACTGGGTAGGGAATTCCTCTTCGCTCTGCATTCCTGTCATGTCAGTCTTCCATCCGGGCAGGGTAGTGTAGACCGGTTCGATGTCCTCTTCAATTGAGTAGGGGAACTGTGTGGTAAGATTGCCGCCGATCTTGTAGGCTGTGCATGCCTTGATTTCGTCAAATCCGTCGAGCACGTCGCTTTTCATCATTATGAGCTGTGTGACACCGTTGATCATGATGGCGTATTTGAGTGCTACGAGGTCGATCCATCCGCAGCGACGCTCGCGACCGGTGACAGCTCCATACTCGTGACCGAGGTCGCGGATGCGCTGGCCTGTGGCATCGAAGAGTTCGGTGGGGAATGGTCCGCTTCCTACGCGTGTGCAGTAGGCTTTGAAGATTCCGAAAACTTCTCCGATCCTGTTAGGTGCGACCCCCAGTCCGGAACATGCTCCGGAGCATATAGTGTTGGATGAGGTCACGAAGGGGTAGGAACCGAAGTCGACGTCAAGCAGTGTGCCCTGAGCTCCTTCGCACAGCACGCTTTTCCCTTCCTTGAGCAATGAATTGATAAGGAATTCCGAATCGACGATATCAAAGCCTTTGAGGTATTCGATAGCATCCATCCAAGTGTCTTCAAGCGAAGCAAGGAGTTCTGGGTCGGGAGTGGCGTCAAGGGATTTGAGGCGTGAGAGGTGCATTTCGCGCTGGGCGTTGTATTTCTCGTCGAAGTTGTGGAACACATCGCCGAGGCGCAGGCCGTTGCGGGAGATCTTGTCGGTATATGTCGGTCCGATTCCTTTGCCTGTCGTGCCAATCTTTTTGCCGCCTTTAGCCTTTTCATTGGCAGCGTCGAGGAGCCGGTGGGTAGGGGCGATAAGGTGGACTTTCTTGGAGATGCGCAGGATGGAACGTAACTCTACGCCGCTCTTTTCGAGTTCTTCCGCTTCCTGTTTGAACAATACCGGATCAAGCACCACACCATTGCCTATAATATTGATCTGTCCATGCTGGAATATGCCTGATGGAATGGAGCGGAGCACATATTTCTTGCCTTCAAATTCGAGGGTGTGACCGGCGTTTGGACCACCCTGAAATCTTGCTACGACATCGTAACGCGGGGTGAGCACGTCAACTACTTTGCCTTTTCCTTCGTCGCCCCATTGGAGCCCGAGTAGCACGTCTACTTTCATTGTGTCAGTTACTTAGTTGTATTTTCTTTATTTCTTTTCTTCTTTCCATTGCTCTGGCACCGGGAGCATAGCCCGCTGACGCAGACTTCAAACTGCTTTGCAGCAAATGATGAATAACGCTTGAAACTTAAGGTACGGAACAATTGTGTATCCCTGACCTCTCTCACCTTTCCGCAGCTCTCGCATATCAGCCTCACTATGGCGGGGGGCTCAATGGCAATCTCCCAGGTGTCGGCTGAGAGATGGAGTTTCCTTACGATTCCGGCTTGGGCAAATAGTCCGACCGAGTTGTAGACCGTAGCCCTGCTCACACGAAAATCTCCCCCTTCCATGGCGGTAATGAGCTCGTCGACGGTGAAACGTGATGGCATTTCAAGTACTTTGTCGAGCACAGCAAACCTTTCCGGGGTGCTACGTAGGTGATGTTCTGCAATATATATGCTCAGGGCTTCGCGAGCGAGACCCTTGCGCTTGTCCTCGTTCATCATTCACAAAGTTACAACCATACGCCGAGATTTCCAAAAAAACATTGTAATTTTTCCGGCAGTTATTTTATATGTATATGTTTACATTCTGATTATGCCTGAGGATGTGAGGATGCGGAAGATCAGGTCTTTGAGGAGGTCGTATTCGTTTTGGCGGGAGGATATGCCTTTGCTGCGGCAGTCGCATTCGCGCAGTGCCGAGATTATTTCTATGGTCTGGCGTACATTGTAGGACCGTGCAGCTGTCTCGTAATTGCGTAATGCCCATGGCGATTTGAGCCCAAGCGCATCCATGTATCCGCTCTGCGATTTGTCATGGGTGTAGTGATATATGAGCAGGTTGGAGAAGTGGTTGAACAATGTCGACAGGGTCATTACTGTGGGGTTGTTCTTGGGATTGTTGCGGAAATATTCGACTATTGCCATTGCTTTGGCTGCATTGCGCGCGTTGATTGCGTCCACAAGCTCGAAGTTATTGTAATCCTTGGATATCCCTATATTGCGCTCGATGGCTTCGGGCGTAATCATTGCTCCTGCTCCGAGAATGAACGACAGCTTGTCGATCTCATTGTAGAGGCGTGACAGATCGGTGCCTATGTAGTCTCTAAGCATTGACAGAGCTTTTGGGTCGACAGTCATCTTTTTTTCTTTGATGAGGTCGGATATGACAGGCAGAAGATTGCGTTCGCTTACTTTCTTTGATTCGAATATGACTCCGTTCTTTTTTACAGCTGCAAGAAGCTCCTTGCCCTTGGCTTTGTCGCCTCGGCAAGCTATTACGAGTATTGTGGACGGGTTGGGACGCTCGGCATAGTGATGAAGCTTGTTGAGTGAATCAGCCCGCACCGATTGGGCTTCTTTGACTATCACTACCTGGTGTTCAGCCATCATGGGGAGCCGCTGGCATACGTCCATGACAGTCTCCATGTTTGTTTCCGGTCCGTAGAGGGTGTACATGTTGAAGTCGCGTTCCTCTTCGGGGAGCAGGCTCTCGAATGTCTTTACAAGCTCATCGATATAGTATCCCTCTTCGCCGTGGAGCAGGTATACAGGTGCAAGTTGGCGGTTGGCTATCTGACGCTTTAGCTGAGGGAATGTGATATCGGTCGATGTGGTGCCTGTCTTTGATGTGGTAGCCATAATGGTCGGTTAGTGATGTCGAATAAGAGTGTAAATTTAGCAATAAATACCAGTATGTGCAAAAGTTTTTCATGAGTGCTCTTCGAGATTCGTTCTCATTCATTAAATTTGCAAATTGAAATCTTATGTATTGAATCATGCCTTCTTCGACACAGAATCTGCCACCACAATTGAATCTTCCGGTTGCTGAACTGTCATTGCGCAGCGGCGACAAGGGGGTTGAGGTCTATGATGAGCTGAGGCAGAAATGGCTGCTTGTGACCCCTGAGGAATGGGTGCGTCAGCATTTTGTGCATTTTCTGATGTCGCATATGGGGGTGCCTCGCAGCCTTATAGCCAATGAATTGGGGATCAGGCTTAACGGAATGTCGCGACGGTGTGACACTGTGGTTTTTGACCGAGCTCTATCTCCCTTGATGATAGTCGAATATAAGGCTCCGGACATAAAGATCGATCGGAAGGTGATAGATCAGGTAATGCGGTACAATACAGTGCTTAAGGTGCCTTATCTTGTGGTGAGCAACGGATTGCACCATTATTGCATTAAGGTGGATGCCGATGGCAATAAATGCCAGCTCCTCACACGCTTACCGCGATATGAGGAGCTGACATGAATTAGGTAAAGTTTTAGGTAAGAAAGAATTTGTTGCGGTTATTGTTCTGCCATGAGTTCTCTCTCTATCTGTGAGAGGTCCTCCTGGAGTTTCTTTTCCAATGGTAGTCGTTCGTCAATGAGCTTGCAAGCGTAAAGCACTGTGGCGTGTGAACGTTGCAGCCTTGCCCCGATGGTTTTGAATGGCATTTTGGTGTGTTTCTTTGCAAGATACATCACCATCTGGCGTGCGTCCGACACTTCGCGTTTGCGTGACTTGTCAAATATCTGTGCCGGTTCGATGTTATAGTAGTCGCTTACCACTTTGGTTATGGACTCAAAGTTGGTCTTGCGCTGGTTGAGTTTCACTGAGTTGGCAAGGACACGACGAGCGAGATTTATGTCTATCTCACAGTTGAGTCCTGTAGCATATGCCAGCAACGATACCATCACGCCCTCTATCTCTCGGATGCTTTGAGTGACATTGGTGACAATGAACTCCACGACATCCTCGGGTAGATTGATGCCGTCGCGACGTGACTTCTGAAGCAGCACTTCGCGGCGAAGAGCGTAGTCAGGTTTGTCGAGGCGGGCTGTCATTCCGCTCTTGAATCGTGACAGCAGACGTTCTTCCATACCCTCCATGTCGGCTGGAGCACAGTCGCTCGACATGATGAGCTGCTTATTGTTCTGCTTAAGATGGTTGAATATGTGGAAGAATGTGCGCTGGGTCTTTTCTTTCCCGATAAGTTCCTGGATGTCGTCGATTATGAGTGTGTCAATGCTCTGATAGAACTTGATGAACTCATTGATCTTTCCTCGTAGTGTGGCTGAAGAGAACTGGTCCTGAAACAGACGGGCTGTAATATATAGAACACGCGTGCGAGGGTCACGCTCTTTGATGCGGATGCCTATGGCCTGTATGAGATGGGTCTTTCCCACACCGCAGGGACCAAATATGAAAAGCGGGTTGAATGTCTTGAGTTTGGGGTCGTTGGCAATCGCCTCGCCTATTGACTGTGCTACCTTGTTGCTTTCGCTTATACAGTAGTTCTCGAAAGTGTACTCCGGATTGAGCTGAGAATTGATCTCTTCGACGTATTTGTCCTGAAACGGATTGGCGGATGCGCCGGGTCCGGGTTTCACAGCCGCGCTGGGCTGTGCGCTATCCATGCTGACCTTTGATGTGGGATCGTTTGCCACAACCGGGAAGTTGTAGATAAGGCGTATCCCTTTACCGAACACTCGGTCAAGCGCGCTCTTGAGCACTCTGACATAACGGTCCTCAAGCTGCTCCACGAAAAATTCCGAAGGACACGAAATGGTGAGCACGTTGTCCTTCAGGCTTTCGAACGACAGCGGGCTAAACCAATAGTGATAGTGTTCCTCGGGAATTGTGTCGCGGATTATCTCCAGGCACTTATCCCATAATGGCGAGTTTAGGTGTTGCATGTGGTTAATAAATGTACTGTGAAGAGAGATCTGGTATGTGAGGCAATGCGGGGGACCTCGTTATTTCAACCGCATTTCTTGTGCAAATTTCTCAAAAATATTTCTTAAAATCAAATCGCTTTTTTCTTGTTTTTTTAATGTTGATTGCAGTGTGTTGAATTTCAGTGTTTTATAAAAATGGCGACTAGTGTTAAAGTAGCACTTTTGAATTATAATTGCAACATATTGAAAATAAGCGTAGTTATAACGGTGTTTTTAAAGTGATAGTTGTTGTTTCATTTCTGTTACAAAGTTGCAAGTGTCTGGAATACCGATTGTTTTGTGGTGGAGGGATTGTGTTGCATGTAAAAAATACTATTTAGAATGCATCTAAATAGTATGATCGGAGTTATAGATTGAAATCTATTGCATGGATATAAATGTGAAAACTCTTCCGGAGTTGACTCCAAGTTTCCTGGCTGAGAAGAATGTGTCCGGGTGGCAACGTGTGCACAGACTGTTGTCGAAACCAGCTATATTTGATTCGGGAATCCCCTGATTGATAAGCGATTTTGTGATATGACGGTGGATGGATACGTGAGGTTTGTCCCAGGATGTGCGGTCAACGCATGTATTGTCAAACCTGTCTGCGACTTCGGTGCCTACTTCAAAACATGACATGCAGATAGATGGACCCATGGCTACTTTTATGCTCTCCGGGCTTGCTCCCAAATCGAGCATGGCTGTCAGAGTGTTTTCTGTTATGCCGTTTGCCGCACCTCGCCATCCGGCATGTGCTATGCCTATTATCCCTGCACGAGAGTCGGAGAATGCCACAGGCACGCAGTCGGCGGTATTGACACCGATGATTATCCCTCGGACGTTAGTAACTATGGCATCGGTGCTTTCTAAAGACTCCTTATGCCATGGGACGGATGTTATTACGGATACATCGTTTGAATGCACCTGATGCGGGAAGATTATTTTTTCAGGGCTCACACCTGTAGCCAAGGAAAGTTGTTTCAGGCATATGTCAGTGTGCTCATAGGAGTCGCCGGTGTAATGACACACGTTGAACCCATTGTATCGGGCTTCTTCGGTGGTGGCGTAATTCCCTCGTGAGGTATAGTATGCAGTGACATTACCGTCACGCAAGAGTTCGTGTATTGGAGTGTCGGTCGTTAATCGCATAGGTGTTTGACAAATATTTTGTAATTTTGCGGCAATTTTCAAAAATCGCGGAATCTATGAAGGATTTTAATCTCAAAGGGCACGCGGCTATGCTGGGTGCGAATACGATGTGGGGGCTTATGGCTCCGGTGGCTAAGATGGTGATGGCGGCAGGGATAGTGTCGCCGTTGCTTATGACCAATTTCCGGATTCTCGGAGCTGCGTTGCTGTTCTGGACAGCCTCCCTTTTTGTGCCCAACGAGAAAGTGCCTCCGCGCGATCTTTTGCTTATGGCCGGGGCGGCTATGCTCGGGATACTTTTCAATCAGGGCTGCTACGTGTTTGGAGTCGGGTTCACTTCTCCTGGCGAGGCATCTATAATCACTACCACTATGCCGCTGTGGGTTATGGTGCTTGCCGCTCTGATACTTGGCGAGCCGATCACTCTTAAAAAGATTGGCGGAATAGTGCTTGGGGCCACTGGCGCGCTGATATTGGTGCTTGGTGCTGCGAAGTCCGGTGCCAAGGGTGATAATCCTACTCTCGGCGATCTCCTTGTCCTCACAGCTCAGATCAGTTACGCGCTTTATCTGACTTTCTACAGGAACTTTATCAAGAAGTATTCGGTGGTGACGCTCATGAAGTGGATGTTTACTTTTGCGTCGATTGCGATTCTTCCGGTTTCGATAGGGACTATGATGTCGACTTCCTGGGATGCTTTCACCTCGCGTGAGGTGTTTGGTGTTGGTTATGTTGTGTTCTTTGCCACATTCCTGTCGTATATATGCGTGATGATCGGGCAGAAAAATCTGCGTCCGACGCTCGTAGGCATGTACAATTATGTTCAGCCTATTGTGGCTTCCTGCGTAGGTATATGGCTTGGGCTTGATGTTGTCACCTTCCCGAAACTGGTAGCTGTGTTGCTTATATTCACGGGAGTGTTTCTCGTCACTATAAGCAAGGCGGCACCGCATGATGTGGTGCGCGCTCATTCCGGTAAGCCTGCCTGACGGACCTTCACGCTGTCAGCATCCATGCGCTCGTAATAGCTTTGCATCAGTCCTTTCATTTTGAGTTGCATTTCGGAGGCTTTGGCTGGCAGCTTGTCCTTTAGGTCGGTGGTCATCATTATGTCGTTTACATAGTCGTATAGTCCGGTGATGTTGCAGTCAGCATCGGTCTGAAGGAAATAATCTCCTATGTACATCTGTGGGACGAGGTTGTAGTTGAATGACCATCGTTCTTCAGGCCGGGTGGTGAGCACGTCGTTGCCGAAGGCTATGTAATCACGGTCGTATCCCAGCCAGCCGAGCACTGTTGGCAGTATGTCGAGCTGCTGCATCATCCCTGAGTGCATTCCGCGAGGCATCTCTCCTGATGGGTCGAATATGACTATGGGCACATGGTTGTCACCGGCATCTGTCTTGTATTCCTGATGGGTTGTCTTGCTGCTTGAATGGTCGGCTGTGAGTACGAAGATTGTGTTGGTGTACCATGGCTGTTTGCTTGCTGTCTCGAAGAATCTCCCGAGGGAGTAATCGGTGTACCGTATGCATTTGTGCAGCTGATGTATCCCTTCGTCAAGGAAACGGTCGTTGTATTTTTCCGGGATTGCGAACGGATGATGGGAGGATGCTGTGAATACGCCTGTCACGAATGGTTGCGGCATCTCGCTCATCTTAAGGGCGTAGTACTGTAGGAATTCCTCATCCCATATTGCCCATGTCCCATCGAAATCGTCTTTGCCGTTGAAACGGCTGTCAAGGCAGTATTCGTCCATTCCGTAATATTCTTCGAATCCGGCTCCTCGGGCAAATGCCTGGAATCCCATTGAGTCGTTTGTGCCGCCATGGAAGAATGCTGTGTGGTAGTCCCAGTTCTTGAGTTCGGTGGCAAAGCTCGTTATGTGGTTGAGTGAGTAGGGTGAGAGGAAGAATCCGTGCCCCATCTTAGGGATTGAGGACAGGATTGCCGGCATGGCATCGATCGATACACCTGTGTTGGCGAATGTGTGTTCGAATGTGAGGGCCTTGGGTATGAATGAGTCCATCCATGGGGTGTATCCTCGGTAGGTGCTATCATCGAGGGCGCGGTTGTTGTTGAGCGAACCGATAAATTCTGTGGCGAAGCTTTCTATGATGAGTATGACCACATTCTTCTTTTTTTGTGTCACGCTGTCAGCAGCGGCGCGGTGCAGAGGGGTGTACACGTCGTCAAGATCCTTGGCTGATGTGAAATATTCCGGAATCAACGGCGGGCGTTTGCCTATTGTCCTGATGAGTGAGAAAGGTGTGTTGAGGACTATGTTGGCTTCTGAGGGACGTTTGGCGAACTGGTGGGCATTGCTCACGGCTATAGGGCGTGTGGAGGTGAAGAATGTCGCTCCTCTCATTCCCCATATTGCGACTACGACCACAACGCTTATTGCCACTATGTCAGCTATCCATTTCTTCCATGTGTGGCGTGTGAAATGCATTGTTGACGGACGGTAGAATCTGCACATTGCCCATATCAGTACTATGGCGAGAACGGCGAGATACCAGTGGTTGATGATTTCTATGCCGAAGATTCTACCGAGGTTGTCCTCGTTGCCAAACTCATTGAAAGTGCGGGTTGTGATCCTGTGGTGTCCGAATGGGTAGTACACGCTGTCGCCGAGGTTCAGCAGTATGCATATGGCATTCGGGATTATGTACGCCATCCGTGTCAGGTTTCTGTACCATTTCCTTTGTGTGGTCGAGAACGGAAGCATGGCAAGGACTATGTACAGGATATTGGTGTAGCATATCGCTGACGTGTCAAACCATATTCCTCCACGGAATATTTTCATGGATGATTCCAGTGTCATGGATACTGAGTACAGATCCCAGTTCTCAAGCAGGAAGGCGAGGCGGCACACGCTGTAAGCCACATATGCCATTGCGATATTGAAGATGATGCCTGATGCTGTACGCGCGGGTTGGTTTATAGTCATATTCAGTCAGTGTGGTAAGATTGTGCAAAGTTACAAAATTGGTGTTGTGTATTGAAATTTAGGACCGGATAATGTTCTCTATGTATATGAAAAGCGGTCCCATGTGATGGGGACCGCTCAAAACTCTCTCGATCTAAATGTTGTCTTAAAACTGTTCCTGATTATTCCTGAAATTTTTGGTTATATTGAAGTTCCGATAATTCTTTTTGCTCCGATGAAATGGCGTGAGTAATATCCGTTGTCAGGGAAGTTCTGATACACCACTCCGCGTTTTGATGATGAGGCATGTATGAATCTGCATGACCCGTCGTTGTTGACATCGACCACCATGGCGACATGTCCCACACGGCCTTTGCCGCTTGAACGGCTTGAAAAGAAGAGCAGGTCGCCGGGTTTGATTTCGCCCTTGTCAATATGCTCGCCTTGGAGATATTGGCTGCGGGAATCACGGTTAAGGTTGAAACCGAAATTGCGGAATACATATCCGATGAATCCTGAGCAGTCGAATTGGTTGGGGCCTGTGGCTCCGAGACGGTAGCGTGTACCAAGATACTTTGCGGCAAACTCTTTCATCTGGTCCACAAGCTCGCTGTGCTCCTCGTCCTGGCTCTTGCTGATCTCTGCTTCTATGGCGGCAAAAGGTGAGTTCTCTCGCGCACTCTTGAACGCGCTCTTCACCAGTTCCTCTGAAGTGTCTACAACACTTTTGAAATGTTTCGCTGGGACAGGGTAGTTGCTAAGTGTGGGAGCAGCATTAACTGATGCTATTCCTAAAAGAGCCAATATGAAAGTGATGATAGTTATTACGTATCTGTTCATCTTGATATTTCCGGTGTTTGTAATGATTGCCTGTGTTGACAATTATTAATTTTAGCCTTCCTTTGTTGCAGCAGCCTTTTGATTGGTCTGCGATGTAAAGTTAAAAATAATTATGCAACTTGGCAAACTGCAATGCACTGACAATCCCTGTGTTGTATTCAGGGAAAGTAACCTTTACGATTGATAACTCCTTTTAGCATTTAGTGTGCAATTTGTTAATAAAATGGCTCGGAATTAGTGGTGGGTTTACAATATTTTGCATAATTTTGCAATTGAGGATGGTGTTTTGTGTCGGTATATCTTAAAATTTATTTTTGCAAACAGAATATCGTTAAAACAACTGTTAAATCAAATTTGAGGTATTATGTGATAATGATTTGATAGTTAATGATATGATAGATTGAGCTTCGATTATTTGTTTTACAATATTTTATATATTTTAACCATATTTGCTGCGAATTTTATTTGGCTGGTTGTACAAGTATACTTGTTGTCATTGTTGCGTGGAGGAGTGTGTGGTTATCATTGTCTGATTATAAGCCCTTTTTATAAATATTGACAATTAAATTTCTTGATAATTGATTTATTTTTGTTACTTTTGCAATCATATTTCCAAAAAACAATATCAATCTCTAAGATAATGAAAAAAAGTGCGTTGCAGATTGCCCGTGCGGCTTATCATCCTCAGCTTCCCATTGTTCTCACTGGAGGTGTAAAAATGAAAGAAGGTGAGCCTACTCAGTCGGCCGGCGATCAGGAAGAAATTAAGAAACTGTTCCCAAACACCTATGGTCTGCCTGAGATAATTTTTGAAAAGACATCAGCAACCGGTTCAGCCAAGCCTGTCAATGTAGGTGTGATACTTTCTGGCGGTCAAGCACCCGGCGGTCACAACGTTATAAGCGGTCTTTTTGACGGAATAAAGCATTTGCATAAGGATAGCAAGCTCTATGGATTCCTTATGGGTCCCGGTGGGCTTGTGGATCACCAGTATAAAGAGCTTACTGCCGATATAATTGACGAGTACCGTAATACAGGCGGGTTTGATATAATCGGATCTGGCCGTACAAAACTTGAGACCAAGGAGCAGTTCGATAAAGGTCTGGAGATACTTAGGGAGCTTGATATCACAGCCCTCGTTATCATCGGAGGTGATGACTCCAACACAAATGCCGCCATTCTTGCAGAGTATTACAAGGCAATCGGTGCAGGTGTTCAGGTGATCGGTGTGCCCAAGACCATCGATGGAGACCTCAAGAACAATGTCATTGAGACATCTTTCGGTTTTGACACTGCAACCAAAGTGTATTCCGAGGTGATTGGAAATATCCAGCGAGACTGTAATTCTTCAAAGAAATACTGGCACTTCATCAAGCTCATGGGACGCTCTGCCTCTCATATCGCTCTTGAGTGTGCACTGCAATGCCAGCCGAACGTATGTATAATCTCCGAGGAGGTAGAAGCCAAGGATATGACTCTTGAGGAGGTTGTCGATTATATCGCTGATGCTGTTGTGGCTCGTTCCGAGCAGGGGCTCAACTATGGTGTGGTCCTCATTCCGGAGGGGCTTATCGAGTTCATTCCTGCTGTGAAGAAACTTATAGCAGAACTTAATGATCTTCTTGCAGCAAAAGCATCCGAGTTTGCTGAAATCGCATCTGAGGATCAGCGTGATTGGGTTATAAGCAATCTTACTCCTGACTGTGCTGCCACTTATCAGTCTCTTCCTGCGGGAGTGGCCCGTCAGCTCACTCTTGACCGCGACCCCCACGGCAACGTTCAGGTTTCGCTCATAGAGACTGAGAAGCTGCTTTCCGAAATGGTTGGCAAGCGTCTTGAGGTCCTTGCTGCCGAAGGCAAGTATGAAGGCAAGTATTCCACTATGCATCACTTCTTCGGATATGAGGGACGTTGTGCCGATCCGTCCAACTTTGATGCCAACTACTGCTATGGGCTCGGCTACACTGCTGCTTGTCTCATAGCTTCTGGCGTGACAGGATATATGTCAAGCCTCCGGAATCTCACATTTGCTCCGGTCAACTGGGTGGCTGGCGGTATCCCCATCACTATGATGATGAACATGGAGCGTCGCAACGGTCACGTCAAGCCTGTTATCCGCAAGGCTCTTGTAGAGCTTGACGGTGCTCCATTCCTTAAGTTTGCCAAGCAGCGCGATGAGTGGAAGGTAGGTACTTGCTATACATATCCCGGTCCTATCCAGTATTTCGGTCCTGCCGAAATTTGCGATCAGCCGTCGTTGACTCTCGTTTATGAGCAGAAGCGTCGCAAGTACTAATAGCTCGTTCTGAATTTACTATTTATATAAAATTCCTAACTCCAGCTTGCAAGCGTCCCTATGTCAGCATTAAGCTCAACATAGGGACGCATTCTATTTTATTTCGGTATGGGGTTGTGTTGTTATCGGTTGCGGAGGGTTACCTCTTTTATGATTCCGTGGCGGAATGCATATAGCAGTTCTGTCAGCTCGTCGATCTGACCTTGGAGCACTTTGCCCTTGTCGGTGTCGCGCACGCATTTGCGTCGGGCTGTCTGTTCTATCATTTTTTTTGAGCGTACAATGTCGGTGCCGTTGCTCACGGCTTCCTCTACAGAACTGAATGGCTCATGTTCCACAAGTTCAAAGTTGCTGCTGTGATAGATGAGGGTGTATCCTGCAATGCCGGTAGTCTTGTGGTAGGCCTTTGCAAAACCTCCGTCAATTACCATCAGCTTCCCTCCGGCACGTATCGGGCTTTCGCCATTCCCTGTTCTCACAGGCACGTGACCGTTGATTATGTGCCGGTCTGAGCCGTCGACGCCGAACTCGTTGAGTATCATGTCGCATATTTCAGGTTTGGAGCGGAGCTTGTAGTACCATCCTTTTTCCTCTTTATGAGCGGCGGCATCCTTTATGAAGTATCGTTCGAAGGTTGTCATCCTGTCCTTGTCGTAGAGAGGGGAGTCGGGGCCGCACCACAGGTACCAATAGTAGTCACGGGCATATTCACGGTCCGCATCCGGGGTGTCGTCGTTGAAAGCGGAGCGCAGCATAAGTCCGATCTCGGTCATCAGCCCTTTGCCTTTGCATTTTTTGCCTTTCACATCCACCTCTTTTAGTGTGCCGTCCTGATTGAGCGGCATAGAGGCATGATAGAGCAGATTGCTGTTGTATATTCCATACATGCATCCGTGCGAGAGGAGTGCTTCAATATGGCGTTTGAGTGTGGTGCTGACAGTGAAGGAATGATGGAGCTTGTGAGTTAGATGCAGCTCTTCGGGTGTCAGTTTGTATGGGTTGGCTGGATCTATGGTAGGGAAGTGGCAGTCATTCATGTCATAGGTGATCCCATCGATGTCTACAGTGCCATTCTTGAAGTCAATCCTGTGTAGGAGCCTGCGGTTGTCAATCCCCCATTCTGGATGGCGTTTTATCATCTCCCCCTCTAACTTGAATTGTATCACAGCAATTGCCTTGTGCATCTTTGCCATGATTTTCAGGGTCTTTATGGTGTGGGTGTTGCCTTCGTCGGCAGAGCGTGGCTCGAATTCCTTGCAAGGGTCGTCAGCGTAGGTCTCCATAGCGAATGTGGCAAGCGGCATAAGGTTGATGCCGTAACCGTCCTCCAGAGTGGCGAGGTTGCCGTACCGGAGCGAGACGCGGAGCACATTGGCTATGCATGCGTCATTTCCTGCGGCAGCCCCCATCCACACCACATCGTGGTTGCCCCACTGGATATCCCAGTTGCCGTAATGGCAAAGGGAATCCATGATGATATGTGCGCCCGGACCGCGGTCGTAGATGTCGCCGAGTATGTGCAGCTGGTCGATACTGAGTTTCTGTATCACATTGCATATGGAGATGATGAACGGCTCGGCCTGTCCTGTGGATATTATGGTTTCGATGATGCGGTTGAAGTAAGCCTGCTTGTCATACTCGCCTCCGGATTCATGAAGAAGTTCTTCGATTATATATGAATATTCCTTTGGAAGGGCTTTCCTGACCTTTGAACGAGTGTACTTCGATGATACGCTCCGGCATACAGTCACTAATTTGTGGAGTGTGATGTTGTAGAAATCCTCAAGATCCTCCTGTGCCGCTTTGATGGACTGGAGTTTCTCCTCAGGGTAATAGATGAGAGCGCATAGCTGGCGTATCTCGCTGTCGAGCATTGATGTTCCGTACAGGTCAGTGACTTTACGCTTGATGTTGCCTGACGCATTTTTAAGTATGTGCAGGAATGCTTCATGTTCACCATGCAGATCGGCGACGAAATGCTCTGTGCCTTTCGGAAGGTTAAGGATCGCTTCAAGATTTATTATCTCGGTGCTTGCTGCACTGATATTCGGGAATGTGTGCGACAGCAGTTCGAGGATTCGGCGATCGTTTTCTACTTTTTCATGTGTGACATTCTGGGTGTGAAGTGTCATGGCTGTAAAACTTAAGGTGTTTTGGTTTCGCAAATGTACAAAGAAAACTCATTCCTGTTTAGCTTTTAAGAAAAAATGTTTAAATTTACTTGGGTTATGGTGGAGTTTAGTGTAAAATTGAGTAACTTTGTCACCTGTTACCTGTCTACCTTAAAATAATACTTTAAATTATACTGAAAATGATAAATTTCTCACTTGAGGGCAAAGTAGCCCTCGTGACAGGCGCAGCCTATGGCATCGGCCTTGCTATCGCTCAGGCATTTGCTGAAGCAGGAGCAAAAATCGTGTTTAACTGTTCACGTCAGGAGACTGTCGACCGTGGCATGAAGGCTTATAAGGAACTCGGCATAGATGCCAAAGGGTATCTGTGTGATGTGACTGACGAAGAGGCTGTAAAGGCAATGGTAGCTGATATAGAAGCTACGGTGGGCACTATAGATATTCTTGTCAACAATGCCGGAATCATAAAGCGCATTCCTATGACCGATATGAGTGTGGAGGATTTCCGTAGAGTGGTGGATGTTGACCTTGTGGCTCCTTACATATGCTCGAAGGCTGTAATCCCTGGCATGATCAAGAAAGGTCACGGAAAGATCATCAATATCTGTTCAATGATGAGCGAGCTCGGTCGTGAGACTGTAAGCGCGTATGCTGCCGCCAAGGGCGGCCTCAAGATGCTGACCCGCAACATATGTTCGGAGTTCGGAGAGCACAATATACAGTGTAATGGCATCGGTCCCGGTTATATCGCCACTGACCAGACTGCACCTCTGCGAGAGATACAGCCTGACGGAAGCCGTCATCCGTTCGACCAGTTCATCATCTCCAAGACCCCGGCTGCGCGTTGGGGCACACCTGAGGATCTGATGGGGCCGGCTGTGTTCCTTGCATCCGATGCGTCCAATTTCGTAAACGGTCATGTCCTGTACGTCGACGGAGGTATCCTCGCTTATATAGGAAAACAGCCTAAATAATGGAGCAGGTATTCAGTTATATTATAGGTCTTGGTGCGGCAGTGATGATGCCTATCATCTTCACTGTGCTCGGACTGTGCATAGGCATTAAGTTCGGTGACGCACTCAGGTCCGGACTTAAGGTCGGTGTCGGATTTATCGGACTGTCGATCGTCACCGCTCTTCTCACATCGGCTCTCGGTCCGGCCCTTGACACAGTGGTCAATATCTTTGACCTTCAGCTCAAGGTGTTTGATATGGGATGGCCTGCTGCTGCGTCGGTGGCTTACAACACTGCTGTCGGAGCATTCATCATCCCTGTGTGTCTCGGAGTGAATATTCTTATGCTACTGACCAAGACTACGCGTACGGTCAATATTGACCTTTGGAATTACTGGCACTTCGCATTCATAGGTGCGGTGATCTACTTTGCCAGCGAATCCCTTGCATGGGGTTTCTTTGGCGCGATCATCTGCTATATCATCACGCTTATAATAGCGGATATGACTGCAAAGAAGTTTCAGAGTTTCTATAAGGATATGGATGGCATATCCATTCCACAGCCATTCTGCGCAGGCTTCGTTCCCTTTGCATGGGCAATCAACAAGGGGCTTGATGCGATTCCTGGAATGAACAAGGTGGAGATTGATGCCGAAGGGCTGAAGAAAAAGTTCGGTCTGCTTGGCGAGCCCCTTTTCCTTGGCGTGGTAGTGGGCATAGTGATAGGTTGTCTCACCTGCGAGACATTGAACGAGATTGTGGATAAGATACCATATATACTTGGGCTTGGAATCAAGATGGGTGCTGTGATGGAGCTCATACCTCGTGTCACTGTGCTGTTCATTGAAGGTCTACGGCCTATCAGTGAGGCTACTCGCAACCTCATAGCCCGCAAGTTCAAGGGGGCTGACGGCCTTAGCATCGGAATGACTCCTGCACTCGTGATCGGTCATCCTACCACACTTGTGGTGTCGATCCTTCTTATTCCTGTGACCCTTGTGCTTGCTGTGGCACTTCCTGGCAATCAGTTCCTGCCGCTTGCATCACTTGCAGGTATGTTTTACGTGTTCCCCCTTGTGCTGCCGTTCACTAAGGGAAGTGTGGTGAAAACTTTCATAGTGGGTCTGGTAGTGATTACCGTCGGTCTGTATATGGTCACCAATCTTGCCCCTGCTTTCACTCTTGCTGCAAAGGATGTGTTTGCCGCCACAGGTGATGCCGCAGTTGCTATTCCTGCCAATTTTGACGGAGGAAGCCTTGATTTCGCTTCCAGTCCGCTCGCATGGGTGATATATCAGTGTTCGATCAATCTCAAATGGATTGGAGCCGGTGTGCTTGTGGTAATCACATGTGCACTTATGATATTGAACCGTATTCTTATCATTCGCAATCAGAACAATATGATTGCCAAGAATTCCGATACAATCGAAACAACAGAATAAACAAATCATGAAGAAATTATTTCTTACATTATCACTCGCATTAGCCTCTATCTCAGCTATGGCTCAGACTGAATATACCATACTTCGTGCATGCCATCCCGATGATGTCAAGCATTACGACACCGATCAGCTCCGTTCACGCTTTATGATGCCAAAAGTAATGGAGCAGGATAAGATCAATCTTACCTACTCTCTATATGACCGTATCGTGTATGGCGGAGTGGTTCCGGTCACCAAAGTGATGGAACTTGAAACCATTGATCCGCTCAAGGCCGATTATTTCCTGGAGCGTCGTGAGCTTGGTGTAATAAATATAGGTGGTGACGGTATTGTCAATGTCGACGGAAAGGATTATGAGCTCCATTTTAAGGATGCCCTTTACGTGGGAAGAGGAAATAAGAAAGTGACTTTCCGTAGCAAGGATGCAGCCAATCCTGCTAAATTCTACATCAATTCGACCCCGGCCCACAAGGCATACAAGACACAGCTCATAACTATTGACGGACGCAAAGGCTCTCTCAAGGCAAACAGTTTTGCCGCCGGCAAGATGGAGGAGAGCAACGACCGTGTGATCAATCAGTTGATAGTAAACAATGTGCTTGAGGAGGGTCCGTGCCAGCTCCAGATGGGACTCACCGAGCTCAAGCCCGGCAGTGTGTGGAACACCATGCCTGCTCACACTCACGACCGTCGAGTAGAGGCTTACTTCTATTTTAATGTTCCTGAAGGAAATGCCGTGTGCCATTTCATGGGCGAACCTCAGGAGAACCGTATCGTATGGCTTCACAATGAGCAGGCTATAATTTCTCCGGAATGGTCAATCCATGCTGCCGCAGGCACATCCAATTATATGTTCATCTGGGGCATGGGTGGAGAAAACCTCAATTATGGCGACATGGATAAGGTGACCTACCTTGAAATGAAGTAAGAGCCTGCGTATCCATGAATGAATTTAAGGAAGTATCCGAAAATTACACTCTTCCGGAGGCTGTGCGTGAGGCGCAGAGATGCCTGCATTGCAAGGTGCCCCTATGTAAGAAAGGGTGCCCTATAAGCAATGATATCCCTGAATGGATTGCCGAGCTTGCCAAGGGCAACTTCGGGAATGCCATGTCGATAATAAATGCACGCAGCAATCTCCCGGCTGTGTGTGGCCGTGTGTGCGGTCACGAACGTCAGTGCGAGGGGAGTTGTGTGCTCAATAAGACTGGCAGGCATATCAATATCGGAAAACTTGAACGCTTTGTCGCTGACTTTGACTGCGAGGCCGATCTGACTCATGAAGCGATTCCTGAAAAGAAGCGCGGCTCGGTGGCGGTGATCGGTAGCGGGCCTGCCGGGCTCACTATCGCCGGCGACTTAGCACGGAAAGGGTTCAGAGTCGAGATCTTCGAGATGGAATCGGAGCCGGGTGGCGTGTTGATGTTCGGTATTCCGGAGTATCGTCTGCCTAAGGAGGTTGTGCGTCGTGAGATCAAGAAGATTGAGAATCTCGGTGTCACATTTCATCTTCTTACCACCATCGGACGAGACTTCACGATCGACGACCTGTTTGCCCGCGGCTTTGACGCGATCTTTATGGGCACCGGCACAGGGAAGCCAAAAAAGCTTCCGATTCATGGAATAGAGCATCCCGGAGTGCGCCAGGCCATATGGTTCCTCCGTCGTGTGAGCCTGTATCAGTCTGGATTGATGGACCGTAAAGAGGTCATTGTGGGCAATGGCGACAAGGTTGCAGTCATCGGCTGTGGTAACACTGCCATAGACGCAGCTCGTACGGCTTTACGCATGGGATCCGGTGAAGTGACGGTGATATATCATCGTACCATCAATGAGATGAGTGCATTGCGAGCCGAATATGACGATGCGGTGGCTGAGGGTGTCAGGTTCATGTGGAAATCATCGGTCGTGGAGATCGAGGGTGGAAATGATGACCGTCTGCGCAGCATAACTGTTGAGACTGATGGCGTGCGCTCACGCATGGAGGTGGATCGTGTGATACTTGCTGTAGGAAGTGCTCCTGCATCACGCATCGTATCCACGACTGATGGCATTGATGTTGACCATAAGGGGTATGTGCTTACCAGAGAGACTCCTTATGGCATGACAACGCGTCGTGGTGTCTTTGCCGGAGGGGATGTCACCAATCGCCCTGCCACTGTTGTTCACGCAATGCAGGATGCCAAGAAAGTCGCGGAGGAGATTGTCAAATATGTGGACGCGAAGAGGCTGATGGAAAGCCTCGATGCCGATGACGCAAGGCGTGCGGATGCATAGGGAGGATTCCCGAGAATATTTTAAAATCAATTCTATAACCTATTATATTTGTATTTAAACCATGAGTAAAGTTGTTACTTTAGGCGAAATTATGCTTCGCCTTTCTCCCAAAGGGAACTACCGATTCGTCCAGGTGGATAATTTTGACGTGATCTGGGGCGGCGGTGAGGCTAATGTGGCTGTGAGCTGTGCCAATTATGGTCATGAAGCATATTTCGTGTCAAAGCTTCCTAAGCATGAGATTGGTCAGGCTGCGCTGAACGCTCTTCGCCGTTACGGTGTGCACACCGACCATATAGCACGCGGCGGTGATCGTGTAGGCATATACTATTGTGAGACCGGCGCATCCATGCGTCCGTCAAAGGTTATATATGACCGTGCTCATTCAGCTATCTCAGAGGCTGATCCTGAGGATTTCGACTTTGATGCTATCATGGAAGGTGCTGACTGGTTCCATTGGAGCGGTATCACACCTGCTATCTCTGACAAGGCTGCTGAGATCACACGTCTTGCATGTGAGGCTGCAAAGCGTCACGGCGTTACTGTGTCGGTGGACCTTAATTTCCGTAAGAAACTTTGGACTAAGGAGAAGGCTCAGTCCATCATGCGTCCGCTTATGAAGTATGTAGATGTGTGCATAGGTAATGAAGAGGATGCTGAGCTGTGTCTCGGCTTCAAGCCTGATGCAGATGTCGAAGGTGGCGAGACCAATGCCGAAGGTTACAAAGGAATCTTCAAGGCTATGGCTAAGGAATTTGATTTCAAGTATGTGATCTCTACTCTCAGAGAGTCATTCTCCGCTACTCACAACGGCTGGAAGGCTATGATCTACAATGGCGAGGAATTCTATGAGTCAAAGCGGTATGACATAAATCCTATTATTGACCGTGTGGGTGGAGGCGATTCATTCTCCGGAGGTGTGATCCATGGTCTGCTCACTATGCCTAATCAGGGCGATGCCCTTGAATTTGCCGTTGCAGCGTCAGCTCTTAAGCACACTGTTCCGGGCGACTTCAATCTGGTATCTACCGAGGAGGTTAATTCTCTCGCCGGCGGCAATGCCAACGGCCGTGTTCAGCGTTAATATCTGTTGATATACCCGAAATAATTAAAGCGGACATTTCGCCAATCGCGCGAAATGTCCGCTTTACTATTTATCAATAAATAAAAGACTTGATTTGGATAGATTTATGCTCTGGTAATGATGTTAGTTGGCATTGGGGGTTGCAGCTGGACGCTGTCCGCCTTGGCGGTTGCCGCGCATCCCTTTCTTGCCATCTTTTTTATTGCGCATATCCTTGCGGTTATTGGACCCTACCCCGGCACGGTTGTTGAGGTATGAGTTCTCAAGAAACTGGACATACTGTTCAGCTGTGAGGATACCTTTGATCTTTGCGAGATAATCTTTACGGTTCTTCTGTGCTTGTTCGCGCATAGCCTTTCTATCCGCTTTCTTGTCGCTCATCTCTTTCTTGATGTCAGCTTTTCGGCTTTCGCGAAGGGCCTTGAGATCGTTCTGCTGCTTATCGGTAAGGTTGAGTCCTTCAAACGGATTATACTGTTTGCCACGCGGACATGCGGGACAGCCCTGCTCCTTGGCTGCCGGGGTGGTGTTTGATGATGGTGTCTGTGCGATAGCGGTTGTGCCCATCATTCCTGCGAGTACCAGCGCGATGCTGAAGATCTTCTTTTTCATTTGTTCGTTCGTTTTGTTGTTTGTTTCTTAGAAAGCGCGGATCGGAGAGACGTGTCCGCGCATTTGGTTATTGTTCGTTTGTTGTGTCATTTTGCCGTTAGGCGGTCAGTTTATTATAAAGACGTTGATGAAATGGAATAGTTTAAATATCCATTTGCTGATTTAACATTCTTTATGAAATTCAAACTTCTGTTTTTTGAGATTATTTGAATGCATAATGCTTGTTATTTTATATGATAATTGTTAACTTTGCGCCAAACATTCACACATTGTTAAGTCAACTAAAAGACATATATAATCGTTTCCATTAATAAACTAAGAAACATTTTCATCTAATTATTCTATTACAATTGACCAGTCGCGAGACCGGTAACTCTAATCACTTCACATCCAATTCTAAAAAGCTATCATGGACAGCAACGAAAAAAAAGGCAAAAGACCCCGCATTGGTTCACGCCCTTATCCTGTAGATTCTCATGACAACGGTCGGGAGAACACTTCCGGTGAATTTACATCCGGCTCGGAGAACAATTCAGAGGGACAGCATGAACATCAGAATTCCTACAATAATAATTCCTATGGAGAACGTCCGCAACGCCCATATCAGCCAAGACCTTACAATAATCGTCAAGGAGGATATCAGAATAATCGTTACGGCAATCAGGGAGGATATCAGAACAACCGTTATGGCAATCAGGGAGGCTACAATCGCCAAGGCGGTTATCAGCCACGTCCTCATGTGCCGCAGACCGATGGAGCACCTGTAGAGGGAGCCGAAGGTGAAAGCAGCCGTGATGAGAATTCCGGTTCTATGAATGGCGGTTATCAGCCACGTAACAATTATAATCGTCAGCAGGGCGGTTATCAGCCACGTCAGCAGGGCGGCTATCAGCCACGTCAGCAGGGTGGTTATCAGCCACGTCAGCAGGGCGGCTACCAGCCGCGTCAGCAGGGCGGCTATCAGCCACGTCAGCAGGGCGGTTATCAGCCACGTCAGCAGGGCGGTTATCAGCCACGTCAGCAGGGCGGCTATCAGCCACGTCAGCAGGGTGGTTATCAGCCGCGTCAGCAGGGCGGTTACCAGCCACGTCAGCAGGGCGGTTATCAGAACAACCGTCAAGGTGGTTATCAGAACAAAGGTCCTCGTCAGAATCAGTATGGCATGCCTCAAGGCGGTCGCAGTTTCACTCCGCGTCCCAAGCGTATCGAGTACGAGACCCCGCTGCCTGATCCAAACGAACAGGTGCGCCTGAACAAATATATGGCAAATGCCGGTCTGTGCTCACGCCGTGAAGCAGACGAATTTATTCTTCAGGGGCTTATAAAGGTTAATGGAGAGGTCGTTACCGAACTCGGCACTAAGATCAGCCATAGCGATGTGGTAGAGTACGATGAGAAGGTGGTCACTCTTGAGAAGAAGTGCTACATACTTCTCAACAAGCCTAAGGACTGTGTAACCACAAGCGATGATCCAAATGGCAGACTCACAGTCATGGATCTTGTAAAGGGTGCATGTAACGAGCGTATATATCCTGTAGGGCGTCTTGACCGCAACACGACCGGTGTGCTTCTTCTCACTAATGACGGAGATCTCGCATCCAAACTGACACATCCGAAATTTGTCAAGAAGAAGATCTATCACGTATGGACCGACCACGATATCACCGAGGATGACATGCAGCGCATCGCTGACGGTATAGAGCTTGAGGATGGACCCATACATGCCGATGCCATTTCGTATGCTACCGATACCGACCGCAACCAGGCTGGCATAGAGATCCATTCAGGTCGCAACCGTATTGTGCGCCGTATCTTCGAAAGCCTCGGATATCATGTCACAAAACTTGACCGTGTGTATTTCGCCGGACTCACCAAGAAGAATCTTCCGCGCGGTCGCTGGCGTTATCTTACCCAGGAGGAGGTCAACTACCTCAAGATGGGATCATTTGAATAAAACTTACCAATCATTATGAAAAAAACTACCGTAAAGGACCTTCTTTCGACTCCGGAGCTTATGGGCACTGAAGTCGAGGCCAAAGGATGGGTTCGCACCCGTCGAGGCAACAAGCATGTGCAGTTTGTGCAACTCAATGACGGCTCTTCGGTCAATAATATCCAGGTGGTCCTTGATATGGCGCGTTTTACCGAGGACCAGCTTAAGCCTGTCACTACAGGCTCAAGTGTCCGTGTCACCGGTAAGCTCGTAGAATCTATGGGCAAAGGCCAGACCTCCGAGATACAGGCTGACAGCATAGAGCTGTACGGTACTGCCGATCCGGCATCGTATCCTTTGCAGAAGAAGGGGCATACCCTTGAGTTTCTGCGTGAGATTGCGCATCTGCGTCCCCGCACCAACTTCTTTGGTTCGGTCCTTCGCATCCGCAGCTCTCTCGCCTTTGCTATCCATAAGTTCTTCAATGAGCGTGGGTTCTATTATTTCCACACTCCGCTTATCACAGCCAGCGATTGCGAGGGTGCCGGCGCAATGTTCCAGGTGACTACTCTCGACCTCAACAACCTGCCAAAGAATGAGGACGGAAGCGTCGATTACAGTAAGGACTTTTATGCCAAGCCTACCGCTCTGACTGTGTCAGGGCAGCTTGAAGGTGAGTTGGGTGCGACCGCTCTCGGTCAGATCTACACGTTCGGGCCCACATTCCGTGCGGAAAATTCCAACACGCCTCGACACCTCTCGGAATTCTGGATGATAGAGCCTGAGATGGCTTTCTATGACATATCCGACAACATGGACCTTGCCGAGGAGTTTGTGAAATATTGTATCAACTACGCTCTTGAGCATAATATTGACGACATACGTTTCTTGTCGGAGCGTTTCGACAAAGGGCTTGAGGAGCGTCTGCGCTTTGTGGTTGACAATGATTTTGTCCGTCTCACTTACACAGAGGGTGTCAGGATTCTTGAGGAATCAGCCCACAAGTTTGAGTTCCCGGTCTACTGGGGGGCCGACTTGCAGAGTGAGCATGAGCGATATCTCGTGGAAGAGCATTTCAAGAAGCCTGTGATCCTGACTGACTATCCAAAGGAGATAAAGGCTTTCTATATGAAGCAGAACGAGGATGGCAAGACAGTTCGTGCCATGGACGTGCTCTTCCCGAACATAGGTGAAATCATCGGAGGTTCGGAGCGAGAGGAGAGCTACGACAAGTTGCTCGCACGTATCAAGGAGCTTGATATCCCCATGAAGGATATGTGGTGGTATCTTGATACACGTCGCTTTGGCACTGTGCCTCATTCAGGTTTCGGTCTGGGATTCGAACGCCTTGTGTTGTTCGTTACAGGTATGACCAATATCCGCGATGTGATACCGTTCCCTCGTACTCCTGGCAAGGCTGAATTCTAAAGGTTTTGATCATTGCAGATGTTATGAAGTCACAGATGTCATGTGGCATAATCATGACGTAATGCTCAGGCTTTCAATATTATTAGGGAGAATCGAACAGTTTCGTTCGGTTCTCTCGCTTTTTTTATCCTCTTTTTGAGGATATTCTATTAAGAAATTGTATCTTTGTGAATCTAATTACCGATCATATCACTTCACATAAGTATGAATAAGATTGTATCCAAGGAGCATTTCTCCGAACATGTGGTCAAACTCGTGGTCGAGGCTCCTATGATAGCGCATTCACGTCGCCCTGGGCATTTTGTGATTGTGCGCGCAGGTGAAGGCGGCGAACGTATTCCCCTCACTATTGCCGATGCCGATACAGAGCGCGGCACTATCACCCTGATTATTCAGGAAGTCGGTGTCTCCACAAAGAAGATCTGCGCCCTTGAGCCTGGTGATTCACTCACCGATGTGGTAGGGCCTTTGGGTCAGGCTACTCATATTGAAAAGGTCGGCACAGTAGTATGCTGTGGCGGCGGTGTGGGGGTGGCACCCCTTCTGCCGATCATCAAGGCAATGAAGGAGGCTGGCAACCGTGTAGTCTCCATACTTGCAGCACGTAATTCGGAGCTTATAATTCTTGAGGAAGAGGTGGCTAAGTACAGCGATGAAGTGATTGTGATGACCGATGACGGTTCTGCCGGACGCAAAGGTCTTGTCACTGCCGGTGTCGAGTCAGTCATAGAGCGTGAGAAGGTTGATCTTGTTGTTGCGATAGGACCTGCTGTGATGATGAAATTTGTCGCGCTCACCACTAAGAAATATGATGTACCCACCATGTGTTCTCTCAACACTATTATGGTTGACGGCACAGGGATGTGTGGTGCATGCAGGGTCACAGTGGATGGCAAAACCAAGTTTGTGTGCATTGACGGACCTGAGTTCGATGCCCATAAAGTGGACTTCGACGAGATGATGATGCGATTGAAGAGTTATTCATTTGAGACACAGAAAAAATGAACCAAGATAATAATCGCGATGCGGCATGGCGTATTGCCCTTCGCAATGCCAAGACAGCCAAGGAGCGTACTGCAACTCCTCGTGTGGTGATGCCTCAGTTGGAACCCGGCTACCGTGTCACTTGTAATGAAGAGGTCAATCAAGGTCTTTCAGCCGAGCAGGCTCTCATAGAGGCTTCCCGATGCCTTGACTGTCCTGATCCTCAGTGTATGCAGGGATGTCCGGTGGCTGTGGATATCCCCGGATTCATTAAGAATGTGGAGCGCGGAGAGTTTCTTGAGGCTGCCGCTGTGCTTAAGAACACAAGTGCTCTTCCAGCAGTGTGCGGACGAGTGTGTCCGCAGGAGAAGCAGTGCGAGTCGCGTTGCATATATAATAAGATGAAAAAGCCGGCAGTCGCCATCGGTTATCTGGAACGTTTTGCAGCTGATTATGAGCGTGTGGAGCACTCCAGGCATCCTGTAGAGGTAGTGCGTCCTGAGAGCAACGGTATCAGGGTGGCAGTTGTCGGATCAGGACCTGCCGGACTCTCCTTTGCTGGGGATATGGTGAAACGCGGTTATGACGTCACTGTCTATGAGGCTCTCCATGAAATAGGCGGAGTGCTCAAGTATGGTATTCCCGAGTTCCGTCTTCCTAACAGTGTTGTCGAGGCTGAGATTGATGGTCTTCGCGCATTGGGTGTGAATTTTGTCAAGGATTGTGTAGTGGGAAAGACTCTATCTTACGATGATCTTCACACACTTGGATATAAAGGGATATTTGTTGCATCCGGAGCAGGACTTCCGCGTTTTATGGGAATCCCGGGAGAGAATTACATCGGAGTGATGTCAAGCAACGAGTATCTTACTCGCATCAATCTTATGGGTGCCGGACGCCCTGGAGAGGATACACCTGTGCTAAAGGGGCGTCGTGTGGCAGTGATCGGAGGCGGAAACACCGCTATGGACTCTGTGCGTACCGCTCGTCGTCAGGGTGCTGAAGTGGCAATGATTGTGTATCGTCGCGGTGAAGCCGAGATGCCAGCCAGAGTCGAAGAGGTGGCACATGCAAAGGAGGAAGGTATCATGTTTATGAATCTTTGCAATCCTGTCGAGTACCTGTCTGACGAGAATGGTCGTGTGCGAGCCATGAAAATTCAGCGTATGGAGCTTGGCGAGCCTGACGAGTCAGGACGTCGTTCGCCGCAACCGATTCCAGGTGCGGTCGAGGAGATTCCGGTTGACCTTGTGATAGTCAGCGTAGGTGTCTCCCCCAATCCGTTGATTCCTAATGCAATCAGTCAGCTTGAGGTGTCGCGTCGCGGTACTATTGTGGTTGACGATGCCACTATGCGTTCGTCGCTGAGCGATCTTTATGCCGGAGGCGATATTGTTCGCGGTGGTGCTACTGTGATTCTCGCGATGGGCGACGGTCGCCATGCGGCCCAGTCGATGCACGAGGCTCTTTCCAAGTAACCTGTATATGAAGGAAACTTTTCGCAAAATATTTATCTCTGTACTGCTGTCGGCTCCTGTAGCTTTCTCCCCATTGGTGATGGCTCAGGACCCGGTGGCTGATGCTGTGGAGGCTGCAAAGGGTGCACCTCGCAATCAAGGTCTCAACCGTGCTGCCGGTGATGCGCTAAAGGAGGCGGGACGATATGCCGAGGCTATCCAGTTCTATATGAAGGGTGGAAATCTTGGCAATCTTGGTGCTGCCGAGGCTGCGTATTACATGTACGATTTTGAGGGTGCCCGCAACTATCTTGACAAATATATACAAAAACGCACTCCGTCGGAGGCTGAAAAGGACGTCAACTATACCTACGGTCTGAAATCTGAGCCTATCGATTGGGCGGACTATCTGTCTACTCGTATTGATCTCGGACGGTCTATGCTTGACCGTGTTGAGAAGATACAGGTGATAGATAGTGTTAACGTTCCAGCCGAGGAGTTTTTTGACTTCATAAAGATAGCGCGCAATGCAGGATCTCTTCAGGGTGTTCCGGTTGTGGAGCGGGTGATCAATAATGAGGTGCTTGATCTGCTGAAGCTGTCAGATATAATGTCGCCTGCCTATGTTACCGAATCAGGCGACGATATGATATGGGTAGGTGTCGATGCTAATGGTGGCTCTACTATGTATGAGTCATCACGATTGGCTGACGACAGTTGGGACATACCCCGCAGAATGTTTGACTACGCTACAGTATTTGGAACAGAAGAGGGTACGAGTGTGGCTTATCCGTTCCTGATGGCAGATGGGGTCTCGCTCTATTTTGCAGCGGATGGTGAAGAGTCGCTCGGCGGTCTTGACATATTTATTTCACGTCGCGATGAAGATGGTTTCCTACAGCCTTCAAATATAGGAATGCCTTATAATTCCCCATACAATGACTATATGTATGCCGTTGACGAGCAGAATGGAGTAGGGTGGTGGGCGACAGATAGAAACAGGATTCCAGGTATGGTAACTGTCTATACTTTCATCCCACAGGATTTACGCATCAATTACGAGGTCGGTTCCGAAGGACTTGCCGATTTTGCAAGAATTAAGTCCATTGCATCGACATGGGCGGAAGGAGCCGATTATTCAGCTCTCAAACGCCGTATAGAGAATGCGGCAGAGGCTCGCCGTCAAAGTGTCGCATACGATTTTGATTTTGCACTGCCCGATGGGCGTGTGCTTCATCGCCTGAGTGATTTCCGTTCAGCAATGGCTCGTTCGGCTATGCAGGAATATCTCAAGGAGAAGAAGGCTTTGGAAAAGGCAAAGGACTATCTTGAGGAGTTGCGCCGTAAATATGCCAGTGGCGACAAGTCGATTGCCAATGAGATATTGCAGCGGGAGGAGTATATTGAGTCAAAAGCGGCTGATATGCGTATGCTATCCAACCAAGTGGTTAATTCTGAAATATAGTGCGAAGCAGTCTTTGCCCTTTAATGATAAAAGTCCGTAACTTTAATAACTTTAATAACTTTATATAAACTAATAAGAATGGTTGTAACGACAATAGTTCTCATCTCAGTGGCTCTGTTGATAGCATTGAGTGTTTTCTTTTACTATGTGCCGTTTTTCCTTTGGATATCGGCGCGGGTAAGCGGTGTGCACATCTCTCTTATGCAGCTTTTCCTCATGCGTATACGTAAGGTGCCTGCATCAGTGATAGTACGAGCGTTGATTGAAGCCCATAAGGCAGGTCTTAATGACGTCAACCGTGACGATCTTGAGGCTCATTATCTTGCCGGGGGCAATGTGGAGAAGGTGGTTCACGCTCTTGTGTCAGCATCTAAAGCTAATATCGATCTTGGTTTCAAGATGGCTACTGCAATCGACCTTGCCGGACGCGATGTGTTCCAGGCTGTGCAGATGTCGGTTAATCCTAAGGTGATCGAGACTCCCCATGTCACAGCTGTGGCTAAGGACGGCATTCAGCTTATAGCGATAGCCCGAGTGACTGTACGTGCCAATATACGCCAGCTCGTTGGTGGAGCCGGTGAGGATACGGTCCTGGCTCGTGTCGGCGAGGGTATTGTTTCGTCAATCGGTTCATCAGAAAGCCATAAACAGGTGCTTGAGAATCCTGACAATATATCCAAGCTTGTGCTTCGTAAAGGTCTTGACTCAGGCACAGCATTTGAGATACTGTCAATCGATATCGCCGATATTGACATAGGCAAGAATATCGGTGCTGCCTTGCAGATCGATCAGGCACAGGCTGACAAGAATATCGCCCAGGCTAAAGCCGAGGAGCGTCGCGCCATGGCGATAGCTCTTGAACAGGAGATGCGTGCAAAGGCACAGGAGGCTCGTGCAAAGGTGATAGAGGCTGAGGCTGAGCTCCCTCGTGCTATGGCTCAGGCTTTCATCAATGGCAATCTCGGTATAATGGATTACTATAAGATGAAGAATATAGAGTCGGATACTAACATGCGTCAGAACATAGCTAATCCTCCGGCTCCGGCGAAATAAAAGAACATGTCAACGAAACTGTGGTACATGTGAAATGTAAATGTGCCATAGGATTAATCTTTAGGGTCGCGGCGAGCCGCGACCCTAAAGATTAATCCTCACTCCAATAAGACAACTCAGGTATATATGATTGATTTACATGAAATTATTGCTTCGACACGTGATTATAATTTTCATTCCCACACTCAATTTTGCGATGGGCGAGAGACTATGGCTGCAATGGTGCAGCAGGCTATCTCTTGTGGGATGAAACATTATGGATTCTCTCCGCATTCACCGATACCGCTACCGTCGCCGTGCAATATGTCGGCTCTGAGCGTTGACGAATATGTTGCTGAGTTCAATCGGCTAAAAGAGCTCTATGACGGACGTATCAATCTGTATCTGTCAATGGAGATTGATTTCCTCGGAGATAAATGGGGTGCTTCTGATCCTTATTTTGACACTGTGCCACTCGACTACCGTTTGAGTTCGGTTCATTTCATCAGTTCTCCTGACGGCACAGAGGTGGATGTCGATGGGCGGCCGGGGCAGTTCAAAGGAAAGATGGAGACTTATTTCGACAATGATATCCGCTATGTTGTCGACAGTTTCTATGAGCGTACATTGCAGATGATTGAAAAAGGAGGATTCCATATGCTCGGTCATTTTGACAAGATCGGGTTTAATGCATCCTCGTTCTCTCCCGGCATAGAAGATGAGCCTTGGTATCGTCGCCACATAGATGATGTCATTGACGCTGTCAGGGACACCGATATCATTGTGGAGATCAATACCAAGGCTTATCCGGCTCCAGTAGGAGCATCGGCAGAAGAGGTCGCCGGTTATGTGTCCAGACTGTTTCCTTCCCCCAACGTGATAAGGAGACTTGTGTCAGCCGGAATACCGTTGGCTGTCAACAGTGATGCCCATTACTCTTCACGTATCACGGCGGGACGAGAGGAGGCGCTCGCTATAATCGATGGAAAGTAGATATGTCCTGTCAGAGGGTCAATAGCTGACACGGAAATAGTCAAAGTCGGCATGCCCCCCGAGATTACAGGTAGGATAATAGAATAGACCGAAGCGGTAACCCATGAAGTCGGGCCATTCATATACCATCTTGAGTGTGTCGCCGAGCCGGGTCCATGATTTTCCGTCCATACTGTAGGAGAATGTTGCTGTGTCTCTTTTGTCATAACCGAAATCGCAGTCAGCTTTAAGATATACCTTGTCGCTTTTTAAAGGTGATTCTGCTATAACTTTACCTCCGGCATCATCTTTTGCGGTGGCACGTCTCATCTGTATGTATCTTGTGCCGTCGCGCATGGTTATTCCTATATATCCGTATCGGTTGGCGAAAAGAGTCAAGCCTGCATAGTCGCCATCCTTCATCCCTGATGCGTCAATATATGTGACAGCGGAGCTTTGCGGGCCGAATGTGCGTTGCGTCAGTGTGTTGCGTGCCTCACGTATATTGTTGGCTCTGATGCCTCCTTTCAGTCTGAGCCATCCTTTGCGATCGGTGAGTGACCATAAATTATTGTTGGGATTGTGGTTCCATTGCCATTGCAATTTCAGGTTTGATCCGTTATAGCCGTATTCATTCATGGCTATAACTGAGTCTATAGCTGTTGTGTTTCCGGCATTATCTGATATTATTTTATTCAGATCCTTTATTGTTATGCCTGATGTGACCGGAGAGTTTGTGTCCTCCTCACGGATTATAAGTCTCCTGGTCCCATTGTCGAAATTATCGGATGTAACTATGTCGGTTGTTCCGACGGCATTTCGATCACCTGGCTTGGGAAGTATTTCGTTCACAGTTTCTCCGTTATTGCCCAATACAGGCCACCCGTCATCGGTCCATGTCACAGGGATAAGTACCGGGATGCGTCCTACAGCTCCATTGTCCTGAAACAGCAAGGCATACCATTTTCCGTCGGGAGTGTCAACAATGGCACCTTGCGCTATACCGCTTGATGGCATAACTTCAGTCCCGTATACGTTGATGATCTGACCTTTGTAGAACACTCGTCTTACTTGCCATGAGTCGGGATCGTTTATGTCTTTTCCTCGCCACACTATCTGTGTGCGGCCGTCACGCAGGGAAATCATGAAAAGATATATCTCATTGCCTATCATAAGGCTTTGGGCTCCTTCTACCCATACATCCGGGCGTCCTTCGTGGTCGCAGTCCTCTTTCCATAGCATTTCTGGACCGAGGGTCACGTCAAAAGTTTTTTCATCTACAAATATTTCACGATAGCATTCGCGTTGCTGCCCATATAGAACCCATCGGCGGTTGCCTCGTTCCGGACCTTCGAGCAGAAGTCCGGGATCATAGCATTTTTCAATGTCATTACGGTGCCACGGACCGTTTACAATATCGGATGTGGAGAATATGTAGGACTTTCCGGTTGATTGGCATGCTGTTATTACAAAGAAACGTTTAAGAGTCTTGTCATATCGGATGTTTGATGCCCATGAGCCTGCTGCATAATCATTCTTGCCGTTTTTCAGGGCGAAAGCATCAGTGGTTTCAAGTTGTGGATAACAGTAGTTGATTATTTCCCAGTTCACCAGATCGTAGCTTCTCATTACAGGAATGCCGGGCGACATGTGCATAGTGGTGCTTACCATATAGTATGTGCTGTCGACACGAATGACACACAGGTCAGGCACGTCAGCCCATATTACCGGGTTGCGGAATGTTCCGTTGCCAAGATCGCTTGCCGGATAGGTGGTTTCAGCTATTATTGTAGAGGCTGCGCATCTTGCCGGACAAGTGCTTGTGGCAAGTAGCATGCCAAATACACTGCAAATTAATTTTACTGGATTCATTATAGTGAGAATGATGATTTGTCTGTATGCAAAATTAGTGATTTATTGTAGGATATGTGTCTTCAATAGTTTCAGTAATATGCCTATTCGTCTATCCCATGGCTCATTTTTATTCATATCTGTAACATGCATGCTGTCCGTTGGGGTATAGTATATCAATTAGATTCTGATTTGGCGCATGTTGGTTGGTATATGAATAAAGATTGCTATTTTTGTCAAAAAAATAACAATGCATGAATAATATGTTGACTACACGTGTTTTTATGATGTTGTCTGTTCTTGCTGTTTCGATTTCGGCAAAAGCAGACGATAATGAGATGCGCTTATGGTATTCCTCTCCTGCGAATGAATGGGTCGAGGCTCTGCCGTTGGGTAATTCCCATATGGGAGCTATGGTATATGGCGGCATTTCTGAAGAACGTATCCAGCTCAATGATGAGACATTCTGGAGCGGGCGTCCATATGACAATAATAATCCCGACGGTATTGCTCATCTTGAAGAGATCAGGGACCTTGTTTTCCAGGACAGGACAAAGGAAGCTGAGGATCTTATAGCTAAATATTATATGACCCCGCAGCATGGGATGCGTTATCTTACGTTGGGAGAGGCGACTTTGACATTCTCCAACAATGATTCTGTGTCAGGATATTTCCGTGAGCTTGATTTGAACAGGGCTGTGGCAAAAGTATGTTATAAGTCAGGAGGTGTTACTTATACACGCCAGGCTATAGCTTCATTGCCTGATGGTGTGGTGATGATAAATATCGCTGTCGATAAGCCTGGTGCTCTGAATTTCAGACTGGGTTATGACGCTCCTGAAGGATCATCGGTAAAGACTAAACGTGGATACATGCTTGTGACCATCCCGGGAGCTGAGCAGGAAGGCATACCAGGCGGGTTGCGGGCTGTGTGTGGCATAAGGGTTGTGACTGACGGAGCTCTTTCAGGCACTCGATCCTCGGTTGACGTTTCGGATGCCACAGAGGCTACGCTATATATTGCTTCTGCAACGAATTATGTGAACTATAGCGACATAAGCGGGAAACCGGAGCGAGAGGTGGAGCGCCTTCTTTCTGTTGCAAGTAAAAAGGATTTTCCGAAAGCATTGGATGAGCATATTAGTGCTTACAGAGAGCAGTTTGACCGTGTTAAACTGGAGCTTCCATCCGCATCTAATTCAGCGGATGAGACCCATCGGAGAGTGCTGAATTTCAATTCCGATTACGATCCGTCGCTTGTGGCACTGTTGTTTCAGTATGGAAGGTACCTTCTTATTTCCGCATCACAGCCCGGAGGCCAGCCTGCCAACTTGCAGGGTGTCTGGAATGCGAGCCAGCATGCGCCATGGGACAGTAAATACACTATAAACATCAATACAGAGATGAATTACTGGCCTGCTGAAGTGACCAATCTGTCGGAATGTCATCAACCATTGTTCGATATGATTGAGGACCTGTCAAAGACCGGTGCAAAAACCGCCAAGGTGCTTTATGGTGCTGACGGATGGGTGGCTCATCACAATACTGATCTGTGGCGAGTGACAGGTCCGATCGATTTTGCTGCATTCGGCATGTGGCCCAATGGAGGGGCATGGCTTGCCACCCACCTGTGGGAACATTATCTTTTCACCGGAGATAAAAAATTCCTTACCAAGTATTATCCTGTAATAAAGGGTACCGCTGATTTCTATCTGAGTCATCTTGTGGAACATCCTTCTTTGGGATATCTTGTGACGTCTCCTTCTATGTCGCCCGAGCATGGATATACGGAGTCGTTCATTACAGCCGGATGCACAATGGATAATCAGATTGCCTATGATGCGCTTAACAACACCAGATTGGCGGCAGAGGCTCTTGGGGTAGATAAGGAGTACCGGGAAAAATTACAGGATGCTATCGACCGTCTGCCACCTATGCGCGTGGGGCGTCACGGACAATTGCAGGAGTGGCTCGCTGATGCTGATAATCCTCGTAATCAGCATCGTCATGTTTCCCATCTGTACGGTCTGTATCCGAGCAGTCAGATAACTCCCTATACCGCTCCGGCGGCATTCAAGGCTGCGGAGACTACACTAATCCAGCGTGGCGACATGGCTACAGGCTGGAGCATAGGCTGGAAAATCAATCTTTGGGCGCGATTGCTTGACGGTAATCATGCCGACCGTATCATACGTAATATGATAACCCTACTTTCAGGTGATAAAAATCAGTTTCTTGCTTCGGGCGAGGATGAAGGGAGGCTTTATCCGAATCTGTTTGATGCACATCCGCCGTTTCAGATAGATGGCAATTATGGCTTTACGGCAGGTGTGGCAGAGATGCTTCTGCAAAGTCACGACGGGGCGTTGCATCTGCTTCCCGCTATTCCTGACTCGTGGTCGGAAGGGCGTGTGGACGGACTTAAGGCTCGCGGCAATTTTGAGGTGGATATGTCATGGAACGGAGGGCAACTCTCGGAAGCGTCAATAAAATCAAATATAGGTGGCAAGTTGCGTATCCGTTCGTATGTTCCGCTCATGGGTGACGGATTGCGTGAGGCTGAAGGAGAATGCGGCAACCCATTGCTACGGAATGTAAAAGTCAAGGCTACGGAAGTGTCTCCCGAGACAATGGTACGATATCCTGTGGTATTGCGTACGTATGAATATGACATGGAGACTTTACCTGGGAAAGTCTATAAAGTGAAACGCTTACAATAGAGGTATAAGTGAGATTGACTGATAAAAGCAGGTGGGGTGAAGAGCCCTTAGCCTGCTTTTATTGTTTGGTTTCTGATTATTCGTCTAATTTTACTTCATAGCGTGTTGACTTTTTATTGATGGAGTCGTTTGGGATTGCTGTCTTCGTTGAATCGTTTTCAGCCTTTGAAGGATCATTCTTCTCCTGTCTCCGCTTATTTAGCTTGTTTTTTATAGGACGCAGGAATGAGAATATGTTGTCGAAATCACGCTTGAACACAACTCCTATGCCTTGTGTGGTGAGCGCGCTTTTCAGATAGTAGTTCTGATCATTATAGCGGTTGTAGGCTTTGAGCTGTATGGTGCCGAGGCGGTTGAGGAGATAGCGTATGTCAAAATCGCCAATGAAACTGTTGTTGTTGAGCGATTTGTCACGGTATCCGAGATTGCCATTGAAGAGCAGGCGATTGTCAAGCAGCTGGCTTGACAGTGCTACATCTACTTCAACGTCAGAGAAGTCGCCGCGGTCGCTTCGTATGGCAGGTGCTATGCTCCAGTTGTCGCTAAGCTGTCCGAGCATTGAGCCCAATCGAGACGACAGGGTAGAGGATGCCACCGACACAAGTTCGTTGCCATGTGTTGTAGCCATATACTCAGGTGTATAGAATCGATTGAGTGCAAGCAGGTATATAATCTGTCGTGACATCATTTCATCAGTCGAAATGATTGAGCGCACCTTGCGGTAAGTGTCGGCGGTGAGTGTCGGAAACTCAAGGTCGAACTTTATGTCGGGCTGTCGCATATCCCCTGTCACAATCATTATTGCGTTTACTTTCACATTGGTGCGTGTCAGTTCACGGTCCTCAAGGAATGATTCGTCAAGATCGCTCAGATTGGCATTAAGGGAGTATGCTGCACGGATATTCAATTGTGCTGCATAGGGGTCCCCGAGAAATGTTATTTTGCTTCCTTCAAGGATAGTGAAATCCTTGATAATAATGTCCTGTAATGTGAAATTGTAAGAGCCGCGGTTGAGAGTGTACTCTCCGTACATCTCTAATTCACCGTCCGAGGCATAATTCATGCGTAGATGCCCTGAGCCATGGGCTGTGATCTTGTCTCCGCCTATTGGGTCCATTATGAGATTGAGTGTGGCATCGGGCGTGATGTCCACATTGAATTCCATGGCATAGACAGTGGGTGCGCCTTGCTCCTCTTTCTTGATGCGTTCTCTCAGCAGCTTTATTATAAGTTGGGTCGGATCGAGAGCGGCGACAGAGTCTTTTTTCCCTTTGTCGCGGTCACGCAGGGTTATGAAATCATATTCTACCGAATGTGCGGCATCGCTGAGCACGAAGGTGAAAGTTGATTTAGCGGAAGTACGCATGTTCACACCTATGTCGATCTTTCCCGGCACACCTTTCACTTCTGCCGAACCTGAACCGTAGATGCGTCCGTACCAAGGATCATCAGTGTCATGTTCTCCGACATCGTATACGAGCATATCCCTTACATCGGTTATTTTGAATCTGAATGCCGGGTCATGGAAATATCTGTGAGTTACCTCTCCGGATAGTTTTGCCTGGTTGCCATATTTGTCCTTGAGTATAACATCATTGAATGTAATGACACCCGGGGTTATGTGAACTGAGTCGGATACAGTGTAGACCGTGTTGGTGAAATCGAGCTTCATCCCGAGGTCCTTTACATATATGTCCCCTGAGAGGTCAAGGTCCTTGAATGTGCCGAACAGACGTGCGTTTCCCGATATGAAGCCGTCAACTTTTGAAGTAAATGCCGACATGAACGGTAGCATGAAAGCCGATGGGGCTTCGTCGGCAGAGAAATTGAAATCAAGTTCTTCGCTCATAGGCATTATTTTGCCTGTTATTCTTGAGTGCTTCCCATTGAGCTGTGTGATGTCGGCTCCAATTGTGATTGTTTTTGTATTGTTGTCCCACCAGCTGTGGATATCTCCCAGTCCGAAGTTGCAGTTGTTGTAGCTCAACCCTTCCACGAGCAGGCGAGGAGTGTAGAGTATCGGGTCCTTTGAGAGCAGAGATTCTCCGAAAATCCGTCCAGTGGCTATTCCTCCGAATTTTACGGCGTCGCTGAGTGCGAGAGTTTCGAACACGTAGTCAAGATCAATATGATCAAGCACCACTTCGAGCCGGCTCAGGGAGTCAACTCCTGCAACCCCATTGATGGCAAGGGTCTGCCCGCTGCGTGATGCTCCGAGATTGCTGATATTGATTCTGCCTGGATTCACGGTTATTTCAGCAGGGGTGACATTCCATATGGAGTCATTGAACACCACTTTTCCCGGGGCGACTTTAATGTCTGTGAGTAGGGCATTGTCATCATCTCTTGAGAATGATGACACGAATGAGATGTCTCCGCTGAATTCCGCTTTTCGGTCTATGCGCCAATTGATGTCAGTGGCAATCCTGTCGTCGGCACCTGTCGATTTGATTCTAAGATCCAACTGTCCGTTTTTGGTTGGGACGAGGGTACTGAAGCCTACATGGCAAGTGCTGTCGTTGGCATCGATCGCAGCTGTTAGGGAGGTCTCCTCAATCAGTTTGTCTTTCTGCTTGAGATATGGTGCGCTCAACAGTAGTCGCGCCATATTATCCTTGTCATTAGTGGAGGCCTCAAGTTTTATCGGATGGATTACTTCGACTGGAAGTTTGAAGAATCGTGATATAGCGGTATCCGGATTTATAGTAAGGTGTAGATCGGCATGAGTGCTGATGTTTTCTGAACCATGCTCATTCGGAAGCAGTGATGGGAATATTTTGGCAGTAAGCTGCTTCATGTCTTTCACGAGATTAGGGAAAGTGAAGTCGCCTTGTAAAGAGAGATTGATAGGTCCGCCGGCGGCAGATACCGTGCGGATCGAGTCCTTGATGGCGGATGAGATGTTTACAAGGTCGAGATCAAGATGCCTGTTGTCATGGTTGTTAGAAAGGTGGAAGTCCTTTACGTTCAGCCATCCTTCCATAAGGTCTATACTTTTTCCCTTTACCGAGGCGTCAATCCCGGCTGAGACATTATAATCCCTATATGCGCCGTTCGATATGAAAGGTGACAAGGATATGTTGCGTATATCGGCATAAAGTCCGGTGAGCGGCTGGTCACCTCCATTGTCATATTCTCCGCGCAGGGAGAAATCAGCATCCGGTGTATTGCTGTCAAGAGTGATATCGATATGTTTTCCGGCAAAATTGGCTGTACCTGCTATGTCATTGTATGCCATATCTTTCCATATGGCTGTGGCTATATTTAATTCGGCGGTGCCATCTATGGTTCTGTTATGTCCGATTGAAAGATCGACTGACGATTCAAGTGTCAGTTCTGTGAGTGGTGCCAGCTTGGGATCCAGTCCGGAAGGGTTGAAGCCTGATGCAACAAGTTTGCCATCAATTTTCAGTGGAGTCTGATCGGACTGGCGCATCACTCCGGCGTCGAGGTCGATACTTCCGTTTGATGTGATTATTGATCCTTTGAAATCGAGATTCCTCTCTGTGGCAGCTATCTGACCAAGCAAATTGATATCACCGAGACTTGATAACGGTTTGAGGCGGTGGGTCAGATCAGCTCCTTTATCGCCGAATCTGCTTATAATAGCAAGAACTGACGGGACATTTAAGCTGACGTTTATGTTGTCAAAGTCGAATGCCAGGGAATCACGCCCATGATTGTATCCGCTTATTATTCCTGACATGTGGATATGGGAATTGTTCTCGCGTAGAGATACGTCAAGACGATTTATATTGACCTCATTGGCATCGCCTTCAGTGTCAAGTTCCAGATCGGCCGTAAGGTCAAGCCCTTCAAGGTCAGGAATGAGAGGGGAGAGATCTTCTGTAGAAATGTGGGCGTCAGGAAGAAGTGTTATTTGGGTGTTTATGTCCCTGTAGTCAAATCCTTTTGCAAGAGGGGAACTGTTTATTTCAATATTGTCGAAAGCCAGTGACGATTGTGGCATATGGATTGAGAGGTCGGCAAGTATTGCCTTTTTGGTATCCATATATAGCTTTCCTGAAAGCGAGCTCAGTACGAGTCCCGATTGCTCGATTGCGCCCATTCTTTTTATCTGGGCGTCAATAGCTTCATTAGAGATGCGGGGTGCCCTTAGGTCGGCGCGGATTTCGCTTAATGCTATGTGATTGCTGTCAAATATCCCTTTCCCTTTGTATGGTTCCGAAAGGATGTCGTAGGATATTGATGACTTTCTGATCACCACCATATTGACAGCCAGATCGAATGATGAGTTTTTGGATGGCTCTTTCTTCTTGAATCGTGCGATTATTGGGTCGATATTGAGAGGTGCTCCTATTGAGTCGCGCCATAGCCGTGCCTTAAGGTCGATTATCTCGGCGTAAGTGATTACGAAGCGTTTGTTCCAGAGTGACTCATTGATGCTGACTCCGGCTCCGAGATTACCTATGCTGAGTGCTTGCTGTCCGGTAGTATCGTTGACAGTCACATCCTTGAGGACAATACGAGTGAAAGGGGAGTATTCCACTTTTCCTATGCTTACGTCCGTACCGAGTAGTGTGGTCAGTTCCTTCTCGGCACGATGTCCTAAAGCATTTTGTATGCCTGGTATGGAGAGTAGTATATACAGCAAAGCCGGTACTGCCAAAGGCAGCACCAGCAATATTACTAATATGAAGCGAAGAATTTTATAAAATGTCCTCACAACAGTATGTGCGACAGGTTGTTATGGCTGACTTTAGAGGCATTTTGCCACTGCGGAGTCAAGATCGGCGATATCAAGCACGCGCTGTACGAGTTCACCGTTGCGGTTGAATACGAATGTTGTCGGTAGTGATCCTACATTGTACTGCTGTAGCACCTTGCCACCTTCGGCTACATTGTTGAGCACGGTTACCCATGGCAGATTCTTGGCTGTCTGTTTCCATGCATATTCATTTTCGTCAACAGACACCTGATATATCTCAAGTCCCTGTGGGTGGTATTTCTCATACACTTTGTTTAGTTCCACATTGAATGCAGGTGACCATTCTGCTGCATATGCTGTGAAACTGAGTATTACAGGGCGTCCGCTCTCAGTGAGTTCAAGGAGTGAGTGTTTTTTCCCTGTATGGTCGAAAAGTTCTATTTCAAATGCCTTTATGAGTTTTGCCTCGATTTTAGGTCCTTCAACTTTTATCTGACTCGGTTTGCGGTTGCTCAGATATAGTTTGGAAAGATATTTTGTGCGTGGATCATTGGGTCGGAACTGGTTGAATGAGTTTGCTACCGCCCCGATTATTCTATGGTCAAAAGTCTCGGAAGGATTGAACAATGGCATGTTTCCTATACTCTTGCTTATGATGTAGTAGCTTACGACACATGATGGATCAGCGAGAATCATTTCTCCGAGTTCTCGCTTCATGTTCTCGTCATTCACCACTGCATTCACGCCGTTGTGCGCTGCCGATGCTGTGAGCATACTGTCAACCTTAGCGAGATTGACAGCCTGAGGAGTCCCGGATAGAGTGTGGTTCGCTGCTATGTCGGGGGCTGTGGCATTGATTGTCACAGTCTCAATGCTGTCGATAGGGAAGTACACTGAGCTTTCACCTACACGCAGACGATAGATGTCGGGGTAATCCTGTGCGGCTCCTGCATATTTGAGTTTACCGTCCTTTGAGGTGCTGATTGTGTCGATCACGTACCAGTATCCCTGGTTGTTGCCTTCGAGTATTACATTGTCATTCTCTCCGAGACCGTCGATAGTGCCGTTGAGATGCCACTGTGGACCGTTGTTTGAACATGATGCAGCTGCAATGGCAGCCATGCCGAGGAGGGCGATACGGTATATGGATTTCATGTGCTGTGTTTGTTTCTTAATGAATGCAGATGCAAAGTTAATGATTTCCCTGCAATAATCCCACGTATAGACTCTAAAAATCAGGGCTGGCGCATGAGATTTAACTCAAATTCAGTCAAAAATTCACCTGATTATGTGAAATAAACTTTCAGATATTGCATATGTTGCTGAAAATGGTTATATTAGAGGTATGCAAATAGAAATTTTCAGCAAAGTAAAAGACCCGCGCGACTTGGGCAAGGTTAAACATGAGCTTGAGGATGTGCTCCGAATGGCACTCATCGGCGTGTTGTGTGATTGTGAGGACTGTGACGACATATCGGATATGGTTACAGACCGAGAGGAAGAATTCAAGGCCGCCGGATTGCTGAAGCTTAGCAACGGTGTCCCGTGTGGTGACACGATACTTCGTGTTGTAGAGTCTGTCAATCCCGCTCAGCTCCGGGCAAGTCTTGATTGCTGCCGAGGCCACATAATCGAATCCCTGTGCGGCAATCAGGTCATCATTGACGGTAAGAAACTGCGGGGTGAAAATCCCAGGAGTCCCGGATGCCACGGACTGTATATCCTCAATGCGTGGGTATCTGAAACAGAAATCTGCGTTGCCGAAAAGCCGGTGGATGGCAAGACCAACGAACTTACGGTTCTGCCGTCCGTATTGTCCTCTTTATGGCTTACAGGGGCATTGGTTTCAGTCGACGCAATGGGGACCCACCGTAATATCGCAGAACAGATCATACTCCAGGGCGGCGACTATCTGATGGCGCTTAAAGACAATCAGCCGATACTCAAGGGCCTGACGGAGAGTATCTTTAGTAGCACTACTCCAATATCGGTATACACAACCGAGGAAAAGGGGCACGGAAGAGTTGAGAAGAGAACCTGTTCAATTATGGATACGACACTTTTGGAACAGGAGGGAATGTACGAGAAGTGGCCCGGTCTTAAACGTATCATAAAGATGGAGCGTGAGCGTACTGAGAACGGTGCCCGCTCGCGTGAAACAATCTACTATCTCAGCAGCGTGGAGAAAGATGAGGCTTCTTACTATGCGATGCGTATTCGTGCGCATTGGGGTATCGAGAACAAACTACACTGGCATCTCGACGTGACGTTTCAGGAAGATATGTGCCGCGTACGCGCCAAGAATGGCGCTGTCAATTTTTCAGCGATGCGCAAGTATGCATTGGAAATGCTTAAAAAGCAGAACGATAAACTCAGCCTTAAACGAAGACGCAAAAAATGTATGTGGAGCACTGAATATCTGTACAAAGTCTTTAAGGATAGTTAAATCTCATGCGTCAGCCCTGTCTAAAAATAAAGAGATAGAGGATGTATGAGCATCCTCTATCTCTTTATTTTTAGAATTGAACTACAGACATGACGTGTGTCAGTAGTTCTGGGTTATATTGTTGTTGAGTCCTGTCACATTCTGAGGGAATGGGAAGATCCATAGGTTTGATTCGGGAGAGAGGGTGTAGGTGACACCTCCGATCTCCCTTTTGTAAGTCTCTTTATAGTCATCCAGGCGCGACCACCTCTTTTTGTTTACAAAGTTATAGTAGGTGAAAATGCATTCTCCGTGGGATGTCTGTTTAAGATGTCTTATTGCTTCGGCCTTGTCGGAAACAGAGCCTTGTAGCGGACTGTATTTCTGAGGATCGATGCGTTTCTCTCTTATTTTGTCGAGATATCCCATTGCTGAGTCGTAATCATTGTTGTTGATTGCGTTTTCTACAAGAATCAGATACATGTAGGTTGTTTTGAGTCCAATAGAGTTCCAAGAAGAGGTCAGATCCCATGTGCCGACTAAATTCATGCCTAATGATGTTGCCACAGGGCTCATAAGTCCGTCCCATGCAGTATGTTCGGTGAGGAACTTTTCTTGGATAGCATGTCCTTCTTCCAGAAAATCCCAGGCTTCATATGGGATTCCGTTCCCTGCCTCAAGTGTGATTAGCGAGAAGTAATCTTCCTCACAATCAAGAAGGGGGCGATATAGGATTTCAATGGGTAGATTAAGAAGCATTGAATTATAAGTGGTGGTCATAGTGTTATAATCTACTATGACATCATTTATGTCAAGAGCATTGCGGGCAGCTTTTGTCGCTTCATCGGAATTCTGCATTGACATAAGTACCATAGCTTTTGCAGCATATGCACAGGCTTTGTTCAATCTCATGCGATTGATGGCTCTATCGGGAAGTCCGTTGATGGTCAATGCCAGATCTATGTCGGCAAGGATATGCTCGTAGACATATTGTAATGAGCGTTTAGGTTGTGGCTCAAGGATGTTGTCGGTGTCAAGCACATATGGTATTGCCGGAGTAGTAGCAGCATAGGAGATATCATAGGCTTTTGCAAACTTCTGAACCGCAATATAATGGAATATTGCGCGATTGAGAAGAGCCTCGCATTTTATGAGGTCTTTTTGGTCCTGGCTACCTGTCACAAAGTCCACTCTTGACAATATAGGATTGGCTATGCGATTTATGCGGTTATAGCATCGTGAGTACACTTCATCATCTGCCATCAAATCGGCAAGCTGAGAGTCATGTCCATCTTCGTCCCATGACAGCAGAATGGACCAGCGAGTCTTTTCTGATCTGTTCAGCAGGTCTATAACATTTTCTGATTCATTGTATATACAGTCTCCGCTCAACACTCTGGTATCGGTGACCCAGCAATCATAGTCATTGTTAAGGATCATTTCAAGTTCCTGAGTTGTAGAAAGTATATTTTGACCTTTAGGTTCTATTTCAGTGAAATTGGCGCATGAACACAGTAACGATACTGCTCCAAGCATGAAATATTTGGATATATTATAGTTCATGATCGTTTATATTTTCAGCATTAGAGATTGATGTTGAGTCCAAAAACATATGAGCTTCTTCCTCTGTGACCAAGAGTCTCCGGATCAATGCCGATATTATTCTTCACCCATATTGCTTTCGGATCATTGATCTGGAATTGCAGCTGACAGTTGTTGATGCCATATTTTCTGAGCCATGCCTCAGGCAGATTATAACCGAGCACGATGTTGCGTATCTTGATGAAGTCGGCATCATGCACTGCTTTATTGGAGCTGGCCGCCTCGCTCCCTACCGATGATGATGACTGGCATCCGTAACGGCCTATGCCTGGAGTGTCAGTCCTATTTTCAGGTGTCCAGGCATTTAGGAAATAGGAGGCTATGGAGCTGTCGGGGATACCATATACATCATATTCAGCGAGCGCACGCATCTTGTGTCCGCCGTAATATGCCATCAGTACACTGAGTGTCATGCCTTTCCATCGGAAAGAATTCTCCATGCCGACATTGATCTTAGGGTCACGTTGACCTGAATATTCGAGAATTTCAACGCTATGGGTGCTCGCATTGTGTGCGGTACCACCATTCTCAATTTCCCATAGTGTCTGTCCTTCTTGTCCGGCAGCTTCACTTATCCCGGCGAACTTGTAGCTCCATATTGCTGATACAGGATAGCCTGTTTTAAACGGAGTCGAGATCTGTTCCCAAGCTTTGGTGGCAGGAGTCTCTACATCGGTCACTATATTCCTGTTATGGGCAAGAGTCATGCTTGTTGTCCATCCGAAACAGTTACGTCCATGTGGTGCGACCCAGTCGTAGGATACGGCAAGTTCTATTCCACGGTTGCGTATTGAGGCTACATTTGCGTTCATGGATGGGAATCCGGCAGTGGCGTCAAGAGTCTTGCGTGAGAAGATGTCTTTTCCAACTTTATTATAATAGTCGAATGATCCGCGCAAACGGTAATTTAGCAGACTGAAATCCATGCCTATGTTAGTGGTTCGGTTCTGTTCCCATTTGAGATTGGGGTTTGCCGGATTGCTGATTGTTGCATATGGCAGTTTCGTGTGGATATTCACACCGTCGGTTTTTGCTGTCAGATAGCTTGTGGCTCCCTGATAGATATTACCTGTGACACCATAGGAAATCCTGAGTTTAAGGAAATTCATCCATGTAAGATCATGTGCAAAATTTTCATTGTGCACATTCCACCCGGCTCCTGCCGACCATAGAGGTTTGCCTCGGAACCGTGAGTTCAGCCCATAGACATCAGCATAGTCCTTGCGGAACGAACCGAATATGTTGTAACGTGAGTCGTAAGTATAGGTGATATTGGCATATCCCGAAGCATAACGGTGGTGCTGTTCAAGTACAAGACCCATATAATCGCTGAAATAGTATGAATAGCCATAACTATTTGCAGGGTAAGTCGCTTCGTTTCTGCCTCGTGTCGTACATATGAAGTACGGTGAATTAGCCAGGGTGCTCATTATGCCGAAATCCACTGTCTGGGATACGCCAGTCTGTAGATTCTCGTCATAACCGAGGATCACTGACTGGGTGCCGTTGGTTGTGGTCTCTCTGAATTCGAGACCAGCTATGGCTGATACCTCATGTCTGTCAAAGAATGAGCGTGAATAATTGACCTGACCGCGTGCTGTCCAAAACTCGCCTTTGTTGTTGGTGGTCTGTAGCATGCCTCCTCTTTTGGGATATAGTATTTGAGCGAGCCTCCATCTTCATAAGCATATGCGTTGCGCAACGAACGGGCGGCGTGGCTTGATTTTTCTATAGTCCATTTTTTCTCGGTGTTTTCATTCTCATAGGAGATTTGGGCTGAGGCTGTGAGTCCGGGTAGAATCTTAAAAAGCAATTCACCATGATAGCGCATGTTCTGACGTTTTGTGTCAACGTAATTTTTATAATGCTCATCTATGATATTGACTCCTAAGTCCTCCATGCCGTTCTGGAGAGTCTAGTATTCATTTCCGCTGTATCTGTAATATATGGGGCGGATTGTGGAGTCGTCGTTATAAAGTTGAGTGTATGAAGGCATGCTCCAGATATCGTCATATCCGGCTGTTGCATTGGAGCCAAGGTCGCGTTTTTTGTTGTATATTCCGTTGATGCTTACTGTTGCTGTGAGCCATGATGTGAGGTCGTAGCTTCCCTTATAATATATGTTGAGCCAGTTATTGTAATTGTTGATACGACCGGCGTTGTCTTTTTTGTAATTGATCACAAGATTATTGTGCATCTTTTCTGTTGATCCTCGTAGCGCGAGATTGTATTGTTGTAGCACTTGTCGGCGCAATACGGCTTTGGCGTAATCTCGTGCAAAATTGTTGTTTTTTAATGAGCTGAGAGTGCTTTCGAGATCTGTCTGAGATATATTGCCGAGAGCTCGTTGATAATACGCGTTCCTTACAGGAGAAATCATATGTCCCAATGAGATTGCCGAGGCTGTGTTCTTTATAGGATCGGAAATTTCGCCGTCATTGTTAAAGAAATAGTAATCATAATAATTTGATTCAAGATCGACTTGTTGTTCAGGTGTCATATAATGATTGTCGGCATAATCGACATTCAGGTTCTCATATATGGTGAGGTTGGCTGAAAAGTCTATGTCAATCTTGTCGTTTTTTCTTGCGTTTTTTGTAGTGATTACTATGATGCCGTTAGAGGCTCGTGCTCCGTATATTGCAGCGGCTGCGGCATCCTTGAGAACGTTGATGCTCTCTATGTCGTAAGGGTTAAGATCGGACAGGGACCCCTCGATAGGCAATCCGTCCACAACAAGCAGAGGTGAGGTAGAAGCATGCAGAGTTCCGGTGCCGCGTATGATGGGTCTGCCGCCGTAGGTTGATAGACCGGCTACACGACCCTCAAGATTGTCAAGGATGTTTGGGGTGTATCGATCTTTCAGTTTTTCGGCATTTATGGTGGTTACCGAACCTGTCATCTTTTCTTTCTTTATGTCCTGATAACCGGTCACCACAACTTCGCTTATCATATTGGTGATTTCATGCATTATGATGTTCATGACTCGTTGTTCTCCTACCATTTGGGCTTGCGGCTCCATTCCGATCATGGAGAACATAAGCACAGAATGGGCGTCAGGCACTTTGATGTTGAATAGTCCGTTCACATCAGTGGCGCACCCTTCATGGGTGGATGCAATTATGACTGAAACACCAGCGAGTGGTTCTCCGGTCGAGTCAATCACTTTTCCAGATACTGTGAGTTGGGTGTTTTCAGATCTTGCAGATGTGATAGGTCTGATCACAATGATATTTTTTTCGATACTGTAAGTCAGGCCTGTGCCTTGAAGTATTACAGACAGTGCCGAGTCAATCGGCACGTTGTGAAGATCGATATCTTTTTGTCCTCGGTTTTTGATTTCTTCATGGTTGAAGAGAAATTTGTAGCCGGGGTTTTCCTTCCGCATTTTCTGAAGGATGTTTTCAAGTTTCATTTCCTTGGTATGCAAGGAGACATTTTTGGTCTGGGCTGACACTGTCGCACACATCAATGATGCAATGGCTATTATGACCATTTTTATGATGGATAGCGGAGACTGCAGCCTGATAAAGACTTTTCCCATGTGATAAAAATAAGATTAGAAGATGTGAATGATTTTGGTGGAGCTTACTTTCTGGGGCTTACCTTCACTGTTTGTCCCTTGATTGTGAATTGTACTGATGTCGTCATTTCTATCAGTGATAGTATTTCTGAAAAGTCAGAGTAGCGTTCCAGATCACCTGTGAAATGAAGATGTCGTAGTGAAGTGTCGGTATATATGAAATCGGTGTCGTACCAGTCGGAGAGCTGTGATAGTATCTCATGCAGTGGGCGGTTCTCGAATACGAATAGTCCATTGACCCATGAGCAATATGTGTCGGGGTCAACATCGAGTGTGCGCATCTGGTCGGAGCCGCGTGTGATCCTTGCCTGCTGTCCAGGTGATAGCATATAAGTAGAGTCATCATATTCCACAGCTATGCTTCCTGACAGGAGTGTCACCTGTTGGGAATGGTCGCGTGTGTAGGACCTGACATTGAATTCTGTTCCATAGACTTTTATGTCAGATATTGATGTTTTTACTATGAATTGACGTTGAGGATCTTTGGCTATTTCGAAATAGGCTTCACCGTCGAGTTCTACGATACGGCTGTCGCTGGAGAATGAGGTAGGGAAATGCATTCGTGTGTTGGCGTTGAGCCATACGCGCGAACCGTCAGAGAGGGTTATGTTGTATTCACCGCCTCGTGGTATTACGATTGTGTTGACGGTGTTGATTGGGTTTGTGTTATTGATGAGATATGAGCATGTCACTGTGCCATCGGCAATTGAAAGAAAACCACTGTTTGGATCAGGTGTCAGTCGACGATTGGTGGCTGCGTTTAGTTCGAGAGTGTCTCCGTCGGGAAGGATGAGGCATGCGCGGGATGAGCCAGGGTGTATTGACTGATGTGAAAACATTGTGTCAGATACGGAACGGACATCTTGGCTGGAGTTGACGGTTAAGTATGCTGCCAGTGTTATCAATACGCCAGCCACTAATGCGGCTATCGAATATGCTGTAAAGCGGAGATGTCTTTTGTGTGATCGAGTAACGTAATATTCCGTAACACTGTCAAATTCGGATATAAAATGAGTAATATCGATTTTTGGGGCATTTAATGGTTTTTCTTTCCAGGCTTTTGCTGCACGGTTGAAATATTCAGCATGGTCCGGAGATGCATCAAGCCATCTTTTCAGCTGTTGCTCTTCGTTGTATGTAATAGGCTTTTTATTTAGCTTATTTGCAATGATGCGCCATTCAATTGTATTTGAGTATAGTTTGGTTTCCATTAAAAATATAGGTGTGGCTATCGTTGTTTTATATTGATATACACCTATATACGGGCATAAAAACGAAGCGAGCAACGGTGTGAATGTCGGTCGGTGGCTTAATTGGTTGACTGCAAGCGTGATGAGGGGTTGAGTGGTCGGGCGCGCCGGAAAAACGAAACGTGCAAAAAGTTGAAATTGCTTTAATCCGGGTTGAATTTTGGGGCGCGAGCGTTTAATATATCTTTAATCGAGGTTTAACCGGGCTTTAACCGGCTTTAATTTTGAGCGGCTGCATGGCTGGTTTTCGCCGGCTGTGTGGCCGCTGCTGCGTCGCGCCCTGATAAATGGCCGCCTGAGGCTCAAAAGCGGCTAAATTCAAGCGTTTGGCGGCTCTGTGGCTCATTCTATCGCCCGGGCAGAGGGGTAGGGGAGAGAGCAAGGCAGCGCGCCCATGGCGGCGAATGACCGACGGGGAGGGGCGGGTGTTTAACGGTGTTTAATGGCCCCTTAAATGGTGGCCGCTGCGCCCAGTTCCGGGAGGAGTAAAACAGGGGTGGGGGGAGTGGTCGAGATTGTGCTCGTTTCGTACCCTTAAATCGGGTTGGGGATACTGTTGGGGATACACTTGGGGGTACATACGCACCACCCTACCGACCCCCATAATGTCAAAATCGCGGCTTAAAAAGGCGTTTTTTGAGGTTTTAACACCCCTTTAATACCAAAAATTAGCCGTTAAAATCGGTGTTTTCGGAGTGTGTAACTTACTGATATTAGGCGCATAATCCGTTAATCGGCTCAAAAAACGAGTAAAAAACACGAAAAACGGCTATTTTGGGACGTATGCGGAGGGGTTGCAAGCCACTTTGTAAATGTGCATGATGTTCTTAATATCTTCGGGAGTAAGCATACGGGGGCATTTTCCGCGTGCATGTTCTATTTTGCAAAATTTAATGGCCGTTTTAATATCTGAACGTGTGGGCTTGCGTTCGATGACTTCGTTTTTTGCGCTTTCAAGGTATCGTAATAATTGCCTATCTATATAGCCGCGGTTCTTGCACTCTTCAAGTTGATAGATGGTGTTGACCAAGAAAAGGACACTCCAAATTCGGCCGTGCCTATCCAATCGAGCCCCACGAATAGTCAGGCGTTTTCGGCGCTGTTCGTAATACTCGCGTGGCTTGACCGGTTCGGAGGGGTCTATCGTTATATTTATAATCTTGCGTGTGTGCTTTGTAGTTGTTGACTGCTTGGGTTGTTTGGGCTGGCGGCTCTTTACAATAGCCATTACAACGCAGAAAACAAAAAATATAATAAGGGCTGTAATCATGTCAGTTTAGTGGGCATGTGGTTAGTCGGTACTTTTTGCAGAGCTGGATCATGTTGCAGCTCCGACTGGTTCCGGGACATGGCGGAGAGTAGAGGCGTTTTTTCCGGCTTCAAGGCGTTCAATGGTGTGGCGGGCTTGCTCCAGTTGTTCGCGAAGCCGCCCGAGTTCCTCTGCTTGTCGTCGGATGGTCTGTTCCCGGTCGTTTAGCATGGTCAATAATTTGTCCTCCAACGTGAGCGGTGGGACAGGCGTTTCTATTGGGGTTGTTGACCTTAGCATCTCCCCCACTCCGTTAAGGAGCCAATCGGGGGATAAATCCGGGTATAATTTTAGTATTTCGGCTATTTTATCGCTACTTAGAGCACTGTTTTTGCCCGCCCCCTTAAAATTAGAGGGCGAAGCACCTATCGCCTTGTAAAAGTCCGCTTTAACCTTGCCCGTCGCTTCAAGGTAGGACAAAATTTTCTCTTTTATAGTCATTTTTTTGCTCTTAAAATTTTGATAGGTCAAAATATTGTCCTATCTTTGCAGCGTATTACCACAGTAACGGCCTCAAAGGTACAAAAAAATGACCGGATAGGCAAGAGCTGGAAACGACAGAAACCACAAAAAAGTAAAAGGATATGAGAACAACCTCCCCGCGTTACATAGACGCAAGCAGAGAAGCCACGGCAAAACTTGCCAAGGCGTTCAGGGTTACAGATAAGTTTGTATATCTGTGCCTCACTTACAGGAAAAACAGCGAGACCGCCCGAAAAATTCGTTACACGGCGGTTAATGAGTATGGAGCTACGCCGATGGCTCATTATCCGGAGTGCGAGACCCTGCACGACACAACCGAGGACGGCCGCCAGATAATGCGGCAAGTGTTCAATAACGGCGCTATACTCCGAGCCGACAAGCGCACCGGCGAAGCGTGGATCACTAACCGCCGGGGCAACGTGGTGGAACGCCGCGACCGTATAACCCTGCTTGATGACCTTTACAAGTTGCAGGTCATGGCCGAAAATCTTTGAAGCTATGGAGGTAATCGACGGAAAAGTATGTATAAGCCACGAGGAACTGACGGGACGCATTATAACGACTTCTAACCTGAAGGCGTTAGTGCGCAAAGGTCAGGTCGTTCAGGTGCAAAGAGGCGGCAACGGGCGCAAAGCATTGTTTGACGTCAATAGCCTACCGCTGAAATGGCGCACGGAGGTTTACCGGCGTTATCCTGACTTGCAGGAGCAGGCCGAGAGCAAAGAGTTTGTCGACACGATAGAGCCGGACGCCAAGGCGCTTGACTTTTTCCAGACCTACAAGCTGGCCGACGGCAGGAACCTGCCCGAGGACAAGGTGCTGGAGTATGCGAGCAACGCGGCAGTTATGAACGCTTTCCGCAGATGTTGGGAGGCTCATGTAAGCAAGCGGAAGCGTACCGGTAAAAAGGCGGTGGCGGCTAAAGAATTTTGGGCGCGAGCCGCGGCGGCATTGCCGAGACTGGCCGACGCTTTCCCTCACTCACTGCCCGGGAGTGCCCGGAGGCTGCAAATGAAGTTTGCCGAGTATCTGCAAAAGGGTTATGAATGCTTTATAAGCGGCAAATATCTGAACGGGAACGCCGCCAAGGTAGCCGACGAGCAGCAGGAGCAAGTGTTGACCGCATTGCTGGCCCACCACAACAATCTGCCCGACACGTTGGTTTGCGAGGGTTACAACCGCTTTGCAGCAGCCAAGGGGTGGAAACCTATAACCCCGGGCGCCGTGGCCGTATGGCGCGAGAAACTGGGCACAGTGATAAGGGCCGGCCGGTTGGGAGTGTCGAACTTCCGGAACCATGTAACAATGCAGGTGAAGCGCAGCCGCCCGAGCACTCCGTTCCTGATGTGGTCGCTTGACGGCTGGACTGTAGAGCTGCTGTACCAGGCCACCAAGACCGACAAAAAGGGGCACAACATAACGACCTACACCAACCGCCTGACCATGGTTGTAGTGCTGGACGTGTTCAATAACTACCCGATAGGCTATGCCGTAGGGAGCCACGAAAGCCCCGAACTGATAAAGCAGGCATTACGGGACGCAGCGCGCCACAGTCGTGAGCTTACCGGCGAAATGCTGCGAGCCACACAGGTACAGAGCGACCGCTACGCCATAAAGACCATGCACGACCTTTATGCCGTGATGGGTGGCAAGGTAACGCCGGCACAGGCGCACAATGCCAAAGCCAAGCCCGTGGAGCCCTACTTCAACTATCTCAATACACGCTACTGCATACGGTGCAACAACTGGTCGGGCTTCGGCATAACCAGCGACCCCAAGCGGCAGCCGAACAGCGACGCGCTTAACCGGATGCGCCACGACTTCCCCGACGAAGCCGGACTCCGCGCCCAGATTGATGAGATGATGAGACTGGAGCGCATGGCCAAATATGAGGAAATGATGGCCGGATATGCGAAACTGAAGCCCGAAAACCGGCTACCGCTGAGCCGTGAAACCTACCTGCTTAACTTCGGAGTAGAAACCGGCTTTAAGAACGTGCTCGAGGGTTGCGGACTCCGCCCCACAATATTGGGCGTTAAGCGTGATTATGACTGCTTTGACCTGAGTTTCCGCGACCATGCCGCCGAGCGGTGGACCGTGAAGTATGACCCCGACGACCTGCGGGAGGTGCTTGCAGTGAGCGAGAACGGGCAACGCCGCTACATGCTTGAGGAAAAGTATGTGCAGCCGATGGCCTTAGCCGACCGGCAGCCCGGGGATGCCGAGCAGTTGCAGAGAGTGCGCGACTATAACAAGCAACTGGAGACCCGGACAGCCGAGCGCATGGCACTGGCCTACACCGCCACCGAGCAAATCATAGCCGGCACCCCGGCGCTTCGCGGCAGCATAGAGGACCGGCTGCTGATAACCGACAGCCGGGGACAGCACAAAGATAACCGGAGCCGCAAACGGCTGACCGCCGCCGACATTGACGCGCTGGAGGTCGAGGCAATAGAAGTGCCGATAACGGCGCACGGCGACAGTGATACAGAAGAATTTAATTACAGTAATTTTTAAGACGTAAAAGGATATGACAACACAAGAGAAACAACAGATCAGCGACCAGCTCCGCGCCTACTGCGAGCAAAAAGGGAGCCAGAACAAAGCGGCCACCGCGTTAAAGGTGAGCAGCGCGACCGTGAGCAAGATATTGGCCGGCAACTGGGAGACCATAGCCGACGAGATGTGGCGCAGCATAGCCGGGCAGATAAACGGGCGCGGCGCCGAGGGGTGGCAGTTGGTGCCGACCCGTGCCTACAACGCCATGACCTTTGCCCTGGAGAACGCGCAGCGCGACGCCCTGGTGATGGCTGTAATCGGTGAAGCCGGGAGCGGCAAGACCGAGGCCGTAAAGAACTACACGGCAGCCGGGCGCAACGTGTACCACCTTGTTTGCTCCGAGTACTGGAACCGGCGCACGTTCATGGCAAAGGTGCTCCAGACAATGGGCGTGGCATACAGCGGCAACACCGTGGCCGACATGATGGACGCTATTGTAGACACGTTGAAGCGCAAAGAAACGCCGCTCATAGTTCTGGACGAGGCCGACAAGCTGAGCGACCAAGTGCTTTACTTTTTCATAAGCCTTTACAACCAGCTTGAGGACCACTGCGGCATTATCCTGACCGCGACCAGCTACTTGCGCGCCCGGATTGAAAAGGGGCTGCGCCTGAACCGCAAAGGCTATGCGGAGATCTTCAGCCGCTTGGGTCGCAAGTTTGTGGAACTGCCCCTCCACAACAGTGAGGACGTGGCCGCCGTATGCGTCGCCAACGGTGTGACAGACACCAAGACAATTAACAGCATTATAGACGAGGCCGACGGCGACCTGCGGCGCGTTAAACGCTCCGTATGGGCCAAGGTGAAAGGAGGTGCAAAATGAGCAAGCAGAACAAAAGCACGGAGATAAGCTACAAGGTCTATAACACTATTTGCGAGTGTGACGACATGGGGCAGGCTCTGGAGGTGCTAACCGACACAATCGTGGCAACCATTGCCGGAAACATCAAAGGCAAGACCGACCAAGCGCTCATAATGGGCGCTTGCATACGGCGACTAAGAGAATATAAAAAACAAATTCAAAAATGAAACCTTACCCCGTAACACTGAAATATAGCAGCACTTTCGAGCTAATGCCCGGGTGGGTGCCCGAGGTGTTGCAGACATGGCTCGAGGAGGGCTGGACGTGCGACATAACAGTTAAACGGACAACGCAGCCGCTTACAGGTCGCCGGGTGCTTGTAGTGAAAATTACCGCCAGCACTTCCGAGGATTTGGCGGCAAAACGAAAAGCATTAAACAAGATGATTGAGGCCAAGGGGTACGGTCCCAATGTGCTGAGACTTCGGCCAAAGATGAAATAACGAGAGAATGAGCAGAGCGATAAGCAATCAAAATGTGCTTGCAGCGCGGTTTGAGACGGTGGAGTTTGCCGGTGAATGGCTGGCGAGCTTCGGCCGTCCCGAGCTTCGCGGAACGTGGATAATATGGGGCGGCTCCGGCTCCGGCAAAACCACGTTTACGCTCATGCTCTGCAAGTATCTGGCGAACTTTGGGCGCGTGGCCTACAACAGCCTCGAGCAGGGGTTGAGCCTATCACTGCAAAAGGCATGGGAGCGCGTCGGAATGGGCGAAGCCGGCAACAGTGTGATCCTGCTGAACAAAGAGGAACTCCCCGAGCTCCGGGCGCGTCTGAACAAGCGCAAAAGCCCTGAAATAATCATAATTGACAGCGTGCAATATCTGGACGGCTTCAACTGGGCCAGCTTTAAGAAGCTCAAAAGAGAGTACCCCGATAAACTGTTTATTTTCATAAGTCAGGCCGACCGGGCAGGCAAGGATCCGGACGGCAAGTTGGCCGGAAAAATCCGCTATGACGCCGAGATAAAAATCAAGGTTGAGGGCTTCAAGGCATTTGTTACGACACGCTACGAGGACGCAGAGCGGGGCGAGGGCGGCGCGGACTTCATAATCTGGGAGCAGGGCGCGGCAGAGTATTGGGCAGAACAATTAAAGTAAATGACAATGGCGAAAAAGGAAAATAAAACAATGGACCAAATCCACAAAGGGCTATTAAAGCGTTATCACACCCTTTGCACGGTGCTGGGGCTTGATGATGAAGCCAAGCGCGCGATCCTGACAAGCTGGGGCGTTGAGAGCAGCCGCGACCTGAGCCAACACCAGCTCATAGACATTTGCGCCAAGCTGAGCGAGCAGGTGGACGAGAAGCAGGGCACGGCCAGACTTGACAAACTGCGCAAGCAGGTAATTGCCGCGATTGGCGGCTGGCTTCGGCAGACCGGGCAGCCCGAGAACGTGGCGAAGATCAAAGGTATTGCAGAGCGTGCGAGTGGTTACAGCGACTTCAACAAAATACCCCGCGAGAGGCTGCGCAACCTCATAGCGACATTTAACAACAAGGTAAAAGACGCCCGGGCGGTTGACGCTTTGACCGACGCGCTGCTCATGCAGCACTACACGACCCCCGGCAGTTTTGACCCCTCAAACAATTAAGAGAATGAAAGAGAAAACTAAAAAGAACCTGCGCAAAGTATGCCTCCCATTCTGGTGGGCATGGATAGCAATAGCCGTTGCGGTGCTCATGGGCGGTCTGTTGCTGGAGATGGTGGCGTGGCTGCTGGTAGGCAAGCCCGGAGAAGCCGGCAAACTAATAAAAGCGCAATTCAAAAAGCGAAACAATGAAAGAACTTGAAAAGATTAAAGAGATGATTAAAGAGCAGACGGCGCACATGAGCGAGAACGCCCGGGCCGAGCTGCTGGATGATCTGGCGTGGTGGGCTTCGCAAGAGGCCGGGTCGCTCAACTTCGAGAGTCCCGACGCCGAGGACTACGACAACTAAGGAGCTGGGCCGGTGTAAAAGGACAAACACCGAAACAGTTAAACACAATTTAATAACCACTTAAACACCATTTACCGATGAGTGAAAAGACCCAAGTTACCATGACGGCGGAACAGCTCGCCAAGTGGGAGGCTTTTCAGGAAGCCGAAAAGAAAAAGGAAGCGGCAGAGCGCCGCAAACAGCAGCGCGAGACTTACGCGCAATTAGTGGACCAAGAGCTGGAGACCGCGCTCCCCGAGCTCCGCAGCCTGAGCGAACAGATTAAGACGGTAAAAGATACCGTATTCGGCAATTTTGACACTGTGCTCAAAATGAAAGCCGAGGTCGTGGGCTTCAAGGAGGATGGGCAATGGTCGCACACATTCACCAACCAAGACAGCACCATGCGCCTGACATTAGGCGTTAACACCGTTGACGGCTGGGGCGACATGGTAACGGCCGGCATTGCAATGGTACGCAAGTACATTGAAAGCCTTGCGACCGACGCGAAAACCAAAACGCTTGTGCAGACCGTTCTCCGGCTGCTGAGCACTGACAAGCAGGGCAACCTCAACGCCAGCCGTGTGCTCCAGTTGCAGAAACTTGCCGACGAGAGCGACGACGACCAGTTCAAAGAGGGTGTGAAAATTATTCGCGAGAGTTACCAGCCGACGGCCACACGGCGCTATATCCGCGCCCAGTACCGCGACAAAGGGACCGGCGCTTGGCGTAACATACCGCTTGGCATTACAGACGTGGATCTTCTGACCGAGGAAGAAAAAGCCCCGGAAGCGACCGCAGAGGCGGACGAGACCGAGGCAAAGGCAGAGCCTTAAAAAGACGCCGCGCCAGCGTGCGAACCGAAGCCGCTAACCGCCAGCGCTGAGCCTGATGTAAAAGGACAGTGCAAAGTTAGTAAAAATCGGTGAGAATGACAAGCAAAAAGCGACATAAAAGCACGCTGGCGCGAGCTGCAAAAATCAAGGCTGTCACGGCCTTGCATTACGAAGCGGGCAACCAAGCCAAATGTTACGCGGCAGTGTGGCGGCGCTATATCGAGCCCGAGTTTGGCATTTGTTACCGCACTTATCTAAATTTGCTGGGCGTTGACCCGGACAAAGAGGAACGAAACCGCGACACCGCCCCCTCCCTGTTTGATGATTGGTGAAAATAAACACCCCTGACGGACGCAAGAGCCGCCGGGGGTGTTGTTGTATTAGTCGGTCTGTTTAATGGCCGCAGAGAGGCCGAGAACGCGCGAGGGCGGCCGCATAGCGGTGATGTCCTGCACCCCGCAGATGTAACGCTCCACATTTTCCCATATTTCGGTGTGTGCGTGGTTTGTCGCCGAGGTGGTGAGCATGAAGCCGGAGAAATGGGGGCCGCGCAGTCCTTGCATTGCGGCGTTGATACGGTCGAGGAGGTCGAACACCTCAAAGGCTTCAGGAATGTGGGGGTCGTTGTGGCCGTGTGTCAGCACGGCACGGGTGAGGACATGAAGCCGGAGGGCGAGCGAGCCACGGCGGGCGCCCATTCCCTGCTGCTTCCACTCCACAGCTTCAAACTCCACGAACACCGCCGGGAGCGGATAGACGGCACCGCCGGAAAAGTGCGAGCCGTCGTCGTTCCAGAGGTCCACGAACTCCACGCCCGGAACAGCGGCCACGGCTTCGGCCACAGCGTAAAAAATTGCTTTTCTCATTGTCTTAAAAATTTAGTTAGTTGTAAATTGAATTTGTCGAGGTTGCTCTGGATAACGTCGCGGATCAATTTTTGCGTTTCCGGGCCGTCGCCGATAAACTGGCGTTGCGGGATTTTGATAACCTGCCCCACTTTCATAAGGGCCATATATTTCCAGCCGACCTCGCCTGTTTCCTTGAACTTCGCCCAAAAGAAGCGTTTCATTTTGCCGGTAACGGTGATTGTCCCGCCCTCATTGTGCAGGGCCGTGTAAGGCTCCGAGGAGGTAAAGCGCACGCCGTCGCCGGACACTTCGCCCTGTGTGGAGCGGCGCATTGCCCCGGACTGCATGAGGAGCGAGCCACGCGCGTAATCGTGTGCGCGAGGCTTCCACTTGTCGGAGAAAAAGCCCTTACGTTCAAAGTTGCGGTCGAACTCGTCGGAGAGCTCCACGCGCATATCTTCGAGAATATCGGCCTTTAATTGCTTGGGGTCGAGCATTTAATTGGTGTTTAAGTGTTGTTATACCAGAATAAATTATTAAATTTGCGGCTACAATGGGACATATTATCGATAAGGAAATAACGCAACCTTACATGTGTGAGGACTGCAAGCATTTTCGGCGTGGGCTTACCTGTGCCGCTTTTGACTTTATCCCGTCTGAAATCATAGAGGACGGGGCAGAGAGTCACGACCATATATTGCCCGGACAAAAGGGCAATTTTGTATTTGAACCCAAGGGGGAGCGCGAGAAAATGCGCGTTTATTTGCTTGATGAAGATTGATGTTTTTCTTCATATAGTTTTTTAATGATATTACCCACCGCGACCGCTATTGGCCGCGGTTTTTCGTTGTTAAGATATTCGGACCACGCCTCAGCGATGAACTCAGCGGCATTTTTATTGCCATAGGTTGAGAGTACCTCGGTAATGTGCGCTTTGCCCTTGCTGTGTTCCTGATTGAACAGCTTGAGAAAGTCTGCATTTGAGCGGAGGCCCAGCAGGCGGTCAATCTCATGGCCCAGCTCATGGTCAAAAACCGCTTTAAGAGTACCGCAGCCGGGCGGGTGCCACTTGCTTTTAACATCGCTGGCGAGTGACTTATCTATTTTTTCGCCAGCCCATGAGGTGTTAAAACAAATACCGCTTAAACCGTACTGCTTGCCATATCCGTGAGAATAGGCATAACAACCGGGACTTGCACAGGCTTTGCGGGCGTATTTTTTAGCCATATCCAGCAGGAGGCTTTCACGTTGTCCCGGGTATAGTCGTTTGTATTCCTCAAACAGCGCGGAGGTCATTAACTCAGTACGACCGCGAATGGTACCGACAAACAACGTTTCTTTTTTTAGTTCCGGCCAACATTGAAAATGGCGCTCCACGCTTCGGAAAATAGACTCAATTTGTGCCATATTGGTTTTAGTAAAGCCTTTTAGGGAGCAGTTAACGCCGAGTTTGTCGCGGAAAAATTGCTCAGCTTCGGCCACTGTTTTAGGGGTCCACTCCGCAGGTGTGTAGCCCTCAATGGCCTGCTTTACCTGCTGCGGCTTCGGCCCTTTGAAATATGGGTGCTTGGCTGGAAACAGTTCTAATGTTTTGCCGGGATTGAAGCGGAAAATCTGCTGTTTGGCCGCTTCGGTGCAGTTGTTGCCCCGGAGCATGGAGAGGGCCGGGTCGCTCTGGGGATATTTGCCCTTGCGGACCTGTACCGCCGTACAGCGACAATTCCAGCCATTGGGCGGCAGATACATTTCCCAGAACGGGTCAGAGGGTGGCAGCGTCGTGTTATGTTAATGCAGGAGGAAAGTCAAGAAAGCGATAGGAAGATAACAGCAATGAGTATTAGGCAGTTAGGTTAATTGGACGTTGCTGTGAATTTCGTTGTTTTTGATTATTTTTCGCCAATCGTACACATTTCGTACAATTCAAGTGTTAATAGATATTGAGGGCGATTTTTGCGTTCGGCAAGTTGTCGCTATCTTTGCTTAACACCACAAATTTAATGATTTATGGCGAAAGTCGAAAATAAAAGCAGACAAAATCCGAAACTTGTCCAACTGGAACTTCAGGACGGCAGGGCAAGTCTCTCTCTCGAATATTATCTCGGTCGCTCCGAAACTCCTGTTCTTGATGAGAATGGTGAGCAGGTAATCTACGAGTCTGGCCCGTCAAAAGGTCGTGTGAAATATTCTATCAAACATGTGCGCCGCCGGGAGAAACTGAATCTCTATATTTGGCTGAAACCACGCAACGCCCAGGAGCGGTTGCAGAACAAGAACACCTTACAGCTTGCGGAGAAAATACGTTTTGAAAAAGAACAAGAGTTTCTTGAATCCCGTGAGGGCTATCGACTCAAAGGCGAAACTGAGATTGACTTCCTCAAATACTTCCGTGAGCAGCATTGCAACTCGACAACATTCACTAAAGGCGTCAAGTCTGGATACAAGACGTCTTACAGCCGCCTTATAGGTTTCTTGGAATCCTCCCCAAAATACAAGAAATTCTCAACATTTCTGAGAATGGACTTGATAGACACAGAAATGGTGATGGCATTTGCTGAATATTGCAAGAAAGTCGGCACTGGCGAGGGCCCGAAGAAATCCCTTCATTGGTTTCATCGAGTCGTACTTAACGCCATTGATGCCGGATATATGAAGAAAGATCCATGCAAGGGCGTGTCCATCAAGTTTGATGTCAATATTTTGACCAAGGACATTCTGACGATGGACGAGATACGGCGAATGATGATAACGCATTATCCCGGAGAGAATCTGATGATAAGACGTGCATTCCTGTTCAGTTGCTTTACAGGCATACGCAAGTGTGACATCGAGAGGTTGACTTACTCCAACATTGACTTCACGACCATGACACTGCGCTTCAATCAGAAGAAAATCGAATGGAGGAGCGCACATAGTGGAGTGACAATGCCGCTGAACGAACATCTGATGAAACTTATCGGAGACTTGCCTGAAGACCGCAGTACATTGATTTTCCCTCTAACATCGGAGGGGCGCACCATATACCGTCATCTTTATAAATGGACGAGAGCCGCAGGAATCAACAAACATATCACGTGGCACTGCGCCCGTCACAGTTTCGCAGTGAATATCCTTGACAATGGAGCTGACATCAAGACCGTGTCATCGCTGATGGGACACGCGAGTTTGAAAATGACGGAGAAATATCTCCATGTGGTTGATTCAAGAAAGCAACAGGCGATAGACAGCCTTGGGGAAATAACGTTGTGATCACTGAAATCAGCGTTTAAACGCATCTTTTCATTGTGATTGTCAGATCTTTAAGCAATTTAGTATCCCAAAATTGAGAGACTGACAAAATTTTCGCCAATAGTTAATCGGTACAACCTCAACAAATTACGAGGTCGTACCGATATTTTTTATCCCATGAACCATACAATTTTGGGATATTTTGGGGTAGTACCCCATCCGTGGATATTTTCATCACGAACTTTGCAACATCGACAGAGGTCAAGGCGGTAGAGAAAATACTGAGCCATAACAGATAATCTACAAAATCAATTATAGACTCTACATATACTCTACAATCCGCAAAGATTGGAATCGCCAACTTTGCAAAGTCAACAGAGGTTGACGTATAAATTCCAATATTTGCCCCGATTTTCCCGATTGCAGACAGAATACTGACATTCATTTGCCAATCTTCTGCCATTCGCAAAAAGGAGAAAACCAACGACATGAGTTATGTTGTTATATGGTCGTCGGAATAGTTCCGAGGCCGTGAATCGCGGCAGGTATTAACAAAATTAAGAAAATTCAAATTAAAATATCTGCGAAATGAACGAGATTATCGTCATCCCGATTCATCAGGTCAAGGACATGATTCAATCGGCGGTCAAGGAGTGCATGACCGAAATAATGTCACTCGCCAAGCCCTACAACGATGCCGACTCCGTTGACATAGACGGAGCGGTGGAGTACCTCAATGCCAACGGCTACAAAATCAAGAAAAGTCAGGTCTATAAGCTGACTTCATCCGGCTCCATGCCGTTCTATAAGTTCGGGACTAAGCTCCACTTCCGTATTGCCGAACTCGCTGACTGGGCGCAGAGCAAACTGCTTAATGGCAACACCATTGGCATACTTGAGCCAGTATCAACGTCCAAAGCCGCCCGCCGATGAAACCTGTCACTACACAACAGCCACAGCCGCCGACCCCGGCGGAGATGTGGGAGAACTCGCTGTTGCAAATAACCGACAACTGCAAGGCTGATACGGAGGTATTGTACTGCAATGGAGCGGTAATCGGCACTCTCGGCAATTTCAGCGCGTCCACCGGGAAAGCCAAGAGCCGAAAGACTTTCAACGTGACCGCACTGACCGCGGCGGCATTGAAGAACGGCGAAGTGATGGCATACATCGGGGAATTGCCGGAGAACAAGCGAACAATCCTCTACATTGACACTGAGCAGAGTCCGTACCATTGCCAGCGTGTGATATGGCGCATTTTGCGGCTTGCCGGACTTCCGGTTGACAGCCACCCTAAAAATTTCAAGTTTGCTTCCCTGCGTCCTTACTCTCCGGAGCAAAGATTGGCGATGATTGAATATGCAATATCCACAACTCCCGGCATAGGATTGGTAATAATTGACGGTATCCGGGATCTGATGTATGACATCAACAATGCCACCGAAGCCACCAACGTGATAACTCGCCTCATGTCATGGACTGACCGCTATCAGATACACATCCACACGGTGCTTCACCAGAACAAGGCGGACGATAATGTGCGAGGTCATATCGGCACGGAACTCAACAACAAGGCTGAGACTGTGCTCCAGATAGCCAAGAGCATTGATGACAACTCCATCAGCGAAGTAACCGCACCTCTTATACGCTCAATAGACATGGAGCCTATGGCGTTCTCGGTTGATGACGAAGGACTGCCCAAACAGGAACACGATCATGAATTCGGGAAAAAGACGGTCAAACGTGGCTTCAACTATGGAGAACTGTCGGATGCGCAACATCGTCAGGCATTGGAGGCGACCTTTGCCAATGGCGACATTAAAGGATACAAGGCTGTGATAGCAGCACTTACCGATGGATATGCCTCAATCGGCTACAAGCGCAGTTATTCAATCATCTCACGGTTGAAAAGGTTCCTTACAAACAAGCGGATGATTGAGATTGACGAGGCAACGAAGGCCTATCGCTTCAACCCACAATATTACTATTGAATTAGTACAGTATAGTTCAGAAGTGTATATATAAGGCCTATACTGCGGAAGCACACAATATCCATCCAACCTAAAATATTTTACCCCTCATGATAGAAGAGATTAAGAAAATCCCTTTAGCCACCTTCTTGTCCCAACTCGGCTATGAACCGGCTTACAGACGAGGCAACGGATTGTGGTATCGCTCACCTTTGCGACAGGAAAACACACCATCGTTCAAAGTGCAGCTTGATAAGAACACTTGGTATGATTTCGGAATCGCAAAAGGAGGCACCATAATTGACCTTGCAGCGGAACTCTACCATTCCGAAGATATCCGCTATCTCATGGACTGCATTGTCAAGTGTTGCCCTGTACCATCGGCGCAGACAGTCGCTTCCTCTTATGCCCCGCGACACTATGCTCCGAGTTTTGAGAACATAAAAATCGTGCCATTGGGAAATCCCGCACTTCTCGCTTACCTCAAAGAGCGGGGTATCCCGGCACACATCGCCAAGGCGAATTGCAAGGAGGCTCATTACACCCTCAATGGCAGACCGTATTTTGCTGTGGCATTCCCGAATATATCCAGCGGAGTTGAGTTGCGCAACCGATACTTCAAAGGTTGTATCTCACCCAAAAATATCAGCATTCCGAACAATCCTGATTATTGCAACACCGTGTCAATCGAATGTGCCGTGTTCGAGGGATTCTTGGATTACCTCTCTGCTTTGACAATATCGGCAATTCCAGATACAGATTCTATCGTGCTGAACTCGGTTGCCAATGTCAACAAGGCGATGTCGCATCTCAGTCGGTACGAAGTTATCAACTGCTATCTTGATAACGATGATGCAGGGCATCGAGTGCTATCAGTATTGTCAGAAGCATTCGGCGAGCGAGTGATTGACCGCTCTACTGAGTATAGCCAGTTTAGTGACTTCAATGACTATCTCATCCGGCACAACTATAAGAACGGATTGCGTCTGTGAGTGGAGAATTGCATGACTGATTAGTCAACCAATCACGACCCCAATCATGCACAATGCTGATTGCCTGATTAGGCAGATAACTGAAGTCTCAATCAGTTGAAGTCCTGACTGATCAGCCAATCAAACTGGTGTACCACTATAGCGACCGCAGGGAGCAAAACCGTCAGTGCACGGCGTAGCCGACACTCACTGAAACAATAAGTTTTAAGGGAGTGGCAAGGTAACCTTTTTGAAATCAAAAAGGGTTCGGAGCAACTATCCGAACGGCTTGCCACTCCGCTCCCGATGGTCGATATTTTATCAACAATTTTTTATTGAAGATGAGAAATAATACAAGCATAAAGATTAGGAAGCCGAAGACAACAGGCCGTCCCTCTCTTGGCGAAAAGAAGAAGAGCAAGCCACACATGGTGAGGTTTGACGAGGAACAGGACGAGCGTCTGATATTCCGTGCCGAACTCGCAGGAATGACGGTGACGGAGTACATCCGCGAAGCGACATTAAACGCTAAAATTTCTCCGAGGCTGTCGCCCGATGAGAAGGAATACATCCGTCAGATTCTAAAAATCGGAGTGAACTTCAACCAACTTTTGAAGCTCGCCCATACGGTCGGATTGGTGTCAATGGCTCCGAAAATTGAGAGTATAATCGGGCAGCTTTCACGGCTTCTCAACAAAATCAAATTCTGAAACAACATATCCAATGATAGCGAAAAATCTCAAAAGCCGCTCTTTTGCCGGATGTGTCGACTACGTCATGCGTGTTAACCATGACCATAATATCTACACTTCCGACACATGGCGCATCATCGGTTCGCAGGGTATAATCGGTGAGACACGTGAACAGATTATAGCGAGCATGGAAGCCGGGGCTTCGCTGAATCCGAGAGTGAAGTCTCCTGCCGGACACATCTCGGTGAGTTTTCATTCCGCCGACAAAGACAGGCTGACCGATGAACTGATGATGAAAATTGCTCGAGATTATCTCAAAGGCATGGGGCTTGATAAGACACAGCACATCATCGTGCGGCATCTTGAAACAGGCTCGCCACATTTCCATATCATCTATAACATGATTGGCAAGGACGGCAAGCGTATAACATCGGGGCATAACTACCGTAGAAATATAGCCGTGTGCAAGTCACTGAAATTGAAATATGGTCTGACATTTGGCGGTGAGAACCAACATCAGTCGACCGAAAATCTTCATGGTAAGGAACTCGCCAAGGCTGAAATTCGCATGACGGTATCAGATGCACTTTCCTCATCCCGAAGTTGGAATGACCTGATAAGAAACCTTGCTGTGAGAAATATCTCGGTGGAGTTCAAGCAGCGCAGAAATTCAGATGTCATTGAGGGAGTGTCTTTCCGAATGGGTGACCATCGCTTCAAGGCCTCCGATATTTCTCGTGATTACAGTTACGGCAGGCTCAATGCTCGGTTTGAACGGCTACGGAATAATCATTCAGGTATTGGTCTTCATCAGGCATCGACAAGACGTGATGCTCCTTCATCATCTATTGTTGACGCCCTTGGAAGTGTTGCGGAAGCAACTGTCAATGTCGGAGGATGCTTGTTGTCAGACCTGTTTACACTTGGCCCGTCAGTAAATGCCGAGGAAATGGCATTCAAGAACGAAATGGATCGGCAGGAAGCGAAGCGCAAAAGAAAAAATGGCAAATCAATGAGAAGATAAAATTATGGCTAAACAGAATCTTGAAGAGGATTACGCCATCCTCAGGCGCAAGTATGAGAAACTTGCAGCTTCAATGGCGCAGTTTGAGAATCTTCCCGAAACGCTCCGTGAGATAATGGATGATGCTGTCAGGCAGATACGCTCAGTCCAATATGTGCAGTCGCAAAACACCTCCGCACACGTTGGATTGCCCACAGACCTGCCACGCATATCCGACATAGTCCCGCTATGCGAGAAAGTCGCCGAAATCGGCGAGACTGTCAGCCAAATTCCTTCTTATGAGGATATAAAGGAGGTTCTGATAAATCAGATGAAAGCGATTGACCTTAGTTTCCGCAAAACGAATATAAGTGTGTCTGTGCCTGCTGAAGAAATTGCAAAACAAATCAGCCGTGCAATAAATATCAACGTGGGCAAGGAGATTGACGAGGCTCTGGCAAAAGGATCGGCGAATCTTGCAAACGCCGCACTAACAAAGGAAGTACAGTTCATGAAGGATGCGGCCCATGACCTCCGCAATTACGGGAAGTATCATATCAATATGCCCGTATGGGGTCTTCGTCCGAAAATATGGATACTGGCAATGGTGGCATTCATAGGTATCTCCGTAGCGTCCTTACACTTCAACCGCCGCCAGTATCTCAACAACACCCGGCTTGAAAAAGTCGAATGGCTCTACCGAAACTACCGCTCTATCATGTCAGAGGAATATATGAATGACTATATCCTTCCACGTGAAAAGATAATGTTCGGCAACAATACACATAAGCAGGATAGCCTCAGAAACGTAATCATCAAACAAGAGCAAGCACAAATATCTGAATAGAACAAGACCGAACCGCAGAATGGAATTAAATTCTGTGGTTCGGTATTCATTTTAACGAAAGAAATAGTCTGGATATACTTCATATAACGTTTTGCCTTGCGAATCTTTCCATAAGTCAAGATTAACCATTGCTCCTAAAGTATATCTTGCTGCGGCAACCGCTGTTCGGCATTTAACATCCTTCTTAATTTTGACATAGTTTCCGATATTCACGCCATATTTATCAATGAGTCTGTGTCTATTCCTATAAGATGAAGATGCAATATAATCAGAATCATCAATTATTGAAATTAAGCTACCTACTCCAATATAAAAGTTTTTAGTCTCTTTGTCAAAGTATCCATAGGCTCTACATCTACCAGCTTTCGTTATCCAAAATACATGATTGTTTTTTGAAGGATTCGTGAACTGAGATGTTTCAGTAGCTTGCTTGTACCCTCCTAAAACAGATAAGATGCCGGTAATAATTGTTGTGACATGATTCCTAATCCCAACAATGACATCATATAGGTCAGTATTACCCGGTTTTTGTTCAAGATAATCTCTATTACAATCAATTTCTTGTTCAATAGAAAAATCGTAGATGCTTTCAAATGGCAACTTATTTGTCGAGGTAAACAACCGAGGTGTATCAATGATTTCTTTACGAAGTTCGCTGTATGCCGAATCATCCTTATCAAAAAGGGTTGGATAATGGACAACGCCAAATATCCGTCCATATTCAGCATTTAAATCTTGTTGTTCCATTACAGTCTTTTCCCTTTTAGATGGTCTATTTTTTCTTTTGAAACATCAATATTGCCGATAACCGGAACAATGTGAATCAAAAATCTTTGATTCCCCATTTCAATTTCATTCCAGGCTTTCTGATAGTCTGCTTGATTTGGGAAAGAATTACGTAGTTTAGATTCATTTGGGATATTTCGAGGAACGCCTTGTTCTCCACTGCCAGATATAATCAACTCACATCGTGGTATCGCATCTATATCTATTCCGTTTTCTTTCCAAAATTTATTAAGATACTGTGCTCTTAGATACGACAATGTGTAATTATTCATCCATGGGCCTTCATCAAATCTAATTCTTGACGATTGACCTTCAATAACAACAAGAAATTTGATGTTACTATCTACAGAATCTGATTTTTCAATACTTTGAATTGTTGACTTTACGAGATTACCGGCTATAAGAATATCTCTTCTGACCTTATTAGCAGCAACAGTATCCGTCTTATCTAACTTCAATCTGTCAATATGGAACTCTTTTGTCTGATACTCAACATCAACAGTAAACAAGTGTTTTAGATATTGTTCATTGTACCCAAAATATTCCGTTGAGTCAATTTTACTTACTGTAGAATAGACAGTAATGATATTTTCGTATTCATCAACGAGAGTCTGTAATATCTCGTTGCTTTCTTTGAGTTCCGTTTCCTTTATCTTAAATCGGGCGAATGACACAACGAACAATACCAATGTTATGGCGAACAATGTCGTCATAACATCAACGTAACTTGGCCAGAATGAACCGTTATTCTTACCGTCCATATTTAGTCAATTTTTAACGTCGTCCAAATCCGAAGAAACCACCACCTCCATTACTCTCTTTATCTCTGGTATTCTTGTTGATGGCTTCAAGCTCTACTTTCAAATCTTGGAGTTGTGTTTCCACTGATTTAATCTCTTTTTGAATGTCCTCGACATTATTGGGACTCACGATTCCTCCTATAATTTCAGACAATCGCTTCTCTATGATCTCTAATTTCCTTAGGTTGGTAAATTCCTCACGAATATCTTCAATATTGAATTTTTCTTTAATCGCGGTTATGAATTCTTCATGTTGCGATTCAAGTTGTGAAGTTTGAGCCTTAATCATATTCTCGAATCCTTCTATATGACCTTCGATTGCATCTTTATATCGATCGTTCATACTTTCCAGAACTTCCGTTTGTCTTCTGAATAAGTCCTCAAGTTTACCATCTGCCATTTCAAGGAACTTGTCGGCAATTTTTCCTTTCTTCGAAATACCTTGAACTTGACGCTGTATCGCCTCAATAACCTGATTCCCTAACACATGTCGATTAGCCAATGATTCACCAACATCATTTATAGACTGTTCAAATTTTGTGATTCGGTCAAGTATTGAGTTGACTTTCAGTGCTATCTCTCTTGGCACTCGCAGTGAGTCATTGTATTTATTTTGAATAACAATCGCCTCTTGTGCTGCTGCGAGCATCATGCGTCTTGCTTCCTCAAACTTATCAAGTGATTTAGTAATTCCAATGAAATGGTTGGCTGCTTCGACATATCTATCTAAGCCACGTACAATCTCGTTGCTTTTCAGAGTGGATAAAAGCATCTCCTGCAATCGTATGTTCTGATTGATTTTATCCATGTTCTCACCCATAACTTCAACAGCATTGGATACAGCATTAACGTGTTTTTCAAAATCTTCACCAAATGCTTTTGTGCATCTATCGAACGTATTTTGAAAACGATTGATTACTTTATCAAATGCCGGTTCAAATTTATCTACGGTCTCATGAAGTTTTGTTATTGCGACTACCATACTTACGTCAATCGAAGGCATGAGTTCGGTTTGTACAAAATCAAAGAATTCGTTCTTATCTTCTTCTATTTTCTTTCTTGCTCCACCGGATTCCGCGGTATTGTACGTAGTTAGAGCCAAGCCAATTAGACTTGTAAACATAGAAACCAAGACTCCAATCAAAAGATTCTTTATGGAATCATCTGATATATTCCCGGCTCCATCAAAGCCACCGATAAACATCAATATTCCCATGAATACTCCGAGGAATGTTCCCATGAGGCCAAGATAAGTTGGAAATGACAGCCTTGCGGTAGATTGGTCATACCTCATGGTCAGCTTTCTTTCAACCTTATTTTGTATTACGGAAAAGTCAGTCGTGCCTTTAGTCTTCTCAATATAATGGTTTATTTCCATAATGAGATTATTAAGGTCAGAATTTGGCTCCCCGACCTCCGTCAGTTGTGGAATGTATTCATCCCCAACCTTCTTAGAGAACGTGCCGTAAGGTTCTTTCTTCTTGAAAAAGTTTTCAAAAAGAATACGATACTTTCGGGTCTCATTGAAGAATCGAATCTGAAGACCGACAAATATCAGCGATACCAGTATCGAAATGAGTATGGTGAAAATGAAGCTCATTTATGCTTTCAAATTAGTTAAATCAAATATCCTGTCAATAATAGGCAAGAAGAATACTGTATCGAATAAAGGCACTTCTTCTTGATAGACTTCCTTTACTTGTGATTGATAATAGGTCTTAAATGGAGTACCTAAATCTTTCATGGCAGCATCCACATATACCTTTGTATTGGCTGTATTGTCGATTATATGTTCTTGTTTTAATAAATCCAAGACTCTTTTGTAGAGTGAGTTCATGACATCATACTTATGCAATAACTCCTTGCGCAATTCTTGCATGTTCTTATTGATGTCTCCTACTGTATTGTAGTTTTGCGACAAATCCCCTTGATATGTCTTACTCGGTACATCAAGAGCATTTGAATCGCGATACAAGCCTCCATAGCAAGTTGCCTCCTTACGTTCTGCCGGTAATTCCAGTTTGACATCATGATCTCCACCAAACACAGTTGCAAAAGTAAGGTCAATAATCTTCTTGAGTATTTTCTTGTCTGAACTAATGAAGCTGTCGATATATTTACTACCATTGCCGCTGAAAATCACGGAACGTGGAGCGGCATATCCATAGTCCTTATACATTGATGCCATATAGAACAATATGGATGTAAGATGATATATGAATACCGCCTTGAAATCACGACTTAACAACTTCTTAATATCACAAAATTCTGAATTACTTAACCAGAAATTTATAATATCCTTTGTTTTAGTTGCTTCGATATCTTTGAAATTGATGTTCAGCTCTTCAAGATCTTGTCGCTTGAACCTGAGAGTATCAGCGTATTTTCGATAGATTCCGTTCTTCCTCTCATTATCAAATTCCATGAAACCATTTTCCCAAAGTACATCACACCCAAAATGTACTGAATTAGCCATCAAGGGTTGATTGTTGCGGAAATACACAAAGTCGGTTGAGCCGCCGCCGATATCTATTACTGTTACAGCTTCGGAGTCCTTTATATAGTCTTTCTTCTTAAAGAAATAGTAGGGAGCCTCTGATTCTGAGAAACAAGAAATTTGATTAGCCTGAATCCCTAAAATCTTCTCAGCCTCGCTATTCCATACGTCTTTATATGTTTCTCTCATATTCCCCATAAAGCTCAATGGTCTAAACCACACCAACTTTGTGCGGTCTAAATCACCGTTGTGCTGAAGAACGTCAGCCTTTATTATGAGTAACAACTCTCGAATGAAAACACGAAGCATTGCATCATTTTCAACCCACTTGATGTCAGTGAGAATTCTCTGATCCTCATCAGGCATAACCCTCTCATAGAAGAAAGCTATGTTATGATTGTCAAACAACTCAGGGTCATCAGTCTTCTTCAAGAGACCACATAATGCAGTTCTAATCGGGAACTTGTAATCAACGCCATCAATATATGCAGGCATAAACTCCGTTTTGATGCGGTTTTTAGCCAAATCAAAGATTGTTCCCTCTATTCTATTGGTCAATGAGACCTGCTTATCTGATGGGACTTCATGGAGATAGTTAACCATAGGTCGTTCCATCTTAAACAATTCAGGCATATTGTTTTCGCCATTCTTGCATCTCGAGATGAACGTATTAGAAGTGCCAAGGTCGATAGCATATGTAAACGTGTCGTTTGTCTCTGTACTACGCTTGAATATAGGTATAACAAGCCCCGTGTTACCCAGCACCTCTATCTCTATGGCATTGAAATCGGTGTTGAATACTTCATAGAATTTTGTGCCTCCCTCAGTATTGTCTGTTTTTTGCCGGGAACGCACTACTGCGGGACGAACTCCAAATCTAACACCAGATGAAAGATTGTCTTGTTCTCTCACAAGTTCTCCATCCTTATAGAACTGAAGAGAAATCTCATCTATGTTGAAATATGGAGGTTCGGGATCTGTGTCCGCACCAATTACCATTACCTTAAAGTAGTTATTCTCGCTGGCCTTAGATGAGAGAATATTGGGGAATATTCCTAAATCAAACGAGATTGAGTCTGCTTTATAGTCTATTATGGTTCCCCATGCCTGATTTAATGCCTCTTTCCCATATTCCTTTTTGTATTCTTTTCCATTGTATCTAAGATATACAGTTACAGAGTTCCTGTTTATATGAACATCAGAATCTATCTTATTCTCAGGGAAAAGAGATAGGACTTCGGGCTTAAACGGAAGCAAATAATCATAATCACGATCACTACTGTCATTTTGATAAGTTACGGCAACGAAGTGGTCTCTGGAAATTCTGTAAGGAACCTTGATTAGCGTTGGAGTAAAGAAACTATTGACATCAATTTCGTCAGACGTCATGATTCTTAGCCCATTTATGACAAGTTCATCGTTCTGATCTGTCGTTACACCTGTTAGTCGTAATTGATAGTCATTACGAATTTCTGTATCATTCTTGAAACTTCTGATGTATTCTTTAATCGCTTTGAACTTGTCATCTACGGTCTCTGATCCGAAGACCTCATTATACATGTAATTCTTGAAGTCTTCATCACGTTCTTCAAACATCTTGATGTCACGAAAGTATTCACCTCCTGATTTACGATGTATGTGCAGATCTGCATATTGTTCTCCTGCAATATGGACAACATTTGCTCCATTCTCCTTTATGATGGCTTTGTCCATATCAGGAGGAGTGATGAAACCTGTCATTGGCGATGTGCTTGCCAAAAGCAAATCTTTACCATTCTCTGTAAAGACAAGAAAATACAATTTGTCCTCACCAATGTCCGTCTTGTAATATTCGTTTATCGAACTATATAAGACTGGCATGAGCTTCTTTATCTTCTTGAGATTTTCGGCACTGTTCCACTCTCGAAGCTCAAGCTTCTGTCCAGCAGTCCAAGTGTTCTTATGATACTTCAGATTAAACAGTAATTCGTACACATCAAGAATGTCCGAAACCATTTGACGATATGCAAAACCAGCTTCTTTTTTCGGATTCGTATGTTCCTCCATTGCACGACGAAATGCCTCGCGGGCTACAAAGAAACGAGCGAAAGGTGTTGGCAAAGAATTAAGAGCACCGCTATTGTCAGTCTTTTGCTCCATCACTTCATCAAGATGTTCGGGCGTAAGACTAACATCTTCGGCAATCCATTCCGTGCCTTTGATTCCTCTGTCTATTATGTTTAGGTCTATTCTTGACATATTCTATTTGTAAATCTTCTTGGTGTATTTATCTATGGCATCATAGGCAAATTGCAGAAAGAATCTGAATTTGTTCTCATGGTCCTTGGACTTGTTCTTATTACTAACTTTTGTCATCTCAAGCAAATAATAAGAATCATCTTTGGCATCAAGCTCAATTGTCTTTATCCATCCGCTCATTTTCTTTGGGTTGTCAAAATTGATAGGAGCGAAAGCTCTTTTGTTTTGTGCAAGTTCCAAATACCAATTATAATAACCGTTGCAAAAACGTAATAATGATTGGAAAGCGGAATCTCCATAGAATGATGAGTTGAATCCTCTATTCTTACTCAACGGGAAGAAACTTTCTTCCGGAAGTTCCTCTACAAGTAATCTAAGGAGCATAAAATCAGCCACACTTTTGATTAGTTCCTTATAACCAGCCCCCATTGAGACTAAATCCAAGGATTCTTTATCATCGTCAATTGCTCTTGAAAGGAACTGTTGACGTGTTGGCTCACCTCTTTTCAGGAAATCGAAAAGAGCAGATGCTGCTACAAGTTCAATGAAATTTGCCTTGTCATCTTGCTTCTTCTCATCATTTTCGTACACTTGCTTAAGGCTCGTTTCTCCTACATAGTATAGATAGTCTGCTTTTACTGTCCCATGATAGTATGCCAATGCCGCTTTGGTCTTGGTATAGAAGTTCGCAGAATCAATGTCACTGCCAGTAGTCGCTGGATCCTTAAGCCCATAATAAGGCAGGACAGTAACAGCCCCCATAAGAGCGTTTTTAACTGCGGGTTCATTTTCAGAAAGACGGATTTTCTTTTCAAGGAGGGGGTAACCAGATGCTCCAGTTCCTCCAAAGATTGAACTGATAATGAACACACGGTCATCTTTTTCACAGTGTTGTTTGAACGACTTGAACCATTCAGCACCCTCAATCATCTCGCCGAGGACAACAGTACCAACATTAGGATTGCCTTTAAATCCGACAGATAAGGGGTTATTTAGATTTTTAGTTGAAAACAAGGTCTCAACTAAAAAATTATTGATGTCGGTTGTCCCAAGATTGGCAAGCTCAATATATGATCTGAATTTCTCTTTACTACCGGCAGTTTCCTGAGTGTCATTTGTCTGGTTATTCAAATCGTCTATTGTACGAATGTCCGAGCCAAAGAATCCAGACAAAGGATTTAATGTCTGATTGCCATTATTTATCGAACGACGATATATCTCTTGATATTCGGCAATTAAAGAATGAAGATTCTTCTTCTCTTCCAAATCAAGATGAGGATCAAGAATGATAGGAACCACAACGTATCCGTTTGTGTCCATGCCTCCGGCCATAAGCATAGTGATACTTTTCATCACCCTTATTCCTGTTCCGCCTATGCAAAAAACAAATACCTTTTTCATGTCATTTAGAATTTGAAGAGACGATATGCGTTAGTTGGCAATGCATTACACCATATCACAGAAGTTATGAAATAAACTATACAGGCATATAGTGCATTTCCGATGGCAACCATAAATTCTAATGTGGAAGAACCGTTTAATTTGGGTTCACACACAAGGTACTCAATACCATATGTGAAAAGCAATGTTAAAAAGAAAGTAGCTATTAAGAAATAAATCCACTTTATAGGTTTATAATGTCGTCCCGGAGCATTGTTGTATGAAGTATAGTAATAGGCTGCAACACCAATACCTAACACGAGCATACAAATAATCACAATCCACATTGATCCATCAAGCTTATTCCAAAAGGACCTTGCTTGATTGAATAGTTGGTCATTATTTTGGAACTGTCTTGTGAAATCGTTTTGCGAGCCGACAATCCACTTATATAATGGTAGTAGTTTCATACTTTAATCGTTTTTAGATACGAGTATATAGTTCGGTTTCATATCGTGTGTTACAACTCCTCCTTGAAAAATTCCTGTTAGAAAGTCTAATACAGAGTATGATTTATTCGGGTCATTCTCGTCATCAGCCTCATCAAAGAATTCATTAAATAATGCGTAATTTGTAATGGGTAACTCGAGATTCCATTCAATTACTTCCGAATCAGTTGGCATATTGAAAATCTTCAAATCAATAGTAGCAGTTGCTTCACGGTTAAGTTGTTTGTCAGAGCCGGTTACATCTTTGACATCAATATCAATTTTTCCAATATTTACGGTGGAGCCGTATAGAGACCTTACTTTAAGCGCATCCCGAAAAATATTTTCATCAGCCATTAGCCAACGATAATTTTCAAGGGGAACTTTTAGCTTTATTGTGCAAGTATCAACATCATCGGCTTCTTCATAACCGATAAATGTAGGTTCGTTCTCGAATTGGTAACATTTGTTGGAAATTCCGAATGAATAATCCGGGTGTCCGTAATTAAAACCACTCTCAATATTATCAACCAAATGCCCCTTTTTCTTAAGCAACAACGATATATAGTTTCTTATCTCCGCAACATTTTCTTGTTCTCCGAGGATAACGAAATAATAAGGAGATCTCTTGCAAACCTCGTTGCCGCCTTTATCTAAATAATCAGAAGTGGCACCAATAATACTTATTGCCTTGCCAAATCTGCCAATGATACCATTTATGTCCGTTGTGTATTGAGACATTAAGACAGAAGGGGCAGCTGCTCCAACCGGACTATATTTCATATCTGATATAAGTACAGCGACCTCGCCCGCATCAGTGTTCAGATTCTCAATAATGGTTTGAAGCATTAGGGGAACTTTTGTAGAGGCCGATGATATAAAAGCACCTGTGTTCATATTGGTTCTGAAGTCTCCTAATAGAAGTGTTGCACCTTGAGAGCCATCATTTGTTAGAATCGAAACATTAGGAGCAAGAGATGAAAAAGAATTCAACACATTCCAAACATCGGATTTGAACTGCGTTGGCTTATTTGCTCTGAAAAATCCATTCATGCTCCCAGAAACCTCAACATAGAATTTAACGGACGAGGGCATCGCCCGGTTGAAATTTGTGTCAAGACTATCTGTAATTAGGAATCCATCTTCAGTGAAATGCTCATTCATATTAGTGTTCACATTGGAGCCGCAACTTTGCATAAACACTCCAACGCAAAACATCAAACATGAGATTGCGCTATAAGATATTATCTTGTTTTTTAATTTCATCTTCGGTGTATCGTCCGCCCGAAGAATCCCTATTCGGTTGATTGGTTTACAATGTCATGGCATATAGAAACAGAAACGTGGGATCCACTTTCCTTGCTCGTCCCACTCCGAGCGGCCTTTCCACGTGCCTATCCAGTCGAGACGAGCAACGCAGAAGCCCACGTATAGGTATATAGTAATACCATGTATCAAAATGACACATGGCGGACTATTACCATCCGTGAGCGACTTAGTTGCCTTTGTCTTTGACTGGAATTGAGATTGTGGAAAGTTTCTCAGAGTCAAGAACAAAGCGCACAAAGACGCTCTATTAAAATATGTCAACAACCCCGCCCGCATTACCCTTCAGTAGCTCAGACTTGCACCTGAGCCAACCTTATCGGGCTTCCGCGTACAGGTATTGCGATGCAAAGTTACAAAAAATCTTTGAGAATACTGCCATACAGGACTGTATTTCTGAGGACTTGCCACAGAATATGAAAGTAAATTTGTAATCTTCCATTTGCTGTCCGGTGAATATTTTAAGCCCAAAGTGGGATTATAATATAGGTCTATGTATATACATCCATACTTAACTATACTCACGTTCCAACGCACATACATAGAATGGCGGGGCAAAAGAAAAATCTGCATCCGAACCTCACAATTCTGTTTCTTTTCCCCAGTCCATGTAATAATATGACACATCAATCGACCTATTCAGGCCATCAAAAGACGAAATCAACCGCAAATAATAATCCCTAACAACTGCTAAAAATTCCCAAATCCCTTTCGTTCGTTATCCCCATTTTATCTAAATCGTACATATTTCGTACAAAGCAATAGGACTATGCTCTTAAATATCAGAAAGATAATCACTATATATAACGACAAGTTATGTAGAATGGCGTGATCCTCACGCACACGGTCGTCCATGGCCGTGCGGTATTGCAGGTCGTATTTGTCGCCGTCGGCTTCAATCTTTTGCCAGCGTTCAGCCATAAGAGAAGCCCCGACCGCGTGGTTATATTCCGCATAAAGGTAATTGTGGTTATATTGGTTGTTGACTTTTTCCACGTCGCGGCGGAACTGCTCAAAGGGCTTTATTTCGCCGGTGTCGGTAGTGAGCGACAAGCCCACCTCGCGGAGCGTGTGGTAAGCCTTGAAGCCGGAGAAAATAAAAGCATTGTTTTCGAGGGCATGGCGCACCGTTTCCGGCACCTCATAGGAGACGCCGGAGGAAATGGCGCGGTTAATCTGCTTGAGAGTCTCTGCGATGAGGCGGCGCGCTTCGGGGGTGGAAAGTTGCGACGCGTCGAAGCCACCGGCATTATAGACCATGCCGGCAGCGTCAAAAAATGCCGTGTCGTCAAAATCGGGCTTGTCTGGCGCGTCTGCGAGTCGCAGGAGGTCGTCGCTATACAAATCGCCCAAAGCGGCGTTAAACGCGAGATATGAGCGCCGCAGCCCGGCCACTCCCAGAAGCGACCGGGTGCGGCTCAGTCGAAAAAACGGTCGGGCTGTGTTTTGGCTTCGCGCGGAGACTCCACCGGGATGCCGAGTGTTTCGGTGATGTGTTCGCCCGGCACGTTGAAATATTCAAGTACGAGGCGCAGGTTTTCGCGGTTTTCAGCCGGAGAGAACGCGGCGGCATTGTTCCACTGGAAGCGCAGGCCCTTGACCGGGAAGCCGTGCAGGACCATGAGCGGGAGGAGCCGGCCGTTGATGATGTGGGCGCACATTGTGGCGTCGCTTTCGGTGGTGCGCTCAAAAATTTCAAGGTGCACTTCTGACTGCGAGAGCGAGGAGCCGGAGTCAATAGTCATTGTTTGATTTAACACCACCTTAGACAGTTCGGAGTTACAGCGGTCCACGCGGCGGTCATAGACGTTGTAAGCGTCGCCGCGGCTGCTTTCCTTAATTTCAATTTCGGTGCCGTCGCTCGCCACGATGTACTGAGCCGCGCCCATGTCGCGCAGAGACGCCTCCACCTTTGCGCGCTCCGCTTCGTCGAGAGAGTTAACGCGGGCTATGCGCATAGGCATACCGAAGATCTCGCCGAATACGTCCCAGTAGGCCAGCATATTTTTTTTGCTGATACATGAGGGGGCGCACTTCAGTAGCAGGCCGAGGTCTCGCGGCTTGCCCACTTCCACGCACCAGTTAGCCACGTCGCCCTCACGGTAGGAAATGCCGCCGCGCCAGTCGTCGCCGGGGGAGCGCACGACAACCCCATATTCAGGGATGACATGCTTACGCGGCACAAGCTCCACATTATTGAAACGGAGCGGGCCGCCGTCGCGTATGATGTCGCCCAACTGTATGAGGGTCGGCCCCCAGTAGATAGAATCCAGACACAGGCTGAGGAAATCGGCGAACCACTCACTTTGCAGCAGTTCGGTGGCGGCGGTGTTTTCCTTGCCGTTCTGGTCCACGAGGCGGAAATCTTTCTGCAACACTTTGCCCTTGCGCTGGGCGATACAGCCGGAGAGGTGGGCGTCGAGGACGCAATCGGCGTAAATATCATAAAGGCGGCAACGGTTTGGGTTTTCGTAGTCGATAGCCATTTGGTTAGCGGCTCGCCAGTCGGCAATGTCCTTTTTTGTCAGGGAGTCGGACTGCTGCTGGAGCATTGCCGAAATCTGCACCCCCTTTTTGGAGGCGACGGCGCGCGCCAGCGTCTGAAGCTGGGAGCGTGTGGGGCGGCTGAAATAGTCGCGGATGTTATCTAAAAAATTAGCCATTGCGGTGAAATGTCAAGTTAAACGAATATTGCCGGCAGAGTCGAGGCGGAGCGCGCCCGGGGCGGCCAGACGCAGGGAGGGAGCGACAACGCGCAGCTCAACAGTCTGGTAAAAGCGAGTGCCGAGCGTGGGGATAACATGCACCTGGGCGACACCCGGGCGGAATGGCAGCACACGCCCGTCGGGCTCCACTCCGGCAGCTCCGCCGAAAGCCTGAAAAATTACATTTTGAAGCGCACCGGCGGGAAGCACCCGGGCGCGGATATATTGGGGCACGTCGTTGCCAAGAGTGACAACGCCCGGGCTGATGACGCGCAGCCCGTCGGGAATTGGCGCGGCTACCTGTTCGGCACGGTCGGGCACGGCTTCGAGGCGTTGGCGGCTCTGTTCTGTAAGCTCACGCTCGGCATTGGTTGCCGTGGCAGCGTTGCGGGCGTTCTCTGTGGCTGTTTCTGCGGCCCCTGTGGCGGCTTTTGAGGCTTGGGTGGCAGCATTGCAAGTCTTGACCGCTTCGGACGATGTGTCGGCAAGTTTTTGCGCCTGTTCGCGCACCTCATTTGCGGCGGTGTCTGCTTTTTTGGCTGCTGTGTTGGCGAGGTCGGCGGCTTCGGTCGCCGGCTTTTTCAGGATCTCAATCTGTGTGGGGGTAAAGTCGGCCCATGTGAACGGGTCGCCCTTGTCGCCTTTGAGGGCGGCCAACTGCTCCGGCGTGAAATCCTCATAAGTGAACGGCAGGCCGCGGGTGTATGCCGCCAACAGGTCGCACTCCACGACGCCCGGGGAGTCGGTGGCGAACTGCCAGAGCTCTACGCCGGGGTCGGCGGGGTAATATACATTTTGCAGGCCGTCGGGCATAAGGTCGTTAATTAGCTGCAAATGCAGTTCACGGCGCAGCGTGCCCTCACATAAGCCGTGATCCTTGAAAATGACAAGCAGGGCGTCACCGTCGGGCAGGCAATTTTTATAAGCGTCACCGGAGCGCGAGGCCGTGAAAGTATGGCCGTGCTTAACTGTATATGTCAGCACAAAGTCCACCCCGTCGGGGAGTGGCACGATTTTGCCGGCAGCGTCGCGGAAGCGCTCACGGAGGACAAAGTCGCTTTTGTAGTTTATATGTCGTGTTTCGGTTGCCATTATGTGAGTCTTAAATTACCTTTGCCGTCGAGACGTAGCGCGCCGGAGGCCGTGAGACGGCAACGCGGTGGCACAACATCGATGCAAAGTGTTTTGTAAACCGATGTGTCGGAGGTAGCCACGGCATTGACATAAGAGCGGCCGAGACGCAGCGGGGTGATGAAGCCGTCGGGCGAAACGTCGAGGGCTTGGTGGTCGCCCATGCAGAGGACAGAGCCGAGGCCGAAGCTGGGGAACAGGCGGGCGCGTATCTGCTGGCGCACGGGATTGGCGAGCGTTACAGTACGGGGCGCGCTGATGATGTCAACACGGAGCGGAGCCGCGAGGCTCTGGCCGGATAGCTGGGAGATGAGCGAGTCGATACGGGCGCGGGCGGCTTCGGACTTTTGGAGCTCCGCGCGTGTGTCGGCTGCGGCAGTGTCAGCCCCGGCGAGCCGTTTGTCGATGTCGGCCAAAATCTCCGGGAGGTTGACCGATAAAAAGAGGCTGACGGCAGCGTTGATGTCGTCGCAGGCTTCAATGAGGCCGCAGAACAGCTCGCCAACCTGACGGGCCGACACGGTTTTAGCGGCCACCGCGTCGCGTATGGCCTGAGCTTGAAGCAGCAGCGCGGCCGTGTCAAGCTGCTTGAGGTCGTTTTGGGTGAGTGGTTCCATTTTGAGGGATTAAAAGAGTTAAGAGAACACCTCGTCGAAAGGGTCCTGAAAAATTCGTGTAAGTTCGTTTTTGCTCTGAATGTTGAGCGGTCGGCCGGCGTTAAGGTCGGCGATCACTTCGTCGATTTTGTCAACCACAATGCCGACGTTATCGGGGTCGAACTTCTGGGCGACAGGCGGGCGGCGTGTTCCGGTCTGGTAGAGCAACTCCAGATAATCGGCGCGGGGTATGTCGGTGGCAGGGCTGATGTGTTGCACGGCATAGGCCGAGCGGACAGCCGGGGCCACAACGTCCTCGAGCTCAAAGATGAGCGGGAGGCCGTCGGCGAGTGTGGCCGTTATACTGATGTCGTTGCGCTGAGCGAGGGCGAACACACCGGCGACCGAGCCAAGCGCGATAACTGCGGCGTCGAGGAGTGTTTGACGGTCTGAAACAATAAACTGCATAGGCTAAGAGATTATAACCACCCCGTCGGGGGATAGTGTGAGGTTAGAGACAGGGAGGCCGCAGGCTTGCAGCATTTTTTTAGTGTTGCCCGGCCAGAACGGGTCGGGAGTGCCGGCGAGCATTAGGGGCGCTTCTGCACCGAGGAGGGGGTGTTCCTTGATGTCGCCGCGGAGGGAGCGGATGACAAATTCAGCAATGAAAGAGTCAGCCGGGGCGATGAGCGCGCCGGAGGGTGCGACAAGGAGGTCGCCGGTTGTTGTGTCTATTTGCAGTCCGTTCATTGCTTAATTTTTTCGTTTTCGTAATCACTGCGCTTTGTCAGCAAAAGGGTGTCGGCGCTCCAGTCGGCAGCGGCAGTTTTAAGAGCTGCGCCGCCGTCCTGAGCAACAGGGACCCAACCGGCCATAATACCCTTTAACTTGTTAATCTCGTTTTCGATTGTGTTAAGCCGCTTTGTGAGGTCGTCGATTTTAACAAGGCCGTTGAGTTTGCCACCGTTAAAAATTATATTGTCGGCGTTGATGTTGGCGGACATATTGGCGGTTTTAATACGGCAGCCGTCAGCGTCCATGACGGCGGAGGTGTCACCGATGACGACTTCGGCCTGTTTTATTTTCTCAGTGCTCAGAACCACCCCGGCGGCACCGTCTGCGACGAAGCCGACAATAACAAAACTGCCAACTTCCGGATAAAGCCAAAAGCCGTAATTCGCGCCCTGATTTGCTTGTAGATTGACACCGAGCAACGGGGCGCCCTCATTAAGCGGGGTGCAGTCGATTGTGCGGGCTTTTTCGTCCACGGCGTCCACGGTGCAGACCAGCGCGACAGTCTCGCCGTCGGTCTTTGCCAGTTCTCTGATGATATTTCGTAAATCTGCCATAACTGTTTATTTAGTCGCCGACACGCAGCCCGAGCGTTATTTCCTGACGGTAGCCGGACGTGCCGTATTTAATTACATTCTTTTTGACCTGATAGACTCCGGCTTTTTTGCCGTCGATAATTAGCCCGATAGCGTCGAGGCAGTCAACAAGCGAAGCCCCGAAAGTCGTAAAAGAGCCGGTGAGGCCGTCGCGTTTAAGGCGTTTAATTTCCTGTTCGGCCCACGCCTTTAACTCGCTTTCGGTTTTGTTGTAGGTGTGGAGCGTGCGGTGTTCGCCGTCGGCGTCGCCGACCTCAACTTTGATTTTTTTATTATCCGGCATAAGGCTGACCGCCTTAACGCGCAGGCGCATATTTTCAGCCTTTTGCTGCTGGAGGCTCTGGTCTGAAATGATGTTAAGCCCGGAGCGGAACACTTGCGAGGGAGTACTGTCGCGGTCAAAGAGCACGCCACAGTAAAGAACCGGCTCGCCGTTCTCATATCGGAAAAATGAGCGGATGCCCTGTTCTGATAATCTTCCGAGCAAAGCGGCCACAGTGTCAGCGGTGACACGATAAGCACCGAGCGACTGTTCGCCCATAACATTGAGCCGGTAAGTTATGCCCTGATCCTTAAGAAGCGTTTCAATAGTAACAGAGCGGTAGGCTTTTTTCTGTGCCGGCATTTGTTTGAGTTTGAACATATCATCCTCGCAGGTAATGACAACCGGAGTTTTGAAGCCTACGTCACGGACATAACCCACAAAAGCAAGCTGTAAATTACCGTTATATCCCAGATAAATACGCACGGAGTCGCCACGATGCACAGGAATTTCAGCCGAGCCGTTCCACTTCATTTTTTTAGGGAGTGTTATTTTGGCTTCGGCTGTGAGCTTCTCAGTGTCGCGTACAATCTCCACCGCCGAGACAAAGCCGATGTCCCAGCAGCGCTCGCCGGTTATCTCAATTTTAGCACACAGCTTAAACATGGGTTAAACGGTATTTAACGGGTGTTTAATAGTCGTATCTGTTTGGTTTCATAGAGCCGTAGCGCACCGGGTTGCGTGCGTCGTCCCCGTCCTCACTCTCATAGAGAGGTAAGTCGGGGGAGGCTTTGCCGGCTTGAATATCGCGAAGCCATTTGATAGCGTCGTTATAGAGACATTCCCGGCGTTCGTGTCCCATATTCTGAGGGAGACGGTGAACCATTAGCCAAAGGGAAATATTTACGGCGCACTGTACGAGCATAGCGTTACGCTCTGAGCCCTCAGAAGCAAATACCCGGGTCATATCGTAGCGATAACGCAGATAAGAACCGATTTGCTCCAGGGCGGCGGCTTCGGCGGTCAGGCGTGTTTCTTCGTTCTGTGTTATCTGCTTGAGCTCGTATTCGTCGCACACGCCCCGGTAGTCGTCAAGAGTCAGGAACATAGGCCGGAAGTTTTGGGCATAGCTTCATAAATTGCAATTTCGCGGGCTTTTTCGGCAGTCAGGCCGGGGAGGCGCTTTTGCCGGATCATTTTTTTAACGCCCTGCATAGATACGCAGACCGGGCGCCCATGAAGCACAAGCACCAGGAATTTTTTACGGTGGAGGTCAGCGGAGCGCTGAGCTTCACGGATCGCGCGTTTTTTGCGCCAGTCGAACAGGAGGGCGCGGAAGTATTCAAATATTACCATGATACATTTTTTGCGTTAGGTCGCAACCCTATTGAAGTGGATGAAACAATTTTCTTTTGTCGGGTATCTCTCTGTAAAATCCATATAGCGCCCTCGTCGGCGTCCGGTGCGTCGTCGTGTCCGCGCATACCCTTTTCAAATGCGAGGGTCTGGTCGATGCCGGCGAGCATATCGGGGTCGTCTCGCTGGCTCTCGTCGTAATAGACGAACCCACGCTCCCACAGTGGCGAAACAGCTTCAACGCGCTGGAACTTGTCAGGCTTTTTGCGCTTGTCGCCGGTCATTGGGAGCTGGTAGCCGCGAAGTTCACCCTCTCGCATAAATTCATCGAGGATGGTGTCCTGCATAAAATTCGCCTCCATGTACCAGCGCACGGCGATACCCTGAGCGCGCGCCCATTCGTAAAGGTCGTAACACCAGCGTACCATTTCGGCAACGGAGCACTGACGGACAAAAGCACGGAGGTGCCAGAGCTGAGTCCCGGCTTTCCCCCAGAGTTTCGCCGCCTTAAAGTCATTTTTGTTTGAGCCTTTGAAACTGGGGTCGATATAAAGCACAATTTCCGAGAACTTAGACCAGGCAGGGCGCTTACCCCAGCGGATCCACTCGTTGCGGAACACTGCACCCTCAATTATCGGGTTATTCATGTATTCTTTTTGAAATGCACGATAACCGGCGACGTCGGCAATTGCCTGCACTTCCTCCGGGGTCCATTTGGCAGCCCAGGAAATATCGCCGTTTTTGTCGTAGATGTTTACACGGGTAACGTGTACGCTCTTAATATCGCACCACTTCGCCAGCACTGAATTTTTGGCAATCATATTACCGACCATAAAGAAGCGGCCGCGCCCACCGTCGAGAGTACCGAACAGAGCCGAGCGCACCCAGTCGAACAGCTTAGAGACACGCGCCGGACTTTCCACCAGTTCGTCGTCGTCGAGGTCGTCAATAACGATGTAATCCGGACGGTGTGAGCGGTAGCGCAGACCACGCGGAGACTGACCGCGACCACGGGCAAAAAATGCGACTTCCGTCTGCGTTACAAATTCTCCCTCCTCCCAGGATCCGGCGTTGTACTGTTCCCCGAAATCGGCAATATAACGCTGGTTGTACTGTAACTCCGCCTGAATGTCACCCAACAGAGTTTTAGCGTTATCCTCAGACTTGCCGACGATGACCATAACGTTAATTTCGCGGCGTTCCTGACACATTAGCCACATAGGGACAAATACGTCCATATTGGTAGACTTAGCCGCACCACGATGCCAGACAAAACCGGCTTTGAGGTTTCGGTTGGCTTTTATCTTATTGGCCGCGTCAATGTGGAATTTAGCGCAAGGGGTAGCTTTCCCGGTTTCGGGGTTAATAGTCCAGTGTGGGAAATAGTAATCAACGAAAGCGGTATAATCAGAGCGCAGCCGGGCAATGCGCGCGAGACGCTGTGCCGGCGATTCTATGATGTTAATGGAAGTGGCAGCCTGCACCGTTTCGCAGTGCTGTTTCCATTCCTCAATCGCTTTTTTTAATTCCGCTTTTGTCATACTTTAGAAAGACTCTTTTAATTTTTCAGAGATGAAAAGGTCGTGATAATGGTTAATGGTTTTGAGCAGTTCCGGGGTGACATTCGGGTCGAAGCTCATACGATATTGCAGCCATTTGCTGAAAGCCATAAATACCTCTATAATGTCAACCACGGAAGTTTTTTTGTCGAGGCGTTCAACAGTGGCGGCAAACTTCACAAGTTTGTCAGCGCTGGCGGCTGTTTTCTCCGGGCTGGGGTCATTTGCCAAATCCTCCAGTAACACATTTATGGAGTTAAAAATTTTATTAACCAGTTCCTGTCTCGTAATGTTGGCGGCGGCTCGTGCCTGTTCCCAGCCACCCTCCGCAACCCATTTTGTGACAGTCTGAGCAGATACGCCGACTTTTTCAGCAATAGACTTCTGAGGCTCCCCCTGCATATATAGGAGGCGCGCGTGTTCGCGTTGCTGTTCGCGTTCCTTTTTGGTTTTAGTTGCCATTCATAATAAACCGAGAATTTAAGTTAACACCCACACTGCGGGGGCGTTTTCGATATTTCGCATTATCGGCGGCACCTCAGCATAGCAGGAGTAAACTCCGCTCTGCGTTCGGTTTGCACGATAATTCACACTGCAAAGTTGGGGTAAAAAAGTGCTATGGTAAAAAAGAGTGTAAAACTTTTACACTCTTTTTGTTAGGGTTGTGAACAATGCTCAACTTTGCACCGCTGAACGACTTAAATACATTCTTTGCATAGCAAAGCGGCAAGCCGATTAGCGGAGTAGAGCAGCCGGTAGCTCATTGGGCTCATTCCCCAAAGGTCGCAGGTTCGAGTCCTGCCTCCGCCACCAAGGTAAAAAAGATTAGGACAACCGCCCCGGGCACAGGGGACACACCCACCACCTCCGGACCAAGCCCCTAAGTGCCCCGGGCATTTTCTTTGCGAGAGTTAATATTTTAAAATACAAAGCGTGGCAAGCACGATAAGTGAAACGAGACAACTACAATGAAAGAAGTAATAATCTCAACTGAGGCAGTAAACAGCTACGGCACGCGTGTGCTGACTTCGGGCATAGACCTGGAGCAGTTCAAGCGCAACCCGGTTTTGCTATGGATGCACCGCCGTGCTTTCGACGGTCAGTCAATGCCTATCGGCAAAATTGACAACCTCAGAGTTGAGGAGGGGAAGCTGATAGGCACCCCGATATTTGACCAAAACGATGAATTTGCCCGGAAGATAGAGAGCAAATGGGAAAGCGGATTTTTGCGCATGGCTTCGGCAGCCCTGGAGCCTACCGAAGTGAACCCAGACCCGGCTTTAGCATTGGAAGGGCAGACACGTGCAACGGTGACACGGTGCAAACTTATCGAGGTTAGCATTGTGGATATTGGCGGCAATGATGAAGCCCTGCAACTCTGTGGAGCAGACGGCAAGCAGTTGAAGCTCGCCGCCGGTGAGGATGCCCCGACACTTCCGCTCTTGAAACTGAACGAACCCAAGCCCGCGCCGGAGAATGAACCCGGCGAGGGGGAGGAAATCAATAACAATAATAAAATAATAAAAACAGCGATGAACAAAGACCAGTTAATCCTCTTAGGACTTCCCGAGGATGCGTCCGACGAGCAGGTAACAGCCGCGCTCCAGCTGATGAAAACCAAGGCGGACAGCGCCGAAACTTTGCAGCTTGCGTCCGTAACTCAGTACGTGGATCAGGCTATTGCCGACAGAAAGATTTTAGCGGCGCAGCGTGAACATTACATTAAGCTCGGTAAAGCCGCCGGCGCAGAAATGCTCGCAGACACATTCAAGGCTATGCCCGGACAGCAGAAGCCCACCGACACACTGAACCTGAACAAACAGAGTGCCCCCGGTGCAGGTGAACAGCCTAAGAAATACACCAAGTTAAGCGAAGTGCCGCAGAGCGAACTCATTGCACTCCGCAAAGACCAGCCCGCGGAATATATGCGCCTGTATAAAGAAGAGTACGGCGTAGACTGCCCGCCCCTAAGCGAATAAATAAACCCTATAAACACAATCAACAACAGCAATGAAATCGAAAAGCAATTTTTTTAAGAAGCTGCTCGGCATAGTCAGCTGCATGATTATGGCCGTTGCGTTCAATGCCGCCGCCGGCGCTACCTGTGCTGTGGCAATCGGCTGCGCCCCTGAAACCGGAGCAATCGCCGGCAATGTTCTGGCACTTGCATTAGGTCAGGCAGCCCCCGCGGGTTCATTCCGTGCCGGTGTCCTCAAAGAGATATGGACCGGTGAGCAGATCAAACAGTTCCGCACCGCCCTGGAGTCGTGGGGCTGGCTTGCAAGAATCCGCAGTTATAACCAGTATGTAAATAACGACGTTATCCACTTCGTTGAAATCGGCGGTGACCCCACGGTGCTTGTAAATAATACCACCTACCCAATTCCTGTTACTGCTCTGGAGGATGCGGACAAGCCTGTGAGTCTTGACAAGTTCACAACCGAGGCAACCCCTGTGACCAATGATGAGCTGCACGCTATCAGTTACGACAAAATGGCAAGCGTTCAGGAACGCCACCGCGATGTATTGGTCGAGGCGTTCGGTCAGCGTGCAATACACGCCATTGCCCCGGATGAGAATAAAACCGGCGTGCCTGTGCTTTTCACTACCGGCGAAGCTGTAGAGGGTCGCAAGCTCATGACTTCGGCTGACCTTTTGGCAGTCAAAAGGAGCTTTGACAAAATGGGTATACCCAAGCAGGATCGCGTGCTGGTGCTCTGTTCCGACCATGTGAACGACCTGCTCCAGACAGAGCAGCGTTTCAAAGACCATTACAACATTAACCAGACCGAGGGCAAAATCGGCCGCCTGTATGGTTTTGACATTTACGAATATGACGGCACACCCTATTACAACTCGGCAGGTAAAAAACTTGCATGGGGTGCTGTTCCCGGTGCGACCGACTCGCAGAGCTCCGTTGCGTTCTATGCCGGCAGAATGATGAAAGCCGCAGGCTCAACAACATTCTACTGGAGTAAAGCCGAGAACGACCCTCAGAACCACCGCAACCTCGTTAACTTTGACCAGTACGGCATTTGTCTGCCTTTGTCTGAGACCAATTGTCGTATGGCAATAGTCAGCGCAAAAGCGTAAAAAACCTATGGCTACACTGAAACAAGGAAGCAGAGGCGCGGAGGTAAAAGCCCTGCAACAGCGGTTAAACCTCATACCTGACGGTATTTTCGGACCGTTGACCGAGGAAGCCGTCAAAGAGTTTCAGAAGCGTAAGGGGTTAACGGCTGACGGAATAGCCGGAGCGCAGACACTTGCAGCTATGGGCGCGACACCCGGAAAGCGCAAGGTCGATGAAATCATTCTGCACTATACGGCAACGCCGGAGGGTGAGGAGTTTTCAAATACCCGGATAAAAGCAAGCCATTTGGCGCGTGGCTTTTCTGATATAGGCTACCACTATGTTATCGGACTAAACGGGGAAATCCGCCCCGGGCGGTCCGAGGCAGTGGCCGGAGCGCATTGCACCGGACATAATACGCGGTCAATCGGTGTGTGTTACGTTGGCGGATGTCCGCCACGTAAGACCCCGAATTGGCAAAATATCGGGAAGGACACACGAACCCCGGCACAAGAGGCTACGCTTGTAAAGTTGGTTAAAGAACTTCTCAAGAAATACCCCGGCGCTACTGTTCACGGTCATAACGAATTTGCTAATAAACCGTGCCCCGGCTTCGATGTAAAAAAATGGCTCACAAAAGTGGGTATTAAACAGTAACAATATGAATTGTCGTGCCAGTGAGAGCAGAGCGGAGCTTGCTCCGGCTATGCCGAGCGCAGCCGACAAAGCATTGGAACAATGAATGAGCGGCGAAATAATAACAATCATAGTATCGGCGCTTGTTGCGGCGGTATCTGGTCCCGTAGGGGCATGGGTTGGCCGCAAACTGGAGCGCACTAAATACCGCATTGAACTTAAGACGCTGAGGGCTGAAATGAATAATAAGCTCGCAGAGGTCAAAAGCAATGAGCTTGAAAACGTGCGAAAGGCTGCGGACATACTGATGGAAAGTATTGTGCCGCCGCTCAAAGCCGAAATAACTAACTTACGCAAAGATGTGCAAAGACTCAACAACGCACTGGAGCGCATTTGGGGCTGTCGTCATATTGATAGCTGCCCTGTCAAATTCGAGCTGCTGCTCACACCGAAAGGTCGCGGAGCACACCAGGACGGAAACAACGGAGCATGTGACGACGAGCGCCAAAGGTTGCGAGGTGCACACCCAACACCAAGAGGCGACCCTGACGAGGGAGACCCAAACCCGGGGGCTGACGGTTACGGAGATTGAGGTCTACGACACTGAAAAGCAACCCGACCCGGACACCGGACAAAGACCGTTAAAAGCCAAGATCCGGCAGACCCACGGCGAGGAGCAGCAGAGTAATGAGGCGGCAGATATTACCGCCGAGGAGAAAGCCGAGACCGAAACCGAAGCGGTGCAGACCATTGACGGCGGCACGCTTGACGAAGTGACGGTAACAGCTACCAAAGCCCCGAGCCTGTGGGAACGGTTGAAAGTCGCCACCCTGATATTGGCTGCAGTTCTGATCCTGTCAGTAGCAGGGTGGAAAATATATAATCTAAAACGTAAAAAGATATGAGCAACGAAACAAAAGAAAAGACCACAGCCGAAATCGCAGCGGAAAATCTGGCAACGATTAATGAAGCCGGCGCCGTCACTGCGGAGGAGATGGCACACGTCGCGGCAACCTTAGAGACAGCTTCGGCGAAAAAGTCAGGCAAAGGCAAGAACCAGCCCGAGCCGGAACTGGTCGCAAAACTGAAAGCAGCCCGCGCCAAAGCAAAGGCGGAAACTGACGCCCTTACTGCTGTGGGTAAAGCAGCGTGCCGGCGTCACAGTCTCCCGGCAGTATGGGTGACAGCCGACGGCCAGTGTTTCAAACAGGAAACTGACGCCCGAAACCACGGCAAAAGTCTGGGATTTTCGGCAGTACCCTTAAAAGTGGAAGCGTAATGGCAACAAGTCTGAATATACAGAGACAGAACGGCAATGTCCCCAAGTCTCTGCCCGGTGAGGACCATATAACCGGTTTTGTGGTCTATCTTCCGGCGGCAGATATTCCGGCCGCGTTCAAAACCGACCACGTGCAGCCACTCAGCACCATTGACGCGGCGGAGGCTGCGGGTATTAAGGAGGATGCAGCAAGCTGGGGCGTGCGTGTGCTTCACTATCAGCTCAGCGAACTTTACCGAATTAACCCGGCTGTAAGCCTGTATGTGGCGATCTTCGAGAAGCCGCAGGGTGAGTCCCAGACATTCGCCGAGCTTAAGACAGTGCAGAACTTTGCGGCCGGCCGTATCCGTCAGATCGGCGTATGGTGTGGCGACCGCACCCTTAGCGGTGACGACCTCACGGCCCTGCAGGGTGTCGCGGACGCACTTGCCGGGGAGGAGGCGGAACTGTCTGTCGTGTACGCCCCGAAAGTGGGCACGCTCAACACAATGCCGGTTAACCTTGCGGGTGAGAATAAAAGCCGCGTCAGCGTGGTGATAGGTCAGGCAGGAAGCGGCAAAGGAGCAGACCTGTTTAACGACAAGACCAACACCGGGAAAGCAAGCGTCAGCGGTCTGGGTGTCGTTATGGGCTTGCTTAGCAGCGCAAAGGTTCACCAGTGTATTGCATGGATCAAAGAGTTCCCCACCGGTGTAAGTCTCCCGGCTTTCGGTGACGGTACACTGTTGCGCGATGTGGATAAAGCATTGCTCGAGACACTTGACACGGCGCGTTATCTGTTCTTTATCACTCATACCGGGCAAGCCGGAAGCTATATGAATGACAGCCACACAATGGACTCCGCAATCAGCGACTACGCAGCCATTGAGAGCGTGCGAACTATGGATAAGGCTGTGCGCGGCATACGCACATACGTAAAGCCGGAACTCGGCGGCAACGTATATGTTGACGCTTCCACCGGACAGTTGGCAAGCTATACCGTGGCGCATTTGGAAACTGTGGCAAACCAAGCCCTCGAGGCTATGGAACGAGCCGGGGAACTTAGCGGCTACAAAGTTGAGATAGACCCGGAGCAGGATGTCGCAAGCACCAGCCTGGTAGAGTTCGTAATCAAGAATGTTGCAGTCCCGGTTATGCGACATGTGAGAATTAAAATCGGGTTCGCTAAATCCGTATAACCTAAACACAAAAGGCAAAAGCAATGAACGTAAGCATTAAAAACGGCGTGCCTATGGTTAACGGCATGTTAGTTGCGTGGGCTGATATTGTCGTACTTGTCGGCGGTGTGCCTGTTACCGGCATTACAGGTGTGGAGTATGGCGATGAGCAGGAAATCGTTAACAAGTGGGGCGCAGGGCGTCACCCGGTGGGACGTGCAAAAGGACGTATAACCCCCTCCGCTAAAATTACCCTCTACCACGAGGAAGTTGTGGCGCTTCAATCCCAGAGCGTGAACGGACGACTGCAAGACCTCCCACCCATTGAAATACAGGTGAGTTATTTGCCTGAAAATGGGGTCGTGGTAACTGACAAGATCCGCAACTGCCATATTTCAAGCAATACTCGCAAGTGGAAAGAGGGAGACACCGGGCAGGAGGTAGAACTTCCGCTCGTTCCCTCACATATCGAATGGGGCAAAGCTGCATAATCCCCATTTCGCACCCTTTTAAGGCCGTTAAGGGCTGACCCCCTTAACGGTCACTAATAATCAAACTTAAACAGTTATTCTCTGCTTAGGCAGAGCGATTTAAAATCGATTAAAAAACCATTTAACCCCCGATTAAAAAGCATGGAAAAGGTTAACAACACCCCTAAAGTATTTAACGGCGATTTGACCGAAGCACAGGTTGACGCTTTCAAGGCTCAGCACCGCAAAAGTTTCGCAGTTGAAATTCAGGACGGCGACGAGGTGCATATCGGCTATTTCAAGCGTCCCACTCTGGAGACTCTCAAGGCTGTAACCAAGGTTGCAAAAAGCGACGAAGTGGAAGCCGGTAAAGTGATGTTCGACAACTGCTGGCTGGGCGGTAGTAAGGAACTGCGCACCGATGCGCTGCTCTTCATGGCTGTTCAAAAGAAGTTGGGTGAAGTGCTCAACGGCTTCCAGGGTCTAATAAAAAACTTGTAGAGGCGCACACACTGGCGGAGTCTGACGAGGAGGACGGCTTCGCCAAGGGGTGCGCCCTGATCCGGGCTAACCTGCACATTGATATTGAAAAGATTGAGACGGAGGAGGAATGGGCGCGGCTCTACTGCGAGGCACTATGGCTGGAGCGATGGAGGAACCGGAACCGGGCAGAACTTATCGCGTCATTGTTCGGAGAGAAGCCCTAAAGCCAGGGCAGCGAGCCAGGGCCGTCGCCCTTAACCATGCTCCGAAACCCGCGCCACAGCCAGATGAACAAGCCGATAAAGCCAAGGACTACGAAGAGTTTCCACAGCAGGGCCAAAACTGATATGATTATTTTGGTAAACATGGTCTTGTTACTTTGGTAAGGTGCTACAAATATAGCGAATAAAAACGACATGGCAAGCGTATTTGACTACATTTTTAGGATAGGCGGCAATTTTGTGGCGCAGATAAGCGGCATGAGCGCAGCGGCCGGCGAATTTTCCGCAAGGGCGGAGGTCGCCGAAAGTCGCGGGCGCAGTTTTGCTGCGTCGCTTGCCACGTTCTCATACGCTACGGACATGGCGCGGAACCTAAGCGAGGCAATAGGCGGTCTGAGCAGTGCGGGCATAAAGCTGGACAGCCAGATGCACGATTTAAGCGCTGTTGCTGGCGTTACGGGCGAGGGTCTGAAACAGATCGAGACATTCGCGCGGCAGAGCGCAAAGGCGTTCGGCACTGACGCCGCCGTGGCGGTTGAGGGTTACAAACTGCTGCTCTCGCAGCTGACGCCGGAGCTGGGCAAATACCCGGACGCGCTCAGGGAGATGGGCGACTGCATACAGACGACCAGCAAGCTGATGGGCGGGGACGGCGTGGCGGCGGCTCAGGTGCTTACCACGGCGATGAACCAGTACGGGGTGAGCATGGAGGACCCGACGGCGGCAGCCGGGGAAATGGCGCGCATGATGAACGTAATGGCGGCAGCCGGACAGGCAGGATCGGCGGAACTTCCGGCGATAAGCGCGGCGCTCCAGCAGTGCGGTATGGCTGCCAAGGCTGCAAATGTGAGCTTCGAGGAAACAAACGCCGCAATCCAGGTACTTGACAAGGCGGGCAAAAAAGCCAGCGAGGGAGGTGTCGCATTGCGAAACGTTCTGGGCCAGCTCAGCAAAGGCCGCTTCGTCGAGAAGCAGGCACGGGAGGAGCTTGAAAAGGCCGGCATTGATGTTGTGGCTCTGGGCGACAACTCCAAGAGCCTTAAAGAGCGCCTCGAGATGCTGAAACCGATGCTTAACGACTCCGCGCTGTTGTCAAAATTCTTTGGTGTGGAAAATGCCAACGCCGCCCGTGCCCTTATACAAGGCACCGAAAGCCTGCAAGACTTCACGACCGCCGTAACTGGAACCAACAGCGCGACCGAGCAGGCCGCTATTGTCATGGACAGCTATGCCGAGCGACAGGCACGAGTAAACCAACAATTTGAGGACTTCAAAATTACCATATTCCAAGCCACCGGCGATTTTTCGTTATGGTGCGGTGTCCTGACTTCTGCACTTGTGCCGATTGCTCAACTTGCCCCATTACTTACAGCAGGCTGGAGACTAATGCTGTTAATTAAAAATCTCAAATGGGCAAGTATGTGGAGCAGTGTTGTGGGTTGGGTTCGTGCAGCCGGCGTTAACTTCGCGCTGATGAACGGCACACTCTCAACTACCAACATGGTATCACTGGGCTTTATCGGTAATATGGGACGCGCAACAATAGGGTTAATTCGATTTGCCACCGTAGGAGTTTTTAACGCTCTGAAAGGTCTGGGCGCACTCATATTGTCACTTGTGACGAGTGGCACAGCGTCCGCCACATTCTCCGGCATTGCTTCAACAGCTTTCGGAACTTTTGCCACTACTGCCTCGGCAGCTTGTCGCGCCGTTTCGGTCGCAATTATGAGCATTCCGATTGTTGGCTGGATAGCTGCGGCCATTGCTGCATTGATAGCGATAGGTGCTTACTTCTGGAACACGTCGGCTAAATTCCGGGCAGTGCTCAAAGGGACATGGGCGGCGTTCAAGGCTTGTTTTACCGGTATCGGCGAACTTGCTAAAAACACTTTTGGAGCAATCGGCGACCTGATAAAAGCAGCGTTCAATTTATCCCCCTCCGGAATAGATGCAGCCCTGAAAAAGTTAAAAGCCGGTTTCAGTGACTACGGCAAACAGGTGGGTCAGGCGTTTAATGAGGCTTACAATGCCGAAATGGCAGAGTCCGCCCAAAAAGAGGGCAAAAAGAGTCCCAAAGGAAACAAGCCAACAACCAACGGAAGCGGTGCGACGGTTCCGGGGGTGACTGTTCCGGAAGTCAACCCCACCGGCAACACTCTGAGCGGTGCGAGTGGAACAGGCGGCAAAGGATCCGGCAGTGACGGAGGCGGAAAAATAAGAAACATAACTGTAAATATTGACAAACTTGTCGAGCGCTTCGAGATACACACCGCGACCGTCGGCGAAAGTACCGAAAAGGTCAAGGCTGTTATTTTGGAGACCCTTATGGGAGCGCTAAACGACACACAATTAGCAATGTCATGAGCCTAATTCCACAACCGAGCTTAGGAGGTAAAAAATTACCTGTCAGCATAGATCTTGCAGCTATGAGCTGGGGGCAGCACATGGCTAAAAAACTTATACGCTTCAAGGAACTGGGCGGAAGTCCTGAGCGTGACGGCATAACCGTGCACGAGATTGGGCAGCCTATCACCGACCCGGAATATTGGGAGGGGCGCTGGGTACTCTGCCCCCTCAGACTGGAGCGAGAAAACGGCGTGGGGCTGACATTTGCCGATGCAGTGGCAGCAGCCAGCCGAGAACATAGGATTATAAGCACGGCTCTGACCGGTAGAGACGGCACGGTGAAAGAGTATATAAACGCCGGCGATTGGGCGGTTAATATCGTGCTGGGCTTGCAATGTGTCGAGGGTGGAGAGATAGCCGATAAATGGCCGACCAATGAGGTGCGGGAAGTTCGCAAGCTGTTGGAAGCAAATGAGGCTCTGAGAGTTCACAGCGAATTTTTAGACGCTTTGAATATCGGGCGGCTTGTGATTAGAAGTTATTCCCTCAGCCAAATGACAGAAGCCAATTATCAGGTAGTTGAAATCAGCGCGGTCAGCGATGAAGATTACGAGATATTCAGCACCGATTATGAGCAACCGAAAAAATAACAACAGCGATGAAAGGCATGTTAATTGACAGTATCACCGGCGACCTGCTGACCGAACACGGCCGCATAGCGATTGGAGACACCGAGGGGCAAACCGCCGAGGCGGTTGTCACCACCATGCGCGGAGACATTAAGGAGCACCCCCTTTTAGGCGGTGAAGCCGGCAGACTTCGCGCCGGTCAGCCCGATGTAATGTGGCCCGGTGAGGTTCGCCAGATGTTACGCGGTTGCGGGGTCGATTGTGAGCGTGTAGTAATGGAGACTGACGGAACTATCAGCATAGAACGATGAGAACGACAGCGAAAGAGAGGCAAACACTGCTTGATATTGCCCTGCAAACGGGCGGACACATTGAAACGGTGCTCGCACTGGCAGAGGCTAACGGTATGAGCATAACCGACCGGCTGGAGGATGGGAGTGTGCTGATAGTTCCGGTACCGGTGGAGGGTGGAGACACCCGAACCGTTGAACTTTACAAGGCGCACAAGGTGGAGCCGGCAACCGAAATAAGCCCGGAAGATATGGCGGCTTGCCCTTACGGCGGTATTGGCTTTATGGGCATTGAAATAGATTTTATCGTGAGTTAAACAGCATTTCTCTGCTTAGGCAGAGCGATTAAAAATCGATTAAACAGCTATTAAATGAGTAGTAAAATGGCACGCAATATTAACGAAATTAAAACAGAGATCGCACGCGAGTTTATGCGCAATGAGTCTGCGGCGGAACTGTACGGGTTTACCCCGGGCTCAGAGTTCGGCGACATATTCGGTGCGGCAAGTGTTGAAAATATTTTGCTTTATGTCTGGGCGGTCTGTGCCTGGAGCGTCGAGCAGCTTGTAAGCAGGCACAAAGCGGAGGTAACGGCGGAACTGGAGGAACTTATAGCCCACCGCCCGAAATGGTACCGCGATAAGGTGCTCCGCTTCATGGCAGGCCACGAGCTTGAACAGGACAGCGACACATACGACACTACCGGAATGACTGAGGGGGATATAGCGGCGGCGTGTGTCGTAAAACATGCGGTCGCTATGGAGAGCAAGGATGCCAGTCTGCTGACAATAAAAGTAGCCGGAGAGAGTGGCGGAGTGCGCAAACCGATAACAGCGGAACAGGAAAAGCAGCTGAAAGCCTATATAAACGAGATTAAGGATGCCGGCGTGCGCACCGCACTTGTGAATATGGAGGCGGATACATTCGACTGTACTGTGGATATCTACTACAATGCTATGCTGGATCCTGCCGTTGTTCAAACCGCATGCCGTGATGTGATCTGCGATTATATTGAGAATTTGCCTTTTAACGGCGAATATACGAATATGGCCCTCGTTGACCGCCTGCAAGAGGTAGAGGGGGTGAAAATAGTGGAGTTGCGGGGTAGCACCGCGCAGGCCGTAAACGAGAGTACAACGACACAGATTAACGCGCGTCTGACCCCCGCAGCGGGCTATTTCAGACCAGGGGCGATAACTGTAAACATGAAAGCGTATGACGAACAAGGCTGACAGAACCTATAACGTAAATATCAAGCGGCTGGCGCTGCTGACATTGCCGACGTGGCTACGGCGCCCGCTTTCCGGGGCTCTGATATATGCCGGGGTCAGCCCGCTGGGGCGTTTGCTCCAGGAGCTGCGCGCATACAGGAGCGCAACAAGCTTACCGGCTGAGACATAACGGGCAGGTGTGCAGCTGTGCGGGGCACTTAATGATGAGTTTGACCCGGGACTGCGCCGCATAGAGATAGAGGACAGCGACAGTGTCGGAAACCGGGAAGCTGCGGCGGTATGGCTTCGCGATATGGACGGGTGGGTGATGGTGCCGCGGGAGGCGCGGGGCGCGGGTGAGCATACACCGGGAGGGATTCAACGGCACGAGCGGTTATGACTTCTGGGTGACGGTGCCGGAGGAACTGTGGACGGCCGAGACGGAAAGAGACTACGGGCAATATTGAACATGTATAAACTGGCGGGCAAACGCTACGCTATAAAACCATAAATGACAATGGACAAAATATTAGGTAATTTTCTGACACAGGCAAACAAAGATTTTCCTCTGGACTGCGAGACGCTGGACTATTGCAAAAAATGGTGGCACTTGCAGCCATTGCCGGCAACATAGGAGGCGACCGTGTGGTTCTCTGGGGTTGCGAGCCCAACAGCGAGGGGACCGCAGGGGGCTGGCTATGTATTCGTAAGGACCAAGAACGCGCCGGAGGGTGAGGTTCTGCCCTGGGATGGCGGACCGACCACAAGCGGCATGTATGTGAAACAAGAAGCAATCCCGGTAAGTGCAATAATACGGACTACCCGAAAGCCTACACGCGCCGGAGTCTTGCGCCCGGCATAGGAGAGGAAAACTACACTGGGAGAGCTTCACAGACATTAAGAGCATAAAGGGACTGATGGACGAGAACCGGTCGCTCCGCAATGAGCTGGGCGGCCGTTCAGCCGGCACCCGTTGGGGATAGTCCAGATGTGGGCCGGTTCCGGGTGCCACAAGGCTATGTGCTATGTGACGGACAGCCATTAAGGAAGTCCGATCATCCGGAGCTGTTCAATGCCATTGGCTCGACATTCAACACACTGCGGTAAACGCGAACGGCGTAAGGTACACGACCCAGGATGGTTATTTCAGGGTACTGACCTGAGGGGACGTTTCGTTGTCGGTCTCCATGACAGTGACGGGACTATGAGAGCCCCGGGACCGGCGGCGGACTGAAGAAAGTGACGCTCACGGAGGAGACAATACCCCGTCACAGCCATGAGGAGAATGCTGTGGAAAGGGGGAAGCGGAGACTGGAAAGGGCACGGCAGCAATTCCTGGCCTAATGCCACAACAATATTCGAGTGTTCACCTCATGGGATAAACACACTGGACTATGGCAAGGGTGAGAGCTCACGAGAACCGCCCCCCAATATATGTGCTGGCATACATAAATGCGCGTTAAGTAGACATAAATAATACCCCGAGATTATGGCAATAAGGACAATAGCACAGCTAAAAGCGTGGTTCCGTCGTGGGAAGTACCCGACGGAGGAGCAGTTCGCCGACTGGCTCGATAGCTACGTGCACAAGGAGGAAAGCATTATCCCCGTAATACAGGTGGAGGGGGCTAGCGGAGCAGCTCAACAGAAGTATGTCGCTTCGGAAGGGCATGAGCTGGAACGGCAAACATTGAACTAAAGGGAGATTATGAGACGCACAAGAAGACATCGGGATGAGCCGTTTTGACAATATATCCGGGTGTGATCGAGGATCTGGAGACCGAGAATGAGAGGCAACAACGGAGATTGATTCACTGAATGCCGAAGTTGAGGTCATCCATAGAAGGACTCGTCACAGGACAAAGAGATCTCAGCACTGCATGATACGGACAGGAGACCAGCAGATGAGCATTGACTCGCTCGATGGAAGGGCAGACACTTTGGAGCTGGGTATACGTATGCATGTCTCGGAC